>CAXQZJ010000128.1:0-29436 GCA_964228145.1 Alteromonadaceae bacterium | reverse complement strand
GTTCGCATTGCCATAGACGATTTTGGTACAGGCTATTCATCACTGGGGTATTTAGTTCGCTTCCCCGTGGATGTGCTTAAAATCGATCGCGAATTTGTTTCGCGACTGGGCCAGGATAAAAGCGCTGAAACACTGGTCGAGACGATTCTTGTCATGGCCAAACGATTAAATATGACCACAGTGGCCGAAGGGATTGAAACTGAGCAGCAACTGGCGTTTTTAACTAGTCGCGGTTGTGATTACGGTCAAGGCTATTTACTCGCTCGGCCGATGGCGTACGAGCCCTTTATCGCGTTAATCGGAAACCCTACAAAAGTGCAGCCATAACTTTTGAAGTGATCCTAGTAAGCATGACAGGCTTGCAAATAAAGTGGTGCTGTTTATGCTGCAATAGTAACCAACAAATTAGCTACAGGAAGGCAATATGAAACCGTTTATCCCACTGGCGATGCTGGCACTCCTTGTTGGGTGTGATAATGCAACGAGCACTGCAACTGTCACACCTGCAACAGAGTTGGGCCAGCAGCAGAATCAGGGTAGTGAAACCGAACGTTTGAACCAGTGGTTTGAACAAAAGTATGAACAGCGCTTACAGATGTCGCCAATGCAACTGACCAGTCTTGGGCGCAAAGAGCGCTATGGTGAGCTTGATGACATGTCTGAACAAGCCCAGCAGGAGATGTTGGCTTGGTATAAAGACAGCGTGGAGTACCTAAAGAAAAACTTTGATTACGCCTCGTTAACCGATGACGGCAAGATTTCTTATGACTTATGGGTGTATCAGTATGAGGCAATGCAAAAGTCATTACCGTGGCAATATCACGGATATATGTTCAATCAAATGCGCGGTCCTCAATCTTATTTACCTCAGTTCTTAATTAACTTTCATCGGGTCGATGAAGTAAGTGATGCTGAAGCCTATATTAGCCGCTTGAATCAGGTGAACCGAGCGATGGGGCAATTGATGGACAGGGTTCATCAAAGCGCTGACGCTGGGATTCGCGCGCCTTACTTCGCTTATGAGGGCGTGATAGAACAAAGTAAAAACGTGATTAGCGGTAAGCCATTTAATCCGGATGCGGAGTTTGATGCGCCGTTAATGAGCGATATCAAGAGCAAACTGGATGCCCTTGTCGAGTCCGGTAAACTACAGTCTGAACAAGCCAACAGCATGTTAAGACAAGCCGAGCAAGCCTTGCTCACCAGTGTGCAACCTGCCTATCAGCAGGTAATTGATTGGTTTGAGCAAGACCGTAAAAATATTTCATCAGAAGCGCAGGGGGCGAGTGCTTTGCCCGATGGAGAAGCCTATTATGCTGCTCAGTTGGTTTCTTCAACCACGGTGGACATGAGTGCTGATGAAATTCATCAATTGGGACTTGAAGAGGTTGCGCGCCTTCGCGCAGAGATGGAAGAGATTAAACGCCAGGTTGGGTTCGAGGGCGACTTACAGGCCTTTTTTAGCTATATCAAAGAGGACGTGACCGACGAACGGTTTTATTATCCGGATACCGATGCGGGTCGCGAAGCATACCTTGCCGATACGCGTGAGCATTTAGCTTTTATTGAGGGAAAGCTGCCTGATTACTTTGGTATTCTTCCTAAAGCTGACTTGGTGGTAAAACGCGTTGAGGCCTTTCGTGAGCAGCCGGGTGCAGCACAACATTATTCTGCTGGCACACCCGATGGCAGTCGACCCGGGGTTTACTATGTGCACCTGTCTGATATGACAATGATGCCCAAAAATGAGGTTGAAGCCATTGCATATCATGAAGGTAGTCCAGGCCATCACATGCAGATTTCAATACAGCAAGAACTGGAATCCGTGCCCACGTTCCGAACTCAGGCATTCTTCGGCAGCTACGTGGAAGGCTGGGCTCTATATTCAGAGTTGTTAGCTAAAGAAATGGGGGCCTATCAGGATCCTTATTCTGATTTTGGCCGCTTGGTAACCGAAATTTGGCGGGCAATTCGTTTAGTCGTCGATACTGGCATTCATGCTAAAGGTTGGAGCGAACAACAAGCCATTGATTATTTCAAAGCAAATTCGCCAGTATCTGAAGGACAGATCTTGTCAGAAATACGCCGTTATTTCGTCTGGCCCGGACAGGCAACCTCATACAAAATCGGAATGTTGAAAATCCTCGAGCTAAGGGAAATGGCAAGGCAAAAATTGGGTGAAAAGTTCGACATTCGAGCATTTCATGATGTCGTGTTGGGTGGTGGGCAAGTTCCCTTGGCCATCTTAGAACGCCGCGTTAACCAATGGGTTGATAGTCACGAGTAAGCACGGGCACTTCGTTGGTTATGTTATGATGCCCCCCGGTTAATTTGGGGGGCCATCATGGGGTCTTATAAAGTGCCTGCGCGGCCAGTGGAAATTGAAACTGAAGTAAAACGCAGCAAATTTATCGCCTACGCATACCGTGTCAGTACGCCTGAACAAGCGGATAACTATATCAAGCAATTACGTGTTGACCATCCGCAGGCAAATCATGTTTGCTGGGCATATATTGCAGGCTCGCCGGATACCACTTTGCGCTCCATGTCCGATGATGGCGAGCCAAGTGGCACAGCCGGCATGCCAATGCTGAATGTGCTCCAGCACAGTGGCCTTGGTGAGGTATTAGTCGCCGTGGTTCGTTATTTTGGTGGGACCAAGTTAGGTACGGGTGGATTGCAGCGAGCATATTCAGATGCAGTTGCGACTGCGCTGCGGACTCTACCACTATTGGATTACGTTGCTCGTCAGCCACTTCGCTTAGTCTATGACTATGGCTTAGAGAATGTCATTAGTCAGACCTTTGATAAATTCGACTGTGTTGTCAGTGAAGTTGAATACGGTGAGCGGATATCTGCATGCATCGCGGTCGACGAACGTCAGCTACAAGCGTTTGTTCAGGCTGCTCGTGATGTCTCCAAAGGTAAGATCGAGTTTAGAGCTTGAACTCCAAAACTCATCGATGCAAGCGTCATTGATAAATCATATCGCTTCTCATCGGTGCAAATATTGCCAAGATCTTATTTTGGTGACGATGGTTCACCCCTGCTTTTGTCATTGCATTGATCAATAAGTCGACTGTGCGATTAAAGTCGGTTTCTGAAATTTGCATACCTTGATGGACTTGCTTCATCGTGTCGCCGGTATACTGACAGGGGCCACCGGTATGAAAACATAGGTGTTCGCTAAGCTTCTCTCTGAATCGACCAATGTCTGACTCGATAAAATACTCAATAATGACCGGGTCATATTCGATTTCACGAATAAAGTTTTCAACAATAAGATCTACCGTTTGCTGTCCACCAATTTGCGTGTAAAGTGTTGATTTAGGTGTCGGATTGCTGCACGAAGCCAGTACTAACCACATAGCCGCGAATGTAATTCTGGTTATCATATTAGAGATATCCTGTGACTGACAAATAAAGGCCGCGCTGTTGTTGTGAGCCGGCTATTGTGCCCAAGTTCGCCCATGCCGCAGTCAGGTTAAAATTTTTATTGGGTATATAACTGACAAAAGCGTCATACCAGTCATCCTCACCAAGCCCAAGGTTATCCGGCTTTTTTCTGTACTCTATGCCGACGGCCCATTCCCTAGATAACAACACACCCAAACTTGCTTCCATCATCAGTTGGTAATCGTCTTGTTGCGCGCTACCGTAGCCAAGCAGGCCGAGTTGGTTGGCTTTGGTCGCTCTGGCAGTAACTGCCCAAACAAGGTTATAACCTGCGGCCGCACCTAGGTGAACCTTGGTGGCCGAGAGATAAAAATCTGTGCCTTGGTCTGAATCAGCTGCACCTACAGCAGCAGCGATACTGCCATCACTGAGGGTTTTGTGTTGCAAACCAACAGCGATCTGCGGCCAGTCCGAGTAAATGACGTCGCCATAAAGGCGAACTTTCGCTCCTACAATATTCTGGCTTATTTCGGCACCCAAGCTGGTGAGATCAAAATAATGTTTGGCAACACTCAGCTCGACGCGGTCATACAAACCAACTGCTGCCCCCCAGGCGTTTAGTCTGTAGTCGTCGACGCTGACATGAGTGCTAAATACACTTGCTGAAATTTCGTCGCGGCTATCGTAACCTGCTAACGTCGCCCAAGGAACAAGTCCCCCTCCGCCGCTTCCTTCTATCTGAGTGAGACCAGCAGTCGACAGTAATTTCCCGTCGGTCTGCGCATAACAACATGAAGTGAATAGAGCGAAAACGGACAGTGCTTTATGAACTGAAATCATATTGATCCTTTTGTTGCTTGAGCCACAGGGCAAGGTCATCACACTTAATCGGACGAGAAATATAATAGCCTTGTATATACTCACATCCCCAATCTTGCAATGCTTCCTGACTCTGCCAAGTCTCGACGCCTTCAGCAACAACCTGTAAGTCAAAACTATGGGCCAGTTGAATGATAGTTTGAACAATTTTTTGGTCTGTAAGACGCTCATCGAGTTTTAGAACAAAGCTTTTGTCGATTTTTAAAGTATTGACCGGCATATTTCTCAGGTAAGCCAGAGACGAATAGCCGGTACCAAAATCGTCAATTGCCAGACTGAATCCCGCGTCCCGAAGCATCGTCATGTTTTCTATTGCTAAATCGGCATCAGAAATTAAGTCACTTTCAGTTAGCTCAAAGCTTATTCGCTGTGGACCGAGTTGCGCTTTATCGACCAGATTAATCAAACGATCCACGACATCCCGGTTGAGTAAATCCTGAGCGGACAAATTAATTGCGATATTGATGTGAATATCGTTGGCGATGAGTGTTTGCTGGTCAACAAGAACCTGTTGGACAACCCAAAAAGTCAATTGATGAATTAGCCCAGATTGCTCAGCAAGAGGAATAAATATATCCGGACCGATGAATCCTAGCTTTGGATTATTCCAGCGGAGTAACGCTTCCGCCGCCTCACATGTGCCACTACGGGTAGAGAGTTTGGGTTGATAAAGTAAGCTAAATTGCTGTGTATCGTTTGCCAACGCTTGTTTCAGCTCACTGATAACGTTGAGTCTGTATAGGTAATGGTCTTCAAAATCAGCACGGTAATGTAAGTAATCAAGTTGATTCGCATTACAATTATCCAATGTGATGTCGAGCCGACGTAGGACTGCTTCGGTATTATCTGCTTGCTCTGGCACACTGATCTTCGCCACGCTGAGACTTGGCACAATTTCAACTTGATTGAGTATCAGCGGTTGCTTAATCAAGGTGATTAAAGTGGCAGTGGATAAGGCTTTGGCGGAGTCAGGAATCACGATATATTCACCACCACCAATACGGCTAACAAGACAGTCTGTCAGTGTTGCCAAGCGTTTGGCAACGTGCTGAAGATATTGGTCGCCAGCCTGGTAGCCGAATACATCATTAATATTCCGGAACCGATTAATCTTGATCGCAAAAACGCTGAATTCTTTACCTTCGTTAATTCTATTGTTTAGATGTGTGTCCAGTGCTGAACGATTTAACAACCCTGTCAGCCTGTCACGCTCAGCTTGAAAACGAATTTCTGTTTCCCGTTTCTGCACATTACTTTGCATTTGATTAAAGGCATTGGTTAATTGAGTCACTTCGGTTGCGCCTGAGTTCAGAGGCATCGCGTTGTCATACTTGCCGTTGGCAACGAGCTGACTTTGTTTGACCAATTGACGAATCGGGTGGGTGATACGTTTTGCGATCCGCAACGCTACGCTAAGCGCGAGGATGAGACACAACACCGCAATAGCGGTAATCTGTAATTGCAACTGCCAGAATCCGGCATACACACTTTGAACATCCTGGATCATTAATAACGAGGCGCCTCCGTCAGAGGCTGATAAACTCACTGACTGAAATGCGAAAATAGCTCTGCGTAACAACACAACTTCGAACCAGTTTATTGAGGACGGCTGCACCAACTGATTTTGCGCTATGCCAGCCAATGTGCTGTTAATGATATTTTGTTGCTCGTCCTGGTTAAGAGAAAACGCGTGTTCCAGTTGTGTGATTGATTTTAACTCTTCTAGAAAGGGTGTTGTTAATTCGAAACCAATCATAGTCACAGCAATGGGTCTTGGCGCATCCACGGTGAGAAAAATTACTTGATAGATACGTTCGTTGAGCACCACTGTAGTACTCGCTGCTCGTTGACTGAATGCGCTGATAATGTGAGACGATATTGCAGAAAAATCCTCTTCCTGACTCTGAGTATTTTTAGCAATCAGCCGACCGTCGGATGAAAAAAGGGCCATAAGATCTGCATTTATTCTCTGACCGTGATTGTTTAATGCGCTGGTGATGGTGGCTGCATCCTGGGTGGCTACAGCTTGTTTAAACCCAAAGTCAGCTGTGAGAACCAAGGCTGAGTTACGCAGTTGATTAGCCCGGTTCTGTAAAACGCGAGCGGCGACATTTTTAGCGGTATTGAGTTCATGAGCCATTTGATTGCGGGCATGTTCAGTAGTTGATACCCACACATTGGTAAGAATGATAACAGTGGTAAATGCAATAAGGCCGGAAATAGCAAATAAAATGCGTTGATATAGTGTGCGCTCACCCCTCAAGTTTATTGCCCCAGTTTGCGACGTTTGAAGCCGTGTTGATGGCTTTCATTGGGGGCAGGGACTTTCACCCGAAATGGTAAATGAATAGTACGGGTGGTGGTGTCGAGTGTGACGTTGGAGCGTAGTCCCGGGGCTAAGACCTGTTGAGGATGCCAAGCTAACATATTTGTCGTTGTGTCTGCCGATAATTCAACATACCCATCCTTGCCGGACAAAAATGTCAACTCATTCCCTTTGACATAGATATAGCCCACCATAGCGTCATGGATATTACAGCCCAATACCACGACGCCGGCCTGTTCGAAGGTGATAGGCGGAACGTCAGTGCCCTTATATAATTTTATTTCGAAGGGTTTCGTTGGCGAAAAGCTGTAAACGTGATGGCGAATGTTATCACTGTTCGGAAACGTTACCTGTTGGCCTCGCTGAATAATGAGTAGTTCCGGCTCAAACCGTTTTTCAACCTGGTCCATTACTGCGATTTCGGACGGCGACGCTGGCAGCGAATCTGAGGGGATACTTAATATTACACCTTCAACGGGCTGACCTTGCGCGTCAACAACCAACCAAACGTTAGCGACGGCGGTGTGAGTCGCTAGAAAGAAAAGCACGCCAAGCAGAAATCGTCGTAAATTTGCCATTTATGAACAGAACCCTGTTAACTATTTTCTTTGAAAGCGGAAAGCACGGTCGAACAATGTTGGCAGTGCTGAAGTATGTTATCAAGGGTTTGCAATATTTTCTCTTCTGTCGCCCCTTCGGCAACGAGCATTTTAGCTAATTCAGCATGCATGCTGATGTTATTCAGGGGATTTCTGACATCGTGAATAAGCTGGTTAACACTGTCATCGCTCATTATTCAGGCTCCTGCGGTTCGTTTTCATAGGCTTTCAAACGGTTGTAGAGGGTTTTGGTACTGACACCGAGCATCTTCGCCGCGCGTGTTTTGTCTCCCCCCAGTTTGTCCAGCGTCATTTCAATCAAGGCTTTTTCCATTTGTTCAATGGATTGGCCAGGCTTCAGGGCAAAATCACCGGGTTCCTGCGTCTCCGAGGTTTGGGCAAACGGTGAGCCTAAGCGCTCTGGAATTTCAATATGTCGACTTTGCGGATCCGTCATAATAAACGCACGGTGGATACAATGGCGAAGCTCGCGTACGTTACCCGGCCATGAATATGCTTCAAGCCGTTTCATGTCAGCACTGTCGATGGCCATATGGGTATCATGCTCTTGATTAAGCTGAGCAACGAAATGATTGGCCAGGATAGGAATGTCGCCATCACGATCACGTAACGGGGGAATATGGATAGGGAACACGGCCAGTCGGAAGTAAACGTCTTCCCGTAAACATTTGTCTCTGGCAATGGCCGCCTCACTGCGGTTGGTTGCGGATATAACCCGGCATGCCGTGGCAATACTTTCCTGTCCGCCAACTCTGACCAGGGTTCTGGTTTCCAGCACGCGCAGTAACGTGGTTTGAAGTTCCAACGGCATTTCGGTAATTTCGTCCAAAAACAGGGTGCCTTCGCCGGCTTGCTCAAAGACCCCTGGCTTTCTGGCCAGCGCACCGGTAAAGGCGCCTTTTTCGTGACCGAATAGTTCACTATTAATTAGTTCACCATGCATTGCACCGCAGTTAGTGGCAATAAAGGGTTGTTGGGCTCGGCTTAACTGGTGGATTGCCTGGGCAACGACCTCTTTACCTGCGCCACTTTCCCCCATCAGCATCACATTTGCGTCGGTTGCCGCAACGCGTTTTACCGTAGCGCGCAAGTGCTGCATTTGGGAGGATTCTCCGACCAGTAGCTCTTCAATCGACGAAGCAGCCTGACTGGGTCTTACGCTCTTTTTGGTGCTGCTTGTAGTCTCTGGGGTATCCGCGATGGGTTGTGCTTCACCGGTCAGGGCGTCTTTGAGCGCATCGAGGGTGAGGGGTTTGATGAGGTAATTTACCCCGGGTCCATATAAGCTTTTTACTGACTGTTTGATACTGGGGTGCCCGGTAATCACAGTGACTTTGGTGTTTTCCCGTTGTCGCTCACTGAGGGCATCAAGTAATTGCAAGCCACTGCCATCGGGCAACATCAGGTCGATCAGTAAATGATCGAAACGATTAGCTTTGACCATCAGTTCACCAGCCCCTAAGCTGTTTGCTGTATTGACCTCATGGCCGAGTGCACCGAGTAGGTCTGTAGCGGCTTGTAAAAAATCCTGATCATCATCTAACACTAACACTCGTGCCACTGTTTTACTCCTTGGCTATTACTTCAAACAGAAGTCGTTAATATTTCACTATACGCTGATTGAAAATGGCTTCAACCTGATACAGTCCTGTGTAGTTTTTACCAACCGACGGAAAAAGCTACCACATTAAACACCCTATAAATAAGGGGGTAAAGCGTAAAAAACAAGCTAAATCATATATTTAATTTATTGGCCCAAGTTCTGCAACAGTCAACGTGACGCTGGCAACAGCATGACAGAATCGGAGGACGATATGAAAAATTTCACTAAAACTCTGTTAGCAACATCTATCCTTGTAGCGGCTTCAACAGCAAGCGCGAGTAACAACAGTTGGGAAAACGAGGCGAAAGACGCCTGGATCGACGGTAAAGCTGAATCGACCATACTGTTCAATACGGAGCTGAACTCATTTGATATTAATACCGATGTCAAAAATGGAGTCGTCACGCTAACCGGTAAGGTAGAAAGCGAAGTCGACAAAGCATTGGCAGAAGAGCTGGTTATGAGTCTTGACGGTGTGACCGATGTGGATAACAAACTCACGGTGCACAATGAAGATGAGCAAGATTCTGACACTATGCAGGATTTGAAAGACGCCAAAGTTACCACTGTGGTGAAAACCCGTCTGCTAATGGAATCTGAGGTGTCAGGAACGTCAATCGACGTGGACACTGACAATGGTGTGGTTACCCTCAACGGTGAGGTAGAAAGCGAAGCCGAGAAAGAGTTGGCGCTAACCATCGCCCGCAATACTGACGACGTACAGGATGTGGTTGATAACCTGACTGTTAATATTAATAGTTAATCAACCGCCAAAGTAACAAAGCCGGCTCTCGCCGGCTTTTTGCTTTTGGTCAAACAGCGCTCTGCTGTAAGAAAAAGTTTAGTTGTGTGCGACAGGCGGGCCACTCTTCCCGGGTAATAGAGAACACCACTGTATCACGTAGAACACCGTCAGCGCTGACTTGGTGGTTGCGCAGTACGCCATCTTGCCTGGCACCCAGCCGGGCTATCGCGCGGCGCGACGGAAGATTATGCCAGTGAGTACGAAACTCTACGGCAATGCAACGCCATTGTAGAAATGCATGTTGTAACATCAGCAGTTTGACGTGAGTATTGAGTCCGGTGCGTTGCGCCTTTTTGGCGTACCAGGTATAGCCAATTTCTACCCGCTTATTGCTTGCATCCATATTGCAAAATCGCGTGGAGCCGACAACCTGATTTAACGCTTTGTCGAATACCACAAAAGGTACACTGGAATATTGTGCTTGCTGAGCTAATGCCTTTTCGAGATAGTCCGGCATTTCTTCTTCGCTAGGCACGCTGGTGAACCACAGTGTCGATAGATGGTTGTCTGAATTAGCTGCAACCAATGCCGACTCATGGGCTAACGTCATCGGTAATAAACATGCCCGTTCGTCCTCCAGGGTAAAGGGCGCCCCCCAATCATGTTGTTGCATCAATTACTCGCTCAATCGCTTTATTTGTTCACCGAACAAGGGCTTTTGGTAGTGTTGAGCAATATTAAACTGTTTCAGAGTGGTCTGCTCAACGTCGCTGCCACTGAGAATGAATACTTCTACACTTGGGTTAGTTTTGCGTATCTCACTGATCAATTGCAGACCGTCCATGTCAGGGAGTCCCAAATCTACCACCAAACGGTGATAGGTGGCTTGGTTGAGCATGTCGAGACAGTCAGCCGCAGTTGAGGCGATATCTACATCACAGCCGTACAGCTGCAACATGGCCGCAGTCGCTTGGGCAGCATCGCAATCATCCTCTACAAGTAACAGTTTTTTGGTCACCTGAGTCTGGTTAAAGTCTTCTAACTGCGGTGGTTGCAGATAATGCTGGAGGTTCTCTAACAGCACCCTGCGTTCCATCGGTTTACCTAACATGGCAGTGAAGCCGATCGACAGTAGTTGCTCGGCGCGTCCCTTTAAAGTCGCTGCGGTAAGAGCAACGATGGGTATATCCGGCATTAAAGTACGCAGCTCTTTAATGGCGCTGTATCCGTCCATAACCGGCATGTGCAAGTCGAGGAAAATAAGGTCAAACGGTGCACTGTCCAGCGATTCTTTAACCTTTTTTATGGCATCTAAACCATGACAGGCACCGACGGCTTGGATACCACAGGCACTCATCTGCGCTTGCATCATACTGCGTAAATCTTCCATGTCGTCGACGACCAACACTTTGCCGACCATGGGTTCGGCTTGCTGCAGTTGATAGCGATATTCGTCGCTATGGTGCTCCAGCATCTTACGCGGCTGGTCAATGCTTTCGGTCAAGGGCAACAAAATGCTGAAACAACTGCCTTTGCCAGGTTCAGACTCGACATGTATGTAGCCGCCCATGCGCTGAACTAATTCGGCGCAAATTGCCAACCCCAAGCCCGTGCCTTGCTCTGTTTTATGGACAACATCGTCGACTTGTTCAAAGGGTTGGAATATTTTTCTCAAATGAGCATCACTGATGCCGATACCTGTATCTCTGACAGCGATGTGAAGTTGGCTATGACTTTTGTCGTCAATGACCTCAACCTCCACATCGACCCTACCGGATTGCGTAAATTTAATTGCGTTGCCAATAAGGTTTATCAGTACTTGGCGTAAGCGCGTGGTATCAACGAAAATCTCGACGGGTATTGGTGTCAGGCTACGAAGATTTAAAGCCAGTTTTTTTTCCAGCGCTAATGCGTGAGTCAAAGCAACCACTTCATTCAGTAAGCCGTGAAACTGGGTTTGTGAGGGGGTCAACTCAAGCTTGTCTGCGGCAATTTTAGATAGGTCTAATACGTCATTCAGTAGGCTCAATAAATGCCGGCCATTGCGCAAAATAGCATTGAGTTCTGTGGAGCCGGTGCTGTGTTGCTTGCTGAGCAAAAGCTCGGTGTAGCCTAAAATAGCACTGAGCGGGGTTCTGAGTTCATGGCTCAAATGGGCCAGAAATCTGTCTTTTGAACGGTTGGCAGATTCGGCTTTTTGCCTTTCTAGTCGCTCGCGCTCAGTATCTCGTCTGGCTAAGGCGTAACGAATGGTGCGAACAAACCGGCCGCTATCTACGTCGGATTTCAGCAAATAATCGGTGGCGCCGGCAAATAAGGCTGCTTCATCAATGGCTTTGTCAGCCTGGCCGGTTAACATGACTACGGGGGTATTGATATCCCGATCTTTAATCTGTTTTAAGACATCAATACCAGTGACTTTACCTAATTGATAATCGAGTAAGCATAAATCGAAGTGCTGGCTGTCGAGCAACGCCATGCCATCTTCGGCGTTGCTGGCCCAGGTTAACTCAACCTGCCACTCGGGCAGGTGAGTCAGGCTATCCTCAGCAAGGATGTAATCGTCCTCATCGTCCTCAATTAACAGGATTTGGACATGTGGTTTTGCCATAATAGATTAAGCGTCGTCGTTTTTTTCAGTAGGAAGTTCGACAAATTCGACCCAATATTTTCCCAGCGTTCTCATCAGATCGACTAAACCATCAAAGGTAACCGGTTTGGTAATATACGAGGCCGCACCAAGGTCATAGCCTTTTATCATATCCTCTTCTTGTTTTGACGTGGTTAAGATAACGATGGGAATACCACGCAAACTGGCATCTTCTTTGATTACCTGCAAGGCTTCGCGACCATCCATTCTAGGCATGTTGAGGTCGAGCAGAATCAGGCCTGGTCGAGGTGAACTCTCTGGATCAGCGTATTTTCCCTCTCTGCGCAGGTATTCAAGTAACTCAACACCGTCGGCAACGCATTTAAGGTTATTTAACACCCTTGATTCTTTGAGGGCATCTTCGGTAAGAAGACGGTCATCCTCGTCATCATCAGCCATTAAAATTGTAATAGGTTTAGGCTGGGTTAAGTTCATCATGTTCTACTCCAAGGGTAGGTAAGCTAATGCGCATTTGTGTACCTTTACCAGGTTCGCTAATGGCAGTTAATGTTCCTCCGTGGCGCTCTACAATGCGACGACATACGGCCAAGCCAATGCCTGTGCCTTGATATTGATCGCGTCCATGCAAACGCTGGAAGGGAAGAAAAATTTTGTCAGCGTATTGTGTGTCAAAGCCGATGCCATTATCGGAAACACACACGATGTGGTAATCAGCATCTTCTGTTTCGTTGAGCGCATAAGTCACATCAATATGTGGCGTCTGATCAGGCTTGCTAAATTTCAGGCTGTTTCCAAGTAAGTTCAGAAATAGTTGGTACATTTGATTTGCATCAGCGCGGATGACTGGAAGCTTATCGAGCTTAAGAGTGGCATGTCTTTCTTCAATCCGTACTTCAAGATCGTCGATGATGGTCTCCAGCGTTTCATTTAAATCGACTTCTTCAAAGGCTTTTCCGCGTGTGGATACCCTTGAATAGTCAAGTAAATCGCTAATCAGGCGCGACATCCTGCTGGCAGCGTTGCGCATTCGGGATAGGTAGTCACTGCCTCTTTCGCCTAACGCCTCAGTAAATTGATTATCCAGTCGCTCACCGAACGCCTGAATTTTACGTAATGGCTCTTGCAGGTCATGGGAGGCGACAAAAGCAAAATCTTCTAACTCCCGGTTAGACCGGCTTAGTTCTTCAGAATAGAGCTGCAATTCCCGCGTACGTTCTTCGACTAAATCAGCCAACCGTTGGTTGGATTCTTCCAGATCCTGGCGGTATGACGTGTCTTTGCGAATATTCAATAATGCCACGACCAGTAAGCCGATAACCAGAATAATACTCAGTGAACCGGAAACGATGAATACCCAAGTGGCTTCTGACTGGGCTTCGCGTAATTGAGCAAAGCGGTTTTCTCTGAGTCGCACTTCGGCTTTTTCAATGGCTTTAAACAGATCATGGATTTCACGATATAAGTTTCTGCCGCGGTTGGTCATTAACTCTGACAGGGCCCTGGGGTGTTCTTCATTCAGGGCAAGGCTTACTGTTTCGATAAGTTCCAATCGTTTCAGTTCTATCAGGTCAAGGACAAGGTCGATACGGGCCTTTTGGCCCTCTATTTCGGTGGCAATTTCTCTGACTTGGTCAACCTGACCATCCAATACTGACAGCGCATCGTCATAGGGTTGCAGATAGCTGGCATCCTGGGTTAACAGGTAGCCACGCTGACCAGTCTCCGCCGCTAATACACTTTTATGCAAATCTTTGATTTTGGTCAGCACGTTGGCATTGTTGATCAAACTTCGCTGCGTTTCGGCCAGGTCGCGGATAGTGTGCATCGCAAGCGTCGCGTTCAACGCCAGAATAATCAGGATCAGCGCTCCGAATGCGAACCAATAGTAAATCCTGTGAGAGCCTGTTTGCTGTACTTCCATGTCTGATTGATTAAATCCAGTAAGTGACTTAAACAGTGATGACATCAGCCTACCCTGTTATATTTATAAACACCAATCATTCCGCTCCATTAGTCGATGAATTAGGCTCGCCAGTCGTTTTGTAAGACGCTAATACGCTGTCAAGCTGCTTTCCTCCTTTGGCCGCAAAATCCAGTGTACGAATAGGAAAGGGGATCAGAATGTCGTTTTCTTCCAAGGTCTTTTTGATCGTGGCAACTGATTGATGGCGCGCCTCCATAAAACCTGTTTCACCGGGATAATTTATCCAAAACCACACCAGCAGGTTAATACTGCTGTCACCGAAGCTTTCGCAGTAGACGTCGGTTTCGTCTTGCTTGATCACGAAATCCAAATTGTTAATAGCCTTTACAATGACGTCTCTGGCCTCCTCTGGGTCATCAGCGTAGGAAATGCCCACGGGTATCTCCAATCGTCTGAGCCCGGTGATACTGTAGTTGGTGAGCTTGTTCTGAAACAACATTTTATTTGGCACCATGATGCGCTGCCCATAAAAGGTTTGCACCAAGGTGTTGCGCAAGTTTATGGTTTCAACGGTGCCAAATACGTCGTCAGCTTCAATCACATCACCGATCCGAAATGGCTTGCGAATGCCCATGGCAATCCCTGCTATCAGGTTCTCTGTCATGTCCTGGAATGCGAAGCCCAGCGCCAGACCAATGATTCCCGCGCCGGCGAGCAATGAAGTTACTGTGCCCTTCAAACCAAGGAAATCCAGAGCAATAAAAACGCCAATGCCGAGGATCAAAATTTTGATGATAGCAGCTAAAAGTCCGGCAATTTGGGAAGAATCAATGGACTTGTGTAATAGCTTTTTTAAACCAGACGAAGCAAACCTGGCGATCAACGCGAAGGCAATAGTGATAAAGATGGCGACCACGATATTGGGAATATGTTTGGCCCCTAGCTCCATCCATTGATAGAGTTTGTCGTGTATTAATTCCCAAATCTTTTCCAGACTAATCACTTTCATTGTACTGCCTCACACACAAAAAAAAGACAGCAGCAAACTTTGTACCGTTTGCTAACTGCCTGAATGTAAAGGAGCATTTAGTAGGAGAGATTATCGGGTTACGCAATCTTTACCTAATGGCAGTAGATTTTTCAGGCTCCACAAAGCGTTTCAACAGTACAGGTAATAGGGTCAGGTCAGTAACCAGCGCAATTAGCATCGCCGCGGCTGTCAGTAGTCCGAATAACATACTGGGCACAAAGTCTGAAAAGCCGAGTAGCGAGAAGCCAATGGCGATGATGCTGGTGGTGTAAAGCATAGCGAAACCGACGTGGCGGAAGGCATGATTGAGGGCCTTCTCAGATGAGTGTTGGTTTGCTTTCTTATCCCCTTGAAGATAATGATGAACGAAATGAATTGTGTCATCGACAGCAATACCCATCGCAATCGCTGCAATGGTGATGGTCATCAGGTCAAGAGGAATACCAGCGATTCCCATTATCGCAAGGATAAACACAGTGCAAAGCACGTTGGGGATTAACGCAATCAGCGCAACATTGAGACGTCGAAACAACAGCCAAAGCACCAAAAATAGCGCGACATAAACGATACCCAATGTCAGAATTTGTGATTCAAACAGGCGCTGTAAAATGTCCTGATAGAGTACGAACAGATTGGTCAGCAAGACTTGGCTCGGCTCAATACCGTTGTTGTCGAAGTCATGGCGCAGATTTTCAAGATACTCCGCACGGTCTAGACCCTCGGTGGTGTCTTGCACACGGGTACTGATACGCAATTGTTGCGTATCAGGGTCAAAATAAGCGCCTAACAGCCGTTGACGCAAATCCTTGTCGACTAATCGATATATTGCCGTTAACTCATATTCGGTCAGGGGTTTACCGTCATTTATCGCCACCGCTAATTCGGTAAAGTTATGGACCGATGTGACATTTCCGGTCGCAGGATATTGCTGCAGCACGGTCTGTAGAACCTGTAGTGTTTGCATCGCCTCAGCAGTAATAGCTAATTGCTCGTCCTGCTGTTCTGCGGGAATATCAAAAATGATATCGAACGGCGTTGAGCCACCAAACTCGCGGTCAATAAAGCTCAATTGTTGGTGGACTCGGGTATCCTGCTTAAAGTAGTTAAGAAAACTGTTTTCTACATCGAGGCGCAGCAAACCAAGGATACTGACACCGGCCACGACGAAAGCTGTGACGGTGATTGCTTTGGGTTGAGAGAGGCTAAGCCGTTCTACCCAGTCAATTAACTTCCCGCTGAAGCGGGCCTCTGGTGTGCCGGTGTCGCGATTGAACAGGCTCAATAACGCGGGAAAAAGCAGCAAGCTGACCAGCAAAGAGACAGACATCGCAATGATCAGCATAATACCAAAGCTCACCACAGGTTGAATGCCACTGAAGATCAGTGATGCAAACCCGACAGATGTCGTGATGCCAGCATACAAACAGGGTTTCAGCTTTGCGGCCAGTGTGTCACGTATAAGCTGTGATTGTGTTGCTTTTTGCTCAGCGTGTTGGGCAATCAAGCGGTATTGAACGATAAGATGTACCACGATGGCTAAGGTCAAGATTAATTGCAGCGCAATAAAGTTGGAGGAAATCACGGTTGTGCGTAAATCCAACAGGCCAAATAGCCCCATGGTTATCACTACGCTGCTGGCACAGCACAGCAAAGGAATGATCACCCACTTTATATGCCGGAAAAAAAGCAAAAGCAGTAAACAAATGGCGATACCAATGGCACTGCCAAAAATCTTTAAATCAGCAGAGATAATGTTAATTAACTCGTGGCCCAGAACGTAAGCCCCACCAAGGTAGAGATTGGCACGTTGTCCGAAGGGTTCAGCAATTTGGTATATTTGCTCGATTTCCTGTTGGCGAATCTGGTCAATTTTTTCACGAATTGGGTCTGCTCTTTGTTTTAGTTCTGCCAGTGCGACTTCATCTTCACTGCTAAAGCTGCCATCCAATTGTTTCGATTGTAACGCGACGATTTTCCGGTCGATTTCAACCAACTCTGGATCAGGTTTAAATACCACCTGGATGGCAGTAGCATCGCCTTTCTCGTTGACCAGCAAGTCTGTAAATAGCGGGTGTTGGTCAAATATTTCGGCCATTTTTTGTGGACTGTACTGCTGGTTTTGCCAAGTCCATTGCTGTGGATCGAGGTCACCCTGTAGCGCTGAAGCCTGGCTCAGCAAGGGCACATTCAGAATGTGGGTGACCGACGCGACCCGGGGGATGGAAGAAAGTTCGTCAGCCAACTGTTGGATGTCGTCGAAGGTTTGCTCGCTGAATACGCCGTGGCCTTTGGGCTGGTAGGCAAGCAGTACGAATTCATCGGGTGCGAAACGTTGATTGACTTGTTGGGTCTGGATATAGAGCTCGTTACCGCTACTCAGCAAGGTGTCTGCACTGGCATCGATCTTAAAATACTGAATGAACCAAGCAGCGATTGCGGTAATAATGATAAAGGCGGCGATGACAACAAATTTAAACCGCGTAGTTAACGCGTACAAAGGATTATTCATTATTAATACTGCCTGATTCTGCTTTGTTTGGTGTTACCTGAGTCGCTGCGTCCTCATCTCTGAGCAGCGACTGCATATACATATCCCGGAAGAATGCGTATGGGTCTTCAGCTTGCTCATAAAGCTTTTCATAAGACTGCACGCGGGGGGCAAACTCATTCACTGCATTTAAACCGAGTACATAGGTGTCAGTCGGGTCATCGAAAACAACGTGAGCAGGATGCAGGACTGACTCAGTAAAGCGCGAAAAACCATTACGTAAGTCAGACTGACCGAGTACCGGGATGACAATAAAAGCACCATGACTGACATCATAGTGACGCAAAGTGTCATTAATTGAAGCTACATCAGCCTCAATCCCGAACCAGGACTGGGCGGGGTCGAACAAGCCTGCGAGTCCCAACGTGGAATTAATCAGGAATCGTCCCAGATTCCTTGCAGTACCATTACCGTCTCCCTGACCTGCGTTGTTGAGCAAATTTAGCGGCTCACGCAGGTTAGCGAAGAAGCGGCCAATTGCGCGTTCCGCCGGATCAGGCGTAATAAATTGGTAGCCCTTGGCCAACGGATTGAGGAGATAGGTATAAAGACCATGATTGAACGCGAAAACCCCCCGGTTAAAAGACTCCAATGGATCGTCGATTTGCTCTGGGGCGTAACTGACCACAGTTGGGGTGATATTGGTACTTCCTTGGGTGGTTTGTACCTGCAAATTCCGTGATGGTGATTGTGCATCACCCGTTTGTTGCACCCATTGAGGTTGTTCAGGTTGACTGGCGCAGCCAATGATAGAACAACATAGCAACAAGGTACCAAGGGCTTTAACCAGGGTCATAACATGTCCTTATTGTGCGTCTGTTTTGCTAAGCAGGGGACGCAGATTTTTTACCAATTGAGCTGCATCAAAAACTTGATCGGGGGCCGCAGGGGTGCCTTGACCCATACTTATTTGCAAGCGACTGGTGGTGAGGCCTGCTGATTGTTGTGTGTAAATATGATGGCCTCGATAGGCAGGGCTCCGGTAGCTGTCGCAGCCCAATAAGCCGCATTCAGTAACGACCTCCCCGGTGGCGACATGATGATCCAATGCATCGACAGTTCGTTGTGACTTTTCGGTGTCACTGTCCATCACACGAAACCATTGATATTGTTTTTCCAGCGTTAACTCTGCTGCCCGTAGTAAGGCAAGTTCACTGACCGTTTGGGATATGTTTGAGCCGGGCGCGGTATAGCTGACAATGTATTGCGTGTCGGTCAACTGTCGCTCCGTATATCCGGGCTCGCCGGCTTGACGGGCTGGGTAATAGCTGTGATTAGGGCCGCTGCTACACGCGCTGATAATCAGCACGAGTAAGCTGATAAGCAAAAGTGATTGTTTCATAGCCGTTCCTCGTCCTTTGTGAAGGTGGTGTGAATCAATACAACTTAATCAAGATTCGAGCCAATATAAAAAGTCTTTATTTATTATGGCGTTACGCAGTCTCATCGCCTCACTGACAGTAAAATTTACCGTAGCTTGGCTGCAAGCATTGCAGAAAACTGTACATTCAATGTAAAAGGTCTAGGCTGTAAGCGTAGCCTAACATTTTGACTAAACAGGAGTTTTTATGTTGTCGAATACGAATAAAGCGTGTCTTACGATCATCATGGTTGCCGTCATTGGGCTATCAGGGTGCGCCTCGTCGGGCGCAACTGTTGGCGAACAACGAGCAGCGGTCCAGCAGATGCAAAATGAGGTGTTAAGTGAGCTTTATGCACAAAAGCCAAGTACCCGGGGGCAGATTCGGGAAGCCGCGGGTTATGGTGTGTTTAATAATGCCAATGTTAATCTGATCCTAGCCAGCTTCGGCGGTGGATATGGCTTAGTGACGAACAATCAGACTGGACAACAAACCTACATGAAAATGGCAGAGGTGGGAGTTGGTCTGGGTGCGGGAGTAAAAGATTTCCGCCTGGTTTTCGTGTTCCATAACCAAGACACCCTGACACGGTTTGTTGAACAGGGCTGGGCTTTTGGCGGTCAGGCTGACGCCGCTGCGAAAGCCGGTGATAAAGGCGCTGCAGCGGGGGGAGAAATTACGGTAGACAATATGACGATTTATCAACTTACGGAGAGTGGCCTGGCGTTACAGGCCACCGTTAAGGGAACCAAATACTGGAAAGATGACGCGCTTAACTAACGTGCTTATCCAGGTAATTTAATCCACCAATTATGGCCGCCACCTGCGCATCAATACAATTTTGAGGCGTGGTGCGTGGGCTGTCAGGGTACACTTCCGTGGTTGTGACAAAAGGCGCATCCGTCACGCTGGCACACAAGCCAAGCGGGTCTTTCGCGTAGTGAATTACGCCGCGATCCTGCAAGGGGGCGCCGATAATGCAACCATTATTATCAGGTGGGGCTATGTGGGTGATTTGGGCGACCTGTTGGATAATTGCCCGTTGAAACTCCGGCGTTGGATGCGCGCTGTCGTCGACCAGGTAAAACCCATCAGGAATATCCCAATTGTCGTGAGTCACACCGTCACGTGCAGCAAGAGCGGGTCGAAACTCACTGTTGTCGCTATCTGTGGTTTCATGCAAATCGATATGGGCGATAAATTGCCATTGCTGTTGGGCGAGAACATCCATTAATGCATCCGCTTCCGGCGCCTGCCCGTGCTGAGCAAATGAGCGATTGGGATCAACCGCATCAGGATTCCAGCGATTAATCGTTTCATATCCCCATGGACTTACGCATGGCACGATCACCAAATTAAATGTCGAGTGATACTGATTAGCCTGGTCAAGCGCAAAGGCCAGCGCGCCATGCACGCCACTGGTTTCGTAGCCGTGAATACCGCCCGTAATTAAAATAGCTGGCTTATCGGCGTCCCATTCACGGGTGTGTATCAGCATAAGAGGGTAACGGGTCGCATCGTAAGGAAGCGCGCCATACTGAAGCGTCGTAAAACGTTCATCAAGGTGCTCAAGTTGCGCCACCACATCGTTAAGATAGCTACGTTTGACTGATTGTTGCTCAAGCCACTGACGCTTGTGTTGAGCTTGCCATGGTTGGCCGGCTGTACCGATAGGATAAGTCATAGAATGTCCGTCGATAAATTTAAAGCGGCTAGGGTAACAAACTTGGTCAGCTTAGTAATCCAAGTGTTTTGGCAGTGGCGTTATCAAGGTTAGTGCGGCGGGTTTGACCTCAATATCGAGTTTTTCATCACGATAGGTTTCCCCATCAATGACATAATCAAGCGGTTCGTTAGCCTGAATAACCACGTGCTTGACCCGACGGTGTGCGACTTGCTGACGCAATTGAATATTACTGGTCGCGGCCAATGCTAATTCGGCCAGCGACAATAATTGATCACCGGGTTCGGCGTTGGGCTTTAACCAGGTAACATCCAGCATGCCATCGGTGAACTCTGGTTCACCATTGCCCTGGGCAAGTAGGGTAGTAAAAGGGGCCGAATTAGCAATTGCCATGCTTGCCGTTGAAATTTGTTGCGCGGGCTCTTGGTCGAAACTAACATCCAGCGTGAGGTGCTTATCCTGATTGATTGCTTGCCATAAGCCGTGCAGGTAGGCAAATTGCCCCAGACGGTTCTTGGTATCGCGGTCCGCTAACTCTATCATTTGTTGTTCGTAACCGACGGCAATCACTAACAGTGCCAGTCGATCATTACAAAACGCCACATCTATTTTTTGCTGATGGCCATTAATAATGTGCTCACATGCCCGTGTAACCGGCATCAACTTTGTATCGATTCCCATGATGGCATGGGTAAGTGCATTGGTAGTGCCAAACGGAATGATCGCCATGGGTATGTCGGTGTCGGTTAGTGCACTGGCAACCTCACAGACAGTGCCGTCACCGCCACAGGCTATCACTAGGTCACAGTTCTCGGATTTAGCTTGCTCTGCCAACTGTGTGCCGTTTATCTGTTTGCTGGTGGTATGTACTTCGAGCTGAAAGTAACGGCCTAACTCCGTTTTAATCTGATCACCAAATTGTGCAAATTTACCGCCGCCAGATACAGGATTAGCAATCAACCAGGCAGTTTTAAGTAGGTGAAGTTCATTGTTTTTATGCGCTTCGTGTAAACGGCGATACTGACTGTGGTTGAGCATTGCGGTATCGCGCACCTGATTGATCTTACGCAATACGTCATCAACGGAATCAGAAGGACGTTTGGCCAGCAGATAAGCGGCCATCATCAGCACAGACCGCCCACGACCAAGCGCACAATGGATGACCACGCCCTTATCCTTGCGTCTTTGCTGGTCAACCCAGTTAATTGCACGGTGCATCTTGGCTGGTCCCGGGGCCTGATGGTCTAAGGTTGGAACATTCAGATATCGGATATTTTCACTGACCAGGCTCCAATCCATAGCGTCAAACTCCGCGGTAACATCCAGTACTGCGCAGACGTTAAGTTGCTTGAGTGTGTCAACGTCTGATGGGAATAGACGACAGGCCAGAAACAAACCTGGCTCGATCTCCTGTATTGCAGGCACGCTGTCGCGCCTGCGCTCGTAACTGTTGTAAAGTTGTGCCCCGCTGAGAAATGGAATAAAAATCCAACGAATATATAGCGGAATGCTACCGTCTTCTCGTTTACGGAAAAGGCCGGGAGATTCAAAAATATATGCCAATGTGACAGCCCATATTGATAGCGCTGCCCAACCCAATGCTAACTGCACGTAGATCACGGGTGTAACCACAGTTAGCACGGTTAACACTACAGCCGCGATAAGGTAATAAACGTGAAACGGCAGAGTGTGGGTTTTGTGCATCGGGGCATCATCTGACATGATTATTTCCTGCGACCCTGAAAGCGCTTTGCCAGCATCGCCATGGCGATTAGCAATAGTAAGAAAATAACGCCAACCGCGGCAAGAAAGGTCGTCAGGAAACTGCCTTGGGTAATACCGCTAACCGACAAAATCACTGCCACACTGGCCAATAAAATAAACAGTGCTAACCAGGCAACCATAATGTGTTCTCCTCTGTAACTCTGTTTAAGAATGATGCGAACAACGTACCAATCATTAAGTTATTGAATTTAATGAAATCTTCCAGAAAAACACCCGTGTATAAGGAAAAAATTTCCGGCCTGACAGGTAAAACAGGGTCAATAACCCTGTTTTATCATTGCATCTGCTAATACTTTAAAGCCTGCTAAATTGGCGCCAAGGACGTAATCGACGGTGTTTTTTTGCTGTCCGTGCTCGACACATTTTTGATGAATTTCAGCCATGGTAGCTTGAAGTTCTTCATCTAATGAATCAAAACTTCTACGCGTAAAACTGGAGTTCTGAGCCATCTCCAAACCAGAAAGCGCGACACCTCCGGCGTTTGAGGCTTTCCCCGGCGCGTATAAAATTTCGCTGGCGCGAAAGTGGCTGATAGCTTCATCGTCACAGGGCATATTGGCGCCCTCGGCAACCAGAGTTACCCCTGCATTGGTGATGGCTTCAGCGTGAGAGAGTTTAATTTCGTTTTGTGTCGCACAGGGTAACGCAATGTCAGCCTTTTTGCCCCATGGCGACTGATCCTCGATGTATTTTCCTTCCTGATGTGCTTGTGCGAATGCTGCCAAGCTATTTTCTTTGTCGCTATGAGCAATAATCCATTCGATGTGCTTGTCACTGAGACCTTCATCGACAAAAAGATATCCCCGACTGTTGGAGAGGCTCAGTACCTTGGCACCTTTTGCAATTGCCTTTTTTGCCGCGTAACTGGCGACGTTTCCAGCTCCAGATATCAACACGCGTTTATTTTTCAACGTATCATCCTGGGCTTTTAGCATTTGCTCGACAAAGTAAATCAGACCAAAGCCGGTTGCCTCAGTGCGTACATGACTGCCACCGAATTCGATTTCTTTGCCCGTTAAGGCCCCTTCAAACTGATTTACCAGCCGCTTGTAGTGACCGTACAAGTAACCTATTTCCCGTCCGTTCACACCAATGTCGCCGGCAGGTATGTCGGTATGCGGTCCGATATGGCGATATAGTTCTTGCATAAAGGCCTGACAGAAGCGGCGGATTTCATCGTCACTGCGCCCTTTTGGGTCGAAGTCGGCCCCGCCTTTTGCGCCGCCTAGCTGCATACCTGTCAGGGCGTTTTTAAAACATTGTTCGAATGCCAGAAACTTGAGGGTGGACTCGTCGACGGTAGGGTGAAAACGAATACCGCCTTTGTAGGGCCCGACCAAATTTGACTGCTGCACGCGCCAGCCACGATTGATTTCAATCTCGCCCTGATCGTTTTGCCACACCACTCGAAATGCAATGAGTCTGTCTGGCTCGGTCAGACGCTCAAGCACTCGGTATTGTCGATAAGGATGGTCATCCTCGAAGTGGGGTAAAATCGATGATGCTACTTCCATGACAGCTTGTTGGAATTCGGTTTGCCATGGGTTGCGGCTGCGTAGCCAGGTTTCAAAAGTGTACAGTCCTGTGTGTTGAGACATGATCGCTCCTGCTGTGAATAATGTAATACACTACTCAGTAATGGGGTCTGTCGATCAGCCGATACTGGTCAGGCCCCAAAATGGGTTGTGGAAGACAAATTAAACCATAGCAGGGATGTGACCTAACGCCATGAAAGATAAAGAAAATAATTCAAGTGAACCGTTTTATCAGTTACTTGCCGTTAGCGCAGCGAGCAAGCTTGCCGATTTATTAATGTCGGCAAAGACAACATTACCCTGGATATTACAATCTTTGGGGGCGCCGACGTGGATGAGCTCTGCATTGGTACCCATTCGAGAATCGGGTTCTCTACTACCTCAGTGGTGGATCAACCAAACAACTCGTAACGTCAGTCAGCGGGTAAAATTGTGGCGCATCGGCGTTACGATTCAAGCGCTGTGCATTGGGTCGATGGCACTGGCAGCATACTGGCTGGAAGGCAGCACGGCAGGGTGGATGATACTGACATTATTAGCGCTGATGAGCCTTGGGCGGGCATTGAGTTCATTGACCATGAAAGACATAAAAGGTGGTCTGATAAGTAAAGGCAGAAGAGGGAAGCTGGTAGGCTGGGCATCCAGCATCTCAGGTGGCTTGTCGATTCTAACCGCCTTTTTGTTGCTGTTAGGGCAAGAAAACCTCGGACAACTTAGCCTGACCCTGTTGCTTGCGGGATCTGCGTTACTCTATGGACTTTCCGGATTAGCATCAGCCGGTTTATCGTTGACGCTTGCCGGGAATCGGGAGGACGAGCGGAACCAATTAAATATTCTCACCGCGCTGAAAAGTCATGCAGCGTTGCGACACCTAATAATCAATCGGGTATTGATGTTACACACTGCACTGGTGGCCCCGTACTTTGTGATTTTTTCTCAGCAGCAACATGATAACTTTGACCTGCCTTTTTTTATGATTGCAACAGCGGTGGCTGCATTAATATCGTCTTGGTTATGGGGTGCGCTCGCTGATAGGTCAGCACGTTGGACATTGCGTGTTGCTGGAACGTTGGCTGCGGCTGTGAGTATTGTGTTTTATTTAACGCTATCGTTGCAGATAAATATGCTTTACATAGCGCTATTTTTCTTATTGAGCGTTGCCCATGCGGGGGTCAGGACGGGTCGAAAAACTTATTTGCTGGATATTGCCGAGGGTAACCAAAGAACGCTGTTTACGGCGACGGCTAATACTTGTGTGGGGGCACTGTTGTTGGTAAGTGGCCTGACCTACTCAGTAATATCAAATTGGTTATCGGAAGCCGTGGTGCCCTTAATGGCGTTGTTTATGTTGGCTGCGGTACTCCACAGTTTCTGGTTACCAGCTGAGAAATAAAAAACAGCCGCGACATGGTCGCGGCTGAAAGGGACCGGCATAGGGGGCCGGCATCTAAGGGAAGTCCTTAGCAGTCAGTGTCTTCAGCGTCGACACCTTCCTTCACATTCTCACACGCATCTTCGATAGCGTTACCTGCATCATCTGCAGCGTCATCAATCGCGTCTCCTGCGTCATCAACCATTTGGTCGATTTCTTCACCGGCCTCTTCAGCGTCGTTCTCGCTACAAGCGGCAACGCCCAGCGATAAACCACCAATCAATAAAGCCTGTGTTAAATAAGTCATAAAACGATTTTTCATAGTGCTCTCCTTATGCTGGTGGATTCTTACCACGAATTGCGCCAGCGATTAATGAAATAACCAACAAAGCTAAAAATACAAAAAAGATTATTTTAGCGATGCCTGCTGCAGCGCCTGCGATACCACCAAATCCAAACAGTGCAGCGATCAAAGCGATAACTAAAAAAGTCAGTGCCCAACCTAACATAGCATTCTCCTCTTCATCGTGTTGCTGTTTAAATGAGTTAGCAACCTTGCTGGAGATGTTGCGAGACCCGTGCCAATCTGTTTGGTTTTTATTAACTTATTGATTTTAAAGAAGAAAGAAAGTTTTGGATGATCTCGAGAACGGAGAGAAGGGGAATCAAATCAGAAAAAATTTCCCTGTCAGAAGAAAGTGTTACCGACCAGGGTCAGGTTTTTAACTGCCTTGATTGCGAATAGGCAAGCAGATGGTTCTTTCCAGCCACGCCAGTCCGTTCGCCTGACTACATGCCTCAACAGAATTTATCTGATGCTCTATGGGGTTTGTACATTGGGTGTCTGCATAACAACGGTATAGCTGTCCGCTGTTAGTATTTTTCGGTACTAAGCTCGCTGAACCCTGAGGCAAGTCGTCAGGTAAACTGCGTTGCAGATCTTCTCCAGGGCGACACACCTTATCTGACCAACATTGCCACTGAGGCCCGCAAGGCTCGCAATCACTGTCATTTTCGCATCGAGGGACATCTTGGGTTGTTATGCTATCCGCGTGACAAACCGGAGGAGCGTCAGTATTGGCAAAGGTAATGGCTGTATCTGGTCTTGAGGGTTGCTCGACAGGCTCAGAGCAAGCCGACAAACACGCGCCTATCATCAGGCCAAGTAACCAACGCATAATACTTCCAACATGAATTAAAGTCCTCTCACACTATACCCGTCTGCACTGACTATGAACAGTAGGTAAAATTGGAACGACAATTGCTTTTATTTTGAGCAGAAAAGAAATCTAGTGATCTCCGAATGTAGGTAATCGACTAGGTCACTGTCATTTTCTAATTCAAGCTACCTGTTCTGAATACAGGTGAAAATTAATTCGGCGGAATAACAAGGTGTTAGCTTATTTTGCTGTTTTTTTGTACTAAATGTATCAATTTAGATACCGAAACAGAGTAAGAATTGCTCTATGCTGAGGGAGTGAACTAATGAAGTTGTCGGAGTCGGTTATGTTGAAATGGTTATCTTTGAGCGCCTTGATGGTGTCTGGTGTCTGCCATAGTGAACAATCGATTTGGCAGAACAAAAGTAACAGCTGGTCGAGCAATTACAATGCCCGGACTGAAGTGACGCTGTCGCGCTTGGAGTACGATTTTGCGGGAATTCAGGACGAACAGCGCGAGCTCACCCTGGCAATGAAAATTACCCGTGATTGGGTTTTCGATACCCGCATCAGTGTGCGTAAGCACGATCTCGAAAGCGGCTTATGCCGCTTGAATATGCGTTCCTCAGCAATCGAAATGATGCCTGCCATGTATTTCGACAATGGCATTAAATTGGGTCTCGGCTACCGTCATTTTGTATCAGGCAGGGTGAATGTAGGAAGCGAGTATGACTTTGACCTCGATCAGGGTAGTTCGCTGTTTATCAGTACCCGTCTCACCGATATCTTTGGACAAGATCAGTTTGAAATCAGGCTGTCGAATACGCGTCTGGATTCGAGCGACAACGCCCTGGTGAACCCCAATCAACACTTCAGTCAAAACGCTTTGCGGTTCTTATACAAAGCGCGTTTTTGAGCGTTTTAGCCAAATACCACGGTTTTGTTGCCGTGGATAATGATTCTGTCTTCAAGGTGAAAACGGATCCCCCTGGCTAGAGCACTTTTTTCACAATCTTTGCCTTTCCTTACCATATCAACGGCGCTGTCCGAATGGCTGATACGAATTACTTCCTGCTCGATAATCGGGCCTTCATCAAGATCGGAAGTCACGTAATGGCAGGTTGCACCTATTAGCTTTACGCCTCGGTCATAAGCTTGTTGGTAAGGTTTAGCGCCAGCGAAAGAGGGTAAAAAGCTATGATGAATATTAATGGCGCGGCCTGCCAGCTTTTGGCACAAGGCATCTGGTAATATTTGCATAAAGCGCGCGAGGACGGTCAGGTCTGCGCTGTAGTGGGATAACAGTTTATCGATTTGCTCAAAAGCCGTGGCTTTAGTTTGCTGCTTAAAATCAACAAAATGAAACGGGATTCCATACCAATCTGCAAATTGCTGCATGGTCTGATGATTGGCAATCACTGCACTGATTTCACATTCTAATTCCCCACTATGCCAACGGTGCAACACGTCAACCAGACAATGGGACTCATGACTGGCTAATAACACGACTTTTTTGCGTTGTTGCGAGTCGGTTACCCGCCAATTCATCTGATATTGCTCTGCTAACTGACTGAACGCCCTACTAAAATCACTGACGTTGAGGTTCAGTGAATTGGCGCAGATCTCATGACGCATAAAAAAGTGGCCAGTATTGAGATCGGTATGGTGGTTAGCTTCAACGATATTAGCCTGATGGGCGGCAAGAAATTGTGCCACGGTCGCCACCAGACCAATTTGGTCGGGGCAATCGATATTAAGCCTGAGCGTGTGTTGCATTAAACATTCCTTTGTCTGCTTAACGGTATTCGAAGGCTTTGACGACTTGAGTAACGCCCGACACGTTGCGGGCAATATCAACGGCAACGGCAGCTTCGTTTTCATTCACTAAGCCCATTAGAAATACCTCTGAGTCTTCAACAATGACGTGGATGTGCAAGCCACCAACCCGTTCATCGGCGATCAACTGAGCTTTTACTTTAGATTGAATCCAGATGTCACTGGCACGGGTGCCTGCTGCGGTTGGCGTTGAGATGCGCAGTAAGTTGTGTACTTTACGAATATTGGGTACGCCGGCAGCTAGTTCTCCGGCCTGCTGCCGGTATGTTTCGCTGGGCGTCTGACCAACTAACAGTGCGATACCATTAAACACATTGACAACAATATGGCTGGCTTCATCTAAAGCTTTATTTTGTGCAATGGCACTATTGATTCTGCTGCTGGTGGTTTTATCGTCTATTTGCGTACCGAGCGAGCGCCGATCATGGGCTGAAGCTGCAGCACCCACACCACCGGCTACCAGTAAACCGGCGCAACCTTGCAACAAACTAACAGACAGTAATAACGTGGCAATCCGAATCATTAGTATTCCTCACTATGGTCGGGGAAAAGGCAATCATCAATGGTTTCTGAAAGAGCGTTGATAACCAGCATATGGACTTCCTGAATGCGTATTGTACGGGCCGACGGAACGCGAATTTCGACGTCATTGGGGCCCAACAAGCCTGCCATCTCGCCGCCATCCATGCCGGTTAATGCAACAATGGTCATGTCCCTGCTTAATGCAGCTTCCATCGCTTGAATGATATTTCTTGAATTACCACTGGTAGAAATCGCCACCAACACATCACCGGGTTGTCCCAGTGCGCGTACTTGTTTGGAAAATACCTCGGTAAAGTGGTAATCATTTGAAATTGCCGTCATGGTACCTGTTTCGGTAGTCAGAGCGATGGCCGGAAGACTGGGGCGTTCACGTTCGAAGCGATTCAGTAGAGCGCAACTAAAACGCTGAGCTTCAAGGGCTGAGCCACCATTACCACAGGTTAATAGCTTGTTGCCGTTTACCAACGCACTGGCCATC
>CAXQZJ010000127.1:0-5258 GCA_964228145.1 Alteromonadaceae bacterium | reverse complement strand
CCCGTGGATGAGGCACTGGCGATATAGGGGCTTCGATACGCAGCTGATATACGCCCACCCCAGTTATCCTGTTCATAATAGAGCGTAAAGTTATAACTGTTCTTCGACAAGCCTGTGAACGCTTTATACTGGTTGTTGCCCTCTTCACCATAGATATTGCGATAAAGTGCTTCGCCATCGGCATAGGTGTAATTAGTAATAACCCCTAAGTTATCGAAGGGCGCTGGTAAAAAGTCCAAATCCCGCGAAAAAGATAATTCAACACCTTTGATAGTGGATGAGTCGAGGTTTTCCGGGCGATCCAGATAAAAGATACTGTCGACGGTTTTATCCGCAGGCAACAAGGACGCTGGCAGTCCCAAAGATGAATACACCACTTCAGTTGTCGTCGATACGATAAAGTTATCGATTTTTTTATGGAACAGCGCTGCCGATAAATAACCGACTTCATCAAAGTACCATTCATAGGCTAAATCAAGGTTGGTTGATTCAAACGGCTCAAGGGTTGGATTGCCCATGGATACGCTGGTAATAGCATCGCCAGAGGTTTGCGACACCGACGCGTTATAGCTCACCGCACCAAGTGATGGGCGGGTAATATTCTGACTCGCGCCGAAACGCAGCAACATGTCATCGTTTAGCTCATACACCATATTCAGCGTAGGCAGTACATCAGAATAGGTGCGTGAGGTTTCGATATCAACGCCATTTGAGATACCTGCAGCCGTGATCTCCGTTTCAAAATAACGCAACCCGGATTGGATACGGAGTGGATTGCCGCCAAGTTCCATTTCCCAGCCGTAAGTAACATAGAACGCTAACGTCTCTTCGTTCACCGGCGATTTGGTATTGCGGTTAATGTTGCTATCGTCAATGCGGTAGTCGGCTAAACCATAGTGATCTAACAGTACTGACAAATTGCCCTGAATCCAGTTGGTATCGGGGTGCTGGGTAAATACCGAAGTCATATTAGCGGTAAGCGTAATATCACCGGTATTTTGTGGGGCGATGTTTTGCGCATTACTTTGTGATAACTGATATTCGCTGTTCTCAAACTCTTTGTAGTTAGCACCAAAACTCAGCACACCGGTGTCACCCGTATAATAAGTAAAATCGACTTTGGCAGTGTCAAAATCGTTGGTGATATAGTTTTCCTGAAGATAGATATCCTTGACTTCGAACCCCTCAATACCAGTGGTATCAAAGCCTGGCGAATAGCTTACGCCATAAAACCGATCGCCGGTGAAGTCACTGATAATATCCACTTTTTTACGGGCATGAATGTTCGACTTTTGCACCCGAGGCTGCTCAAAGTCAGACGAGCTGGTACCTAACAACCCTGTCATGTTCAGGTTGTCAGTAAGCTGCCACTGTGCGGTTAAGGTGTACTGATTAAACGTAGACTCGTTAAAACGCCTGCTGTTTTCGTTACGCCAGGTGGCGTCCTCGTAGCTGGCGTACACCACCTCTTTTTGACCGTCGTTTTCAACCCATTCCAGGTCTTTAACAACTTTATTGTCTTTCACTGCTGAGTGGTGCTCGTCCTGGTTGTTCTCTAACTGGGCGTACATCACATCCAGCGTTACACTGAAATCATCGCTGGGTTTAAATTGCAGCGCCCCGGTAAGCCCCAGACGTTGTTGTTGGTTGTTCCACAGCGAAAAGCGATGTCCGCGCGGAAACCATAACTCGCCGGAGTCCAGTTCTGCCTGCAATGCAGTATTGGTGTCGTCGGCGGCTGATTTGCCGGTTTCGCGGCGCCAGCGCGTAGTATTGGTGCCAAACTCAGTGGTATTACGTTCGCTGTAGGCAACGCTCACTAACGCGCCAACGTGATTCCAGGTGTTGCTAATCAGGCCAGCAAAGCGTGGATCGGTTTCTTCGCTGTTGTCATTGTAGCCGCCACGTAAAGAGACTGCGCTTTTAAAGCCTGAATAGTCAAAGGGTTTGGCCGTATACAGCCCCACTGTGCCGCCAATACCGCCTTCTTCCTGATCAGCAGAATAGGTTTTGTTCACATCAATACGATTAAACAGCTCCGACGCAAACACGTTAAAATCGAAGCCCCGGGTACGACTTACACTGCCTTTGGCATCCATTGGCGACGCTGAAGTCCCCATGGCTTCCATACCATTTACCTGCACACGGGTAAAATCAGGGCCTAACCCACGCAGGGAAATCTGCCGGCCTTCGCCTGCTTCGCGGGTAATTGTAATACCCGGCACACGTTGCAGTGAGTCGGCCAGGTTGAGATCCGGAAAATCAGCAATGTCTTCTGCCAGGATGCTGTCACGGGAAATAATCGCCTCGCGCTTCAGATCTTTGGCTTTAATGAGTGAGCCGCGAAAAGAGGTGACTTCAATCACTTCCAGTGTGTCGTCGTTATCAACTGTTTGTGCTTGTACTGGCGAGAGGCTCATACCAGATAGCGCAGCAAGCACTGCAACGGATAAGCGCGTTTTATTGAGCGTGTGTTTCATCGTTAGTTCCATCATATTAGTTTAAAAAGCATGTTCTTTTCGGGCCCGGCACCACTTTGTTGTTGAGCGGTGACATGGTTAAAGAGCGCTATACCGGCTAAAACCGGACACTAATTTTGATGAAGGTTTTGTGACATATTAGGCTTGCCATTGCTGATCGTGAAATTTCAATCGCCGTACTTACGTTAAAAACATGCAGTAGAACCGTAATTAGGGGACACCTTAGGGGTGTGATTAAACGAATTTTAGTCAGGCGCTCAAGGAGATATCCTTATCCTGGATTGATAACCAATTGTGGCTGACTCAACGTTGGGAATTGATTGGAACTTTGAACCCAGGTACTGACATGTTCACCCAACGAATTGGCATAAATTAATGTTCAGGACTCGAAGTGTGCTGCAATAGAAAATGCTGAAATGTGTCTGTTGATTTCGGTGGGTAAAGTGACTTATAAGTGCTCTATCATACGGTATTTAAGTTGTTTCTTTTAAAATAAGAGCTTAATCAAAAATCGTAAATTGCTGGCTGGCGGACTAGATGGTAATGATGCCGGAAACACTGGTTGACATCACCACAGTCTTGAAACACTGGCCTATTTAAAGGGAATGAGATTGAATCGAAAATGTATCAGCTCAAAACCTGTTGCGAATGGCGTCACTGTATAACGCAGTGCAGATGAGGCAACGATTTTTAGGCGTTGTTCTAAATTCGGGAATAATAATTAGAAGGAACGAAACCAGGCATAAAACGACCCGTTAGGCTTGATATTGCAGTGCCCCGGAACATTACTGGTTGCTATATCCCATTCTATGCGGATTGGTATAAATTGTTCGATTTTTAATTTCGGACTTATTAATTACGCAGTAGGGATAGTACTTGGATTATCTTAATACGACACAAAATACGATCTTAAAAGGACGTAAGCTATCGAAAAGAAAAGAGGTCTGGGTCTGCCTTGGCTAGCATTCAAATATTGAACCAAAACTTGTGTTTTAATATAGAAATTCGGAATAGAGAAGTGGTGGACGCTACTGGGCTTGAACCAGTGACCCTCGCCTTGTAAGGGCGATGCTCTCCCAACTGAGCTAAGCGTCCATATTGTGCTTTGATGATAAAAAAGAAACTAATTAACTTATTAGAGAAGAAGTGGTGGACGCTACTGGGCTTGAACCAGTGACCCTCGCCTTGTAAGGGCGATGCTCTCCCAACTGAGCTAAGCGTCCGTCTTTTTTATCTGCCGTACTCGGCAAGTGGGGCGTATTATAGGGAGGCGAGAAAAACTGTCAACAACAAAATATAAAAAAATAATCGTTTGCCTGAAATCTAAACGATATGGACTTTACGTGTCGAAAATCCCCTCAATTTGTTGAATTCCTCATCAATCTTTTGTCAGGGCTTGGTAGGGAAGGGCATTGGCTGGTAAAATGCGCGCACTTTTTTATTGTAGAGATGAATCATGGCGGTAGTTACCCGATTTGCACCCAGCCCTACGGGCTATCTTCACGTTGGTGGCGCTCGTACAGCGCTGTATTCCTGGTTATATGCAAAAAGCCAGGGCGGTGAATTTGTATTACGTATAGAAGATACCGACATTGAACGTTCAACCGAAGAAGCAAAGCAAGCCATTTTAGACGGCATGCAATGGCTCGGGTTAACCTGGGACAAGGGGCCCTATTATCAAACGGAACGCTTCGACCGTTATAAAGCCATTATTCAAACCATGCTGGAAGAAGGTAAAGCCTATAAGTGCTTTATGCCGGCAGACGAGCTTGATGCAATTCGCGAAGCACAAAAAGAACGTGGCGAGAAACCGCGTTATCCCGGTACATGGCGTGACAGAACAGATCACCCGGAAGGGCAGCCTTATGTGATTCGTTTTAAAAATCCGCAAGAAGGTTCGGTTGTCTTTGACGATCACGTTCGTGGACGTATCGAAATCAGCAACAGTGAGCTGGACGATCTGATTATTCAGCGTTCAGACGGCACGCCTACCTATAACTTCTGTGTGGTAGTGGACGATTGGGATATGGGCATTACGCATGTTGTGCGTGGTGAAGACCATATTAATAACACGCCACGTCAGATTAATATCTTAAAAGCACTTGATGCACCGGTGCCAGAGTACGCCCATGTTTCCATGATTCTGGGTGACGACGGTAAAAAACTGTCAAAACGTCATGGCGCAGTCAGCGTAATGCAATATCGCGATGACGGTTATTTGCCTCAAGCGGTTAAAAACTATTTGGTGCGTCTGGGTTGGTCTCATGGCGACCAGGAAATCTTCTCTGAACAGGAAATGATTGAGTTATTCAGTCTTGATGCCATTGGTCAGTCCGCCTCAGCATTTAACACCGAAAAACTGGTGTGGTTAAACCAACACTATATTAAAAGTTTGCCAGCAGAAGAAGTAGCCAGTCACGCAAGCTGGCATTTTGAGCAGCAGGGGATTTCTTTAGAAAACGGCCCGGCACTTACCGATGTGATCGCCATTCAGGCCGACCGCGTTAAAACCTTAAAAGAACTGGCGCAAATTAGTGGCTACTTCTATCAGGACTATGAAGAGTTTGACGCTAACGCTGCGAAAAAGCATTTGCGTCCGGTAGCAAAAGAAGCGCTGGAACTGGTTCAGCAAAAACTTGCTGCCATCAGTGATTGGAATCCGCAAACGATTCAGGCGGCCATTAACGATACGGCTGAAGAATTGGGTGTGGGTATGGGTAAAGTGGGTATGCCACTGCGCGTGGCGGCCACCGGAAGCGGTAATTCACCGTCGCTGGA
>CAXQZJ010000126.1:0-13978 GCA_964228145.1 Alteromonadaceae bacterium | reverse complement strand
GCCATTTGTCGACGATGGGCAGCGTCGGTCTGATGGTGGAAGATATTAGTGATAATATTGCCTAGTGCCATTAAGCTCAAGTCACGACCCGCCTGATGTTTTTCAAGCACGGCAATCAGGTCGTTGCTAAGTTGTTCAAATTGTTTATCAGAATATTTAGATTGTTGCGGCATGTTTCTTTCCCCACGCAAAATTGGCGTCATAGTAGCAGGGAAACGCGATGTGCTCCATTTAAAGCGACAACAACCTAATCCATAAAAGGAGAAGCGATACCATGAGTGTGGTGGTTCATCATTGCATCGTCCATCAATTACAGTTGGATGCAGAAGGTAAGCTGGTTTTGCAACCGCGTAACAGTTGTCTGGAGGTTAACCCCCAACTGGAGCAACTTACCGCTCAATTACACCAGGTATACGCAGCTAAACCAGGAAAAGGTGTTGGGGGGTTGGTGAATCCGGAACCTGAGTCCTTTCCTGTGTTGCTGAACGAATTGGGAGACGATGAACAAAGTTTCCAGACATTTTCATTACAAACCGCAGCGTTGTTGAATCGCACGCTGGTCGAATTTGCAACCATTGAAACCGGCTTCGTGGTGTTCGTGCGGTATGAATATTTGGCCACCGAGTTCCTTATGATAGCCATGCTCAACACCAAGCAGCATGTCGAAATCGACGACAGTATGCAGTTGAACGTTCGTGACCATTTGGATCTGGCTAAAATGCAGTTAGCAGCACGCATTGACCTTACCGAGCGTCGTATAAACCCGGACCAGAGCCGCTATGTTAGCTTCATCAAAGGCCGTGCCGGGCGAAAGGTCTCAGATTTTTTCCTGGCCTTTTTATCCTGTGAAGAACAAGTTGATATTAAGAAGCAAAATAAGGAATTGATTGCGGCGGTTGATGATTATTTGCAGGTCGAACAATTAGATCCGCAAGAAAAACAAGCTACACGTGAGCAACTGGCTGCTTATTACAAAGAAAAGGTAGAAAGCGGTGAAGATATTCAGGTCAGGGAGTTGGCTGAACAGTTACCCCAGGGGGAAACCAGCTTTGTTGACTTTACCGAGCAATCAGAACGAAAACTAGAACAACAGTTTCAAGCTGACCCGACGGTGATCAAGGGGTTGAGTAAATTCTCCGGTGCTGGGGGAGGCTTGACACTTAGTTTCGATAGAAAATTACTCGGAGATCGGGTGCAGTACGACCCCCACAGTGACACGCTGCTGATAAAGGGCATACCACCCAACTTGAAAGATCAGTTGAATAAAGCCAACTCAGGCGCATAACTGTTTATACTTAATGGGAATTTCCCGGAGATAGAAGCTTCAATGCAATTGTTTGTAAATGACCTTACCGTAATGGATTTTTCCTACTTGTGTGCTGATCGCGGCATGGTAGGGGAAAGTTGGATTGTTGACGTTATTCTCGACGGCAGTCTGAATGAAGAAAGCATGGTGCTGGATTTTTCTAAGGTTAAAAAACGCCTCAAAGCGTTGATTGACGAATACGTCGATCATAAATTATTGATTCCTGCGGAACATGAGTATACCGAGATTTTCCGTGATGAGACCCACGACAGGGTGCGAGTTGATTTCAACCGGCCGGGACAAAAATCGATTCATTTGGATTGTCCCCCCGAGGCCTATGCGTTTATTTATTCGTCCCAAGTCAATATGCAGTCTGTGCAGGAGTACCTGCGTCAGATCATCAAGACACACCTGCCTGAGAACGTGCAAGGGTTGACACTACAGTTACGCGAAGAAGTGATTGAAGGCGCCTATTACCACTATACTCATGGCTTGAAAAAACATGATGGCAACTGTCAACGTATCGCTCACGGCCATCGTTCCAAAGTGCTGGTATTTGAAAACGATCAACCCAGTGAGTACTGGCAAGCCTACTGGGCCAAGCGTTGGCGTGATATATACATTGGCTCACGGGAAGATATGGTCAGTCAGCAACAGCTGGTTATGCAGGTTCCGGTGGGCGAACAAAGTCATTATCTGTTTTCCTACGAGTCATCTCAGGGGCGATTTGAATTAGCGATTCCTAAAGCGGAGTCAGATATTGTCGAAACCGATTCGACGGTTGAGTGCCTTGCTCAGTTTATGGCCGATGAACAAAAGCGTCTTCAGAAAGATCATCAATACCGGGTACTGGCGTTTGAAGGTGTCGGTAAAGGCGCTATAGCCTATGCGTAAGTTATTGTTATTTTTGTTGCTACCCTCGTTCACCTGGGCAATAGAACTAACCGGTAAAGTGACCCAAGGTGGGCTGATTACTGCAAAGGTAAAAGCCGGTGCCGAGGTTACCTTGGATGATAAACCTTTAAAGGTATCGCCAACGGGAATTGTGGTGTTCGGCTTTGGTCGCGATGAACGTGGTGAGCGTTGGCTACGTTGGCGAGAACCCGGCGGGCAATGGCAACAACGGCGGTTGGTCATCACTGAGCGAGAATACCGGATTCAACGTATCGATGGACTCCCGCAAAAGATGGTGACCCCTGACCCTGACGTACTGACACGAATTCGCGATGACAACGCCCAAGTGGCGCAAGCGCGTAAAACAGTCTCGCAGCATACTTTTTTTGCCGAGGGTTTTATTTGGGCGGCAGAAGGCCCCATTAGTGGTGTGTATGGTTCTCAACGGGTGCTGAACGGTAAACCGAGCCGTCCTCATTTTGGTGTTGATGTAGCCGGGCCAGTGGGAACACCGATTGTGGCGCCTGCCGACGGTGTGGTGACCTTGTGGCATCCAGATATGTATTATTCAGGTGGCACTATGATCATCGACCATGGCATGGGAGTTTCGTCGACGTTTTTGCACCTGAGCGACAGCCACGTAAAGGTGGGCGAACGGGTCAAGCAAGGTCAGCACATCGCGGACATGGGGAAAACCGGTCGTGCAACCGGCTCCCACCTCGATTGGCGTATTAACTGGTTTTCCGTTCGCCTTGATCCTGCTCTATTAGTGCCACAACGCTAATTCTGACAGTCCAGCCATTGGTCGAGCTTGTGCTGGTCGGTAATGTTTAAATACACACTGTCCTTGGGAGCTGGCATTAGCGGCATGGTGCGGACATGCAGTTTGCCCCGGCGTAAGTAATGAACTTCAACCTGTTGCCCCTCACTGCGTTGCAATATGCTGTGCAAGGTTTTATCTGAAACCTGAAAGTGATTGATACAAATCAGAACGTCATTTTTCATTAAGCCTGCCTGCGCTGCAGCACTGTTTTGCAATACACTGGTTACCTTTACGCCTAACGACTGACCCTGAACCAGCGCACCAAAATCATAACGATGAGGCTGTTTTACTATTTGTCCGCCTTTATCAGCCAGGCTGCCAGCGGCCTGTTGTACTATCTCTAAGCCAACCTGGTGCAACGTTTCAGCCAATGGCATTGATTCAGTGGTTTGGGTTAGTTGCCAAACCAGCTTATCCAGGTCAACCCCCAGGGAATGGCATAGTTTCTGAATCACATCATCATCGGTGCCGTTAGTGCCATATTGCTGCCACATTTTTTGTATCAGTTCATCCAGGGACTTTTGGTGTTGACGTAACGCTACGTCCAAGCAAAGTGCGACGATAGCGCCTTTGGCATAATAGCTGACAATGGCATTGCGGGCATTTTCGTCCTGCTGATAGAAGCGGGTCCAGGCGTCAAAACTCGACTCGCTGACCGTCTGCTTAAATTGACCGGGATTGCGCGCCAGACGGGTCAACAATTCGCCTAAAATTCGCAAGTAGTCAGCTTGACTGATAACGCCGCTTCTCACTAGAGAGAGGTCGTCGTAGTAAGACGTTATACCCTCGTAAATCCACAATTGAGAAGTGTAAGTTTCGCGACTCAAATCTGGCTGGTGGAAGCAGGCGGGCTTGATTCGTTTGACCATCCATGCATGAAATAACTCGTGACTACACAGGCTTAAAAAGCGTTGATAAGTTTCACTGGGGGTGTCTGTGTTCGCGGCCTGAACCCCATCGCGCGGATACATAAGTAACGTTGAATTAAGATGTTCCAGGCCACCAAAGGCGTCATCAGCCATTAGCGTCATAAACCAGTAGTGATCAAATGGGACATCACCACCGAACAGATTAAAATGGTGACGTATAATAGCTGTTAAATCTGTTATGACGCGCTGCTGGTCGAAGGGCAAAGACTCCACCAGCGCGATTGAAAATTCACATCCATCTACATTGAAATCGATGCGTTCAAAATCACTGACAAGCACGGGCGAGTCGATTAGTTGCCAGTAGTCTTGTGCCTGATAATCCCCCATACCATGACTGTCAGTGTTGAGTTGGGTAAGGCCTGTCGCGGTGTGCCAGTCATTCTGCTGGGCACCATCGAGGGTGACCCTGCAAGGTAGGGTCGTTTGCCCCCGGATTTGCATAAACACACTGGTGCCATTGAAAAAAGCGGCATCGGTTGCTAAATAGGCACCTCTTACCGAATAATCCAACGCGTAAACCCGATAGATTAATCGCACCGGGCCGCTAACCGGCGCTAATTGCCAAGTTTGTTTGTCTAGCTTGGTAATGTTAACTGCCTTGCCGTCGTTATCTACGGCTTCAAGCTCGGTGATGTGGCGGGCGAAGTCGCGAATCATGTAACTGCCGGGTATCCAGGCAGGTAAAGAAAATTGCTGGCCCCGGGGATCGGGTTGAGGGATATCCAGCTTAATGAGATATTGATGGTTAATTGTGTCGGATAAATCTACGTGATAGTGCAACGGCTGAGAATCGCGCAAGTTGAACTCCTGAAAAGCAAAGGGACAGGGCAAATTAAACTGACGTAAAGTGTAGCGCGAACGCTAAGAGTAACACCAGTAATGGCGAGTGGAATTAATGACAAAACGCTTATCACCCCATGATTTTGCACGGTTATTGGCAATCAAACCCGGACTGATGGTGGATGTGCAAATAACGCTTGATGAAGTGCCGCTGAGGTTTAAAACTGAGTTCATCGGCCATGATAGTAAAGAGATCATCATCATTAAGTTGCCTGCCAAGGTGGTTAATGAGCATGAAAGTGCGCTTAAAAAGGGCTCGCTAGGCGTGATCTGTCGCTTTGTGCTGGATGAGGTAAATGGCGAGGTGGTGGCGTTTGAAAGCCAATCTTGTTTCCTGTTGTCTAAACCATTTAGCCATATCTATGTAGCGTTTCCTGATCACATTCAGCTACACAGTTTACGCTCAGCCAGACGCGCCGCGACGCGCATTGCTGTCCAGGTTCGTTCACTGACACATCATAAAAGCTGGTCTGCGCTGATGGTGGATTTGTCTTGGACTGGTTGCCGGCTTGCCTTACCACTTCAGCTCAGCAGACCAATGAGTATAGGGGATGAAATGGCAATAACCTTCGACCACATCGAAGGGCGGGCGCTTAACGCACAAATCTGTAATATAAAAAAAACGCCCGATGAACAACTATTTGGATTGAAATTTACTGACGAGCACGACACTATTAGTGCCATTGTTAACGAAATGTTTATTGCCTTATAAATAATAATCACAAAAAGGATCTGCCAATGCGCAAGGTTGACATATTATTTGCTGAGTACGCGGAGAGCCACCAGAATAAGCTCAATAAGTTGATTCATAACATTGCGGTCCCGGCAATTTATTTTGTGACATTCGGGCTCGTCTATGCGATTCCGGTTCCTCAGGTTATGCAAGAGTTTGCCATTACTTTCGCACACATTGCGATTATCCCAGTGTTATTTTACTACTTTAAACTGTCGGGCCCGATTGGTGCGGGAATGACCCTGATGACGATGGTGGTGTTTTGGTTAATCTCCTTACTTGAGACCCAGCAGATAAGTGTTTGGCAATTCAGTTTAGTGTTGTTTGTGGTGATGTGGGTTTTGCAATTTATTGGCCACAAAATAGAAGGTAAAAGTCCGAGTTTTTTGAAGGATCTGCAGTTTTTGCTGATTGGCCCTGCCTGGGTACTAGGTAGTTGGCTGGGGAAACTGAATATCCGTTACTGATCAATTCGACAAGCGCGCGACATAATACGGTAAAATTCGCGTTATAAGCAGCGCTTTCAAGTACAATCCCGCTAATTCTTTTTTTTCCTTACTGAGTGGTTGATGGAAAAACTTAATCGTTGGTTTGATGACCGCGAGAGATTCTTTTGGGCGCTACATTCGCTAGGCTGGTTTGGCTGGGGGATGATGTACTATCTCGGCTCGCTGCTCCACGAGATGCGCGACGCATTTGTGTTCGTATTGCTGCTCAATGCGTTGGCCGGATGGATCTTGTCGTTACCGCTTCGCGATTTATATCAACAGTGCTGGAACCTGTCTCCGCTGCGGTTATTAGCGACCGTATTGATTAGCTCGTATTTGCTCGCGCTGGTGTGGACGTTAGTGACCAACTTCCACTACTGGGAGATTTATAAACACGGTTATCGCCCGGACGAATGGATTTATTATTTTAAAGACATTCTCAGTGCATTTTTTATTATGCTGTGCTGGAGCGGTTTGTACTTTGGCACTAAGTACTATCAGTTGTTGCAAAAAGAAAAACAGACTGCTCTTGAGGCTGCGACAAGCGCTCATCAAGCGCACCTTAAGATGCTGCGATACCAGCTTAATCCGCATTTTCTGTTCAACACGTTGAACGCCATTTCTACCTTAATATTGATCAAAGAGAATGACACTGCCAACAAAATGGTCACCAAATTGAGTGATTTTTTGCGTTATTCATTGGACAAGGACCCGATAAATCAGGTGCCTCTGAAGCAAGAAATTAAGGTATTAAAACTCTATTTGGAAATTGAAAAGGTACGCTTTCAGGAGCGGCTTGAAGTGTTATGGCAGGTCGATGAACAGGCTCAGCAAGCGTTAGTGCCCTCGATGCTCCTTCAGCCTTTGATAGAGAACGCAATTAAACACGCAATTTCCCGATTGAGCGAAACAGGTATTATCAGTATCAGTGCAAAGGTGGTCAGTGATGAATTGCTGGTCGATGTCGCAGATAACGGACCAGGTGCACAGTTACACGATGGTAAACTCAAGGATGCGAAGGGGGTTGGCTTAGCCAATATAGAAGCAAGACTAAAGGCAACGTATAAAGACAACTTCACTTTGCAATTGAGTAATAATCAGCCCAATGGGCTTAAGATTTCAATCCGTATTCCATTTAAGGCAAGTAAAAAGCATGGCAAAGATTAAGACGCTCATCGTCGATGATGAGCCTTTAGCACGTAAAGGATTGGCAGTACGTTTGTCCGATTATCCGGATCTGGAGCTGATAGGCGAATGCAGCAACGGCCAGCAAGCGTTAACCCGCATAAATCAAGACCAGCCAGACTTGGTATTTCTGGATATTCAAATGCCAGGTATGAACGGGTTTCAATTAATCCAGCAACTTAGTCAGCAAGACGCGGCTATGCCACTGATTGTGTTTATTACTGCCTATGACAACTATGCAATCAGAGCGTTTGATGTTCATGCTTTGGATTACATCCTTAAGCCGCTGGACGATAAACGCCTGGCTGAGGCAGTGGAAAAAGTACGAGAATACCGAAAGTTGCAGGTCGAAGAAGTGCACAAGAATAAGTTGGCCAGTTTGTTGTCAAATGTGACAGGCGTGGACTGCGAGGAAATTCTGCAATCTTTGGCGCATGGCAGCCCAGTCAAAACCAGTCCGTATCCTGCCATTCTTGCGATTAAAGATGGCACGGAAACCTCACGGGTTGATGTTGCAAAAATCCGTTGGATTGATGCCGCTGGCGACTATATGTGCGTGCATGTCGGTAGTGATACCCACATTTTACGTCGCACCATGAAAGAGCTTGAGCAGCAGCTTGATCCTAAAGTGTTTGTGCGGGTGCACCGCAGCGCGATAGTGAATATCAATTTCGTCAGTAAATTGGTCAGCCACGTGAGCGGCGAATATCACTTGGTATTGGATTGTGGCACCGAGCTCAAAGTAAGTCGCAGCCACCGCGACCAGGTCAAAAAAATGATCGGTGCTTAAGCTGTCAGTGTCGACTCAGATCGAAAAACTCTTGCTGGATTCGGACGAGGTCCGGGTCCAGGGGTTTATCTTCCTCAGTTTGTGCTAAGGGCACGCTGACCACTCGGTTATTGTGTTCGCCAATCATGATGTTCCGCTGTCCTTTTAATGCCGCTTCAACTGCAAAAGCGCCCAGCTTGGTAGCCAAAATCCTGTCAAGGGACACTGGTGAGCCGCCCCGTTGAATATAGCCAAGAATTACCGGCCGACAATCTACTTTCAGACGTTCTGCAATCAGCTCTGCCAACGCATGCGCGCCACCCGGATAGAGGTTTTCAGTGATTACCATGATATAGCTGCACTTGCCGCGTTGCTTGCGCGTGTTGGCAATGTGACCGAGGAGTTTTTCAATGTTGACCTTGCCGTTATCCGTCAATTCCGGAAGCAACATTTGTTCCGCACCGGAACCGACTGCGCTGGCAAGACCAATGAAACCGGCGTGGCGGCCCATGACCTCAATCAGAAATATCCTCTCAAAAGCATCGGCGGTATCCCTGACTTTATCAATGGCATCAAGGGCAGTATCAATCGCGGTGTAATAGCCTATAGTGGCATCGGTTCCGGCAATATCATTATCTATGGTGCCCGGCAGGCCGATTATTTGTCCTGCCCAATGGTTGGCCAGGTGCCTGCAACCTTTAAATGATCCGTTACCGCCGATAACAAGTAGGGCGTCAATTTTCATCGTGGTTAAATTGCTAGCGGCGCGCTGTGCACTTTCCTTAGTGACAAATTCGGCACACCGAGCACTGCGTAAAATGGTCCCACCACGCTGAATAATATTGAAAACATCTCCCGGACCAAGAGGTTGGTATTCTTTTTCCAGTAAGCCGTTATACCCGTGTCTGAAGCCGTAAACGTCGATGCCCAACTGATGTGCGGTAAGCACTATGGCACGTAAACAGGCGTTCATTCCTGGTGCGTCACCGCCTGAGGTGAGTACGGCTAGTCTTTTGATCATTCTTGTTTGTCCCGGCGTATTAGCCTTGAAGGTCTGGCAATTTGTTGTTAAATCAAAGAATATCAGAGTACAAGGTTTCAACGCTTTTTCACAAGGACTATATGGTGAGACGTCTTCGCTGGTTAATCATAGTGTTCGTTATGTCAACGCTGACTGCCTGCAGCACTGGCTTTGTGTACAACAATATCGATTGGTTGATCCATTGGTACATTGACGATTACGTTGACCTGAACAAAAAACAAAAAGAGAAGTTTGATGATGCCTTTGCTGAATTTATGAATTGGCACCGGGAAACCGAGCTGCCCCGTTATCAAACGCACCTGGCCGACTTAAAGCAAAAAGTCTCTCAATCCCCCCTCGACGCTGAACAATGGCAACAGGAATTTGACTCTTTATGGCAACACGCACAGCGGGCCAGAGATAAATTGGCTCCGGATATTGTCGAACTCAGCCGAATGCTGAGTGATAAACAGATAAACGGTTTTTTTGATGAATTAGAAAAACAAAATGCCAAACGCGAAAGCCGCTACGAGGAGCAGGACGAGGCACAACGGCGCGAATCGATGATCGATGATATTGAGGAGCGGGTAGAAGACTACACGGGACGCCTCACTGATGAGCAGCGACAGTTTATTATTCAGTACGCAGAAACCTTCACATCAAATTTTGAAGCCTGGATGAGCTACCGCAGACTGTGGCAATCACAAGCCAGGCAAATGCTGCTGGCCCGACGTTACGATAATGACTTTCCGGCAGACTTTGCGTTATTGCTGACTGAACCGGAAAAGCTGCAATCATCTCAATATCAGCAAGTCAGAATGGAGAATCGTCATCACTATGCGTCTCTCATTGCCCAATTACATCATTCTTTTACTCCAGAACAAAAAAAACGGATTGAAAAGGAACTCACTGATCTGATAGAAATGCTGTCTGATTTAGCCCCCGACTAACAAACATCCATGGACACCAATATAACAATACCAGTGCGACACTGGTACGGATTCGCCTTGTCGTTATTAACTGCCTTTATGTGGGGCATATTGCCGGTTTTTTTGACTCTGGCATTGGAAGCCATGGATGCGGTGAGTATCACCTTCTATCGCTTTTTGGTAGCGGCATTGTTTGTATTTTTGGTGTTACTTTACAGCCGTAAACTGCCCTCATTGAAAAGTCTGAGTAAAAACACCTGGTGGTTGCTGGCTATCGCCTCTGCCGGTTTAATCGGTAACTATGTGTTGTACTTGATGGGGCTGGACTTTCTCAATCCTGAAACTGCCCAGGTACTGATTCAATTAGCCCCATTTTTACTCATGGTCGGGGGGATCCTGTTTTACGGAGAATCATTTCGTACCTTGGAGTGGATAGGGGCAGGAGTGTTGTTTAGCGGCCTCTTGGTGTTTTTTAATGATCGCATCCCATTGTTGCTGAGCTCGTTGGGTGATTACACGCTTGGGGTCATTATGATGTTTTTTGCGGCGATTACCTGGGCACTCTACGGTTTGCTACAAAAAAAATTATTGCGTGATATGAGCGCTAAACAAGTCACGCTTATCATGTATGTGGCAGGCTGTATTGTATTGTTACCCTTTAGTGTGCCGCAGTTGGTTGTTACGTTAGATGGCTTGCAACTAGCAGCGCTGATCTTTTGCTGTGCAAATACCATTATAGGTTATGGCGCCTTTACGGAAGCGATGCACTGCTGGCATGCGTCAAAAGTCAGTGCGGTTATCAGCACTGCACCCCTTTTCACCATAGGATCGATGCAACTGGCATTGGCCTGGTTACCTGAGCACTTTCAGCCCAGTGATTTAAATCTGTGGTCTTATTTGGGGGCGCTGATGGTAGTTACAGGCTCAATTCTGGCGTCGGTAAGCCGGGTAAAACGCTAGAATTCCGGCCCCGGTAGCTTCTTCTTCTGTTCTTTCGGCGTGGGTTCAGGCTGCGTTTGCGCTCCCGGGTCTCGGGTGATCTGCAAGATCTTGCCATTCTCGCCGTCGGTAAGCAGTAACAGGCTACCATCGTGACCGACTGCAACGTCTCGTAGGCGCTCACTCAGGTACCTAAACAGGGATGCTTCGCGAACAATACGTTGTTCGCGCAATTGCAGCCACACCAATTCTTTACTTTTCAGTGTAGTGATCAGTAAGTCTCCCTGTAATTCTGGAAACATATCGCCGCGATATTCGATCATGGAAGAGGGGGCAATGGAAGGCGTCCAATCAACCAGAGGTTGCTGCATGCCAGGATAAACCCGATAGGGCGTGATTTGTGCGCCAGAGTAATCTTTTCCTCTGGTAATTACCGGCCATCCGTAATTCTGGCCCGCTTCAAGCACATTTAGTTCATCCCCCCCGGCAGGACCATGCTCATGAGCGTAAATCACGCCAGAACTACTGTGTTTAATTAACCCCTGGGGATTTCTGTGTCCCAAAGAGAAAATTGCCGGATCGGTGGTCGGGTCATCAACAAAAGGATTATCGTCGGGGATTTGCCCCTCCAGCGTCAGGCGTAGCACTTTACCCAACTGGCTTTGACGGTTTTGCGCTTGCTCTCGGTAGTCAAAGCCTTCACCGGTCGTAATCAGCAAACTACCGTCATTTAAAAAGGTAATTTTTCCACCGAAATGCACCGGATTACTTATTGCAGGTGACACGGTATGAAGTATCTCTTTATCCACCAAAGCATCTTCAGCAAGTCGCGCTCGAATAAGGCGAAGTGCGTTGCCCTCATCAGTCTCTGCGGAATAAGTGATATACAGCCAGCCGTCCTCTGCGTAGTCGGGGGACTTTTCAATGTCCAACACGCCCCCCTGACCATCGCTAAGAACATCGTCAGCCACTAATAGCCACTGAGTTAATTGGTGATTGTCAAATCTATGCAGTTTACCGCGTCTGTCAGTAACCAATAAGGTGTCAGGTGTCAGCACCAATAATGCCTTGGGGTAGGGGATGTCAGTATGCAATACATCGACATTGGCTTTTGGCAAGCTTTTGGCGGTGGTTTGTTGGGCTGACAAGGCTATGCTCGTCGCCAAAAATACAATTCCGCACACACTGGTAATTAACTTCACCCTGGCTCCTTGAATAATTTGTCCGTTTTCTGCGCTTTTCAGGTAGTATGGGGAATAGTAAATTATTCACGATGAAACTCAATTATTAATCGGAACCATCGCAATGGGAAAGTTCAGACGCCGAGGGATCGGCTTGTTGATTGCTTTTTTGGTGACCTATACATTAGCGTCTTTTTTTCATACCACATTTGTTTTGTATGGCCTCAGTCAGGTAGGGGTTGAACTGGATGCCGGCACGTTTTTTACCAGTTTGCTGACAGACTGGAAAGGGCTCATTCTGAGTTATGGTATGTTGTTGTTTGCTGTGTTACTGGTGGCTTTTCTGGGTGTGTCTCTTATCCGACGCAAAATCACCTTGTTTGGTGGGCCGCTGCCAAGAAGCATTTTTCCCTGGTGTGGGGCGACGGCTATGTTACTGACGCATTTAGCCATGTTTCCAGTGCTGAATGTCACGCTCATTGCTGGTGCCCGTGGCTTCTGGGGGCTGATGTTTCAGTGTCTTGCTGGTTTTATTGGTGGTTACGTCTATATGAAAACGGTAGAACGTTTGCGGGCTAAAGCCAAAAGCAAAGCAAAAGGTCGGCGTCAGAAAAAAGCAACCCGTTAGCACCGCCAAGCCTGGCCGCGGGTTTGCCGTTTGGCACAAACCCATGATTACATAGGATCATATTGCCACTGATGATTTTCATAATGCACGTTGGCGGTGTTGTATTCCCGCTCTGCTTTCCATGTGCGATTGTTCAGCTTTACGATAACGCCGGGATAGAGGTGCTTAGTTGCTCTGAGTCCTATTTCACCTAAATAGTGAGACTTAGATCTTTCCAGCTTATCCAGAGTGACGATGAGTTCCTGAAACAAACTTCGTTCATCACGGTAGCGGCCGACTAGTTCAGAAAAGCGCTGATGCAACTCTTCAGGGATGTGACGTTTACGAATTTTTTCCATTTTTTTACTGTGACGGTCGATGTGTTGGCGTAACAGGTTTTTCAAATCTTCGACCGATTCTATTCGCTCAACAATGGCATTTAAGCCAGAACTGAAGTCAACGAATAAATGACTGCCTGAAACAGCACCGAGAGTCCCCGAACGCACACCGCCTTCACATTGCACCTCACAGGCGAACAGGTTGCCATTAGGGTTTTCAAGCGGCCCAACAGTGACGCTACCACCACAGATAATTCGGCTATACGCAAGTTGTTTGCCGATGGTCACGTTACCCTGGCATTGAATATCCAGGCCCTGACCGTGTTGAATATGAATGTTGCCTTTAGCAGTCAAGCGTCCTGAATATTCGGTGTCACTGTCCTCATCATGCTTACCCATCGCGCCCTGGGTGATGATGATATCGCCACCGGACTCAATAATTGCTGACTCGACAAAGCCATTAATGGTGATATCGCCGGTCGCGACAATGCGCATTTTTTCACTGACATCGCCATTAACCACCACGGCACCGTCGTAGTTGATATTACCACTGCCAACGTTGACACCACGACTGATAAAGACATCGTCCACCCACATTTCATCGTTCTGAAACTTAGGCATGCCTGCAATATCCGCGCAGAGGATGTTTTCATTGTCTGGATGAACATGGGTACCGGCCCCTGGCTTGAGTGGCAGCCACTCGCCTTTCGCGGCAGGCAATGACTGACCAAAAACGTCGTGACCTGCACGGCCTTCACCCGGCGGACGTCGCTCTAAAATTTCTGTTCCGGGTTGGACGCAGACAATTTCGCCTAAGTCGCGCATATCAACTCGACTCAAACTTACGGTCTGAGGCCGCAATACTCTGTCTAACGCATTAGGTACAAGAGGAACAACTTTAGACGGTTTACCATCACGGGGCGGTAAACCTTTGGCAATGACCTCTTTGACGCTGCTTCCAGGCTTGGCGGTTGCAAGGCGTTCAGCCACGAGGAG
>CAXQZJ010000125.1:0-9670 GCA_964228145.1 Alteromonadaceae bacterium | reverse complement strand
AAAAAGGCGAGCTGATGCTCGCCTTTTTTAATTGGGGCCAGACGGTGTCTGGCGCCTTGTCGCTTAGAAGGTGTAGTTAACACCAATATAGAAACGTCGACCGTTGGTCCATTCGTTGACCACGATTTTATTGACCGTGCTTTGGTAGTAAGGCTTGAGCTCTTCTACCGAAACCCCACTGGCCTGGGCCAGAATCTCAAAGGCTTCTTCGCCGGTAATTGATGATTCAATAATCTGGTTACCATCATCATCGGTGGCGATGATGCGATTACCGGTGGCTACACCGTTTTCGTCCAGCTCATCAATCCACTGCATGCGGTTGATAACAGGGTCTTGAACGATTTGTGATGTATCCAAATAGTGAACCACGTTCTCGTTGGTCAGGTTAGTTACTGCAAAGCTGGCTACCAGGTTTTCCATGATCTGGTAAGTGGCTTTAAAGTCTAACTGTGAACGTTCGTCAGTAAAGCGTACGCCCTCACTGGTGCTCTGGTTCGCAAACTCACTGCGATAGTTGTATGAAAGACGTACTGAGTAGTCGTCATCTTCATAATAAACAGAGGCATTCAGCGTGTCTTTCGACTGACCGAACATAGGCTCAGTTTGGGTGGTAGTTTTGGTAGTAAAACCGGTTACTTCAAAGTACTCACGTTGCGAAGGATCGCTCTGGTGAGTTTCAATGTCAGTCATATCGCCAATTTCGTAAGCAAACTCAGACGTGGTGAATGACTGATCGGGTACATCGGTGTAGGTGTAGTTGATGATACCACCAAAGCCGTTACCAAAATCATGTTGCAGCTGAACTTCAACCCCTTTCACTTTTTGCTCACCGGTATTGAAGTATGAGCTCACTACATAGTCACCAAAAATGGGGTAACCATTGCTGTCGGTTGCGCCCTCTTCACCTAAGTAGTCCAGGTTTTGTACGCGAGAGGTTGAGCGAACCATGTTCTCAATGTCTTTCTGGAACGCAGTGATTGCGAAGATAGAGGACTTATCAAAGTACCACTCAACACCAATCTCGCTGTTGATTGAGGTGTAAGAGCCTAAGTTAGGGTTACCAACCGAACCGCGACGCTGTGAGTCCATAGGCAAACGCTCTGCCAGACCTTCTTCAGTCAAATCTTGTTGGCGGCCATCGGTATAAAGACGATAGCGCTCAGTGACCAGATAGAAGTTGCTACGCATTTGCGTCAGGCTGGGGTGTGATATGTTCTTCGATGCCGCAGCACGGAGAATCAAATCGTCGGCCAGGTTGTAGGCAATGTTAAAGCTTGGCAAGTAATCGGTTGTGCCACTGGTTTGCACAAGTGGCTCGTACTGATTGAAGCCGGCCAGCTCTGCAACGTAATCCGGATCACTAGGATCAGTGGGGTAGGAGAGCAATTGACCATTCTCATCTTTAGCCACTTCACGGCCGATAGACTCACGATCCGTATCAACCACGCGAATACCTACGTTACCGCGGAAGTTTTCACCACTGAAATTGACCATTGCATAGTAGGCAAACAATTCTTCGGTGACATCATAGTAGCTGCCTTTAGACTCAGTCATACCAGAGCGGCAACCGTAGTACTGATCAGAGCCTGATGCTTCGATCGCATCCTCACAGGCGCCTTTGTTTGGCGCTCCTTCGGAATGCAATACCAGGAAGTGATCGTTCAGCAGGGCAGCGCGTTTGGTTTGATCAATATCGAAGTATTCACTTGGGATATCGTGTCCGGCTGTATCTAATCCAGAGACAGTACCGCCAACAATTTCTTCAGCCAGAATTAGTGGGAATTCGCTGGCTTCATTGGCGTAACCATGGAAAGTTGCGCTTTCAGTGAAGTAAGTTTGATTGCGGCTAATATCCCGGTATTTAGCACCGAATTTTACGCTATCAATGTAAAAACGGTTATCCAATTGCCAGGTAACATCGGCCTGGAAAAAGTCTTCTACGTTCTCACGGTAACGGGCAGAGTTACTTAGTCCGCCGGTTAGCAAATAGAATTCGTTGGTTGGTGCCAGTAAAAAGTTTTCGGCGCGTTGTTGTGCGGCAGCTAACTCATCGCCGGTCAGCGTCGGGTCTGCATGCAATCCCCAATAGACCTTACCGGTTTCAGGGTTATAGGCATAGCCTAGGTTAACACCCTCATAGGTTGGAATTTGTAACGCTGCATCGTCGCCTGAGTAAGGCGTTTCATAATCGCCGTAGCGGGTTGCCAACGTGGTACCACGGTCCATGACGGTACTTTCGGCGGTGGTGCGACCGGCTTGCAGTTTAATGAAGAAGTCATCGACAGTGTAATCCACAGTCAGGTGGATACGATCCTGCTCTGTTTCCGTTCCGCTGCGATCGTTTGAGTCGCGGCGAATCATTTCGCCCCAACGGGTGTCGCCGCCGTAATAATTGTTGCCATCCCATACCATGCCTGCACCACGTACCAGGTTTACGCCATCAACGGGGTAGTATGCGGACAGCACGATATCGTTGACAGGATCCATTACCAAGCGTGGATCGATGCCTTCTACCTCGTTACTGTAAAGCAGTTGGCTGATGCGGAATGTTTGCGCATAGAGGTTATCGTTTTTGTTGTCACGATCAGAACTGTTGCGGTTTAATTCCAGGTTAAAACTCAGGTCGTCGGTAGGTGCCCACTGGAAGTTTACCGTGGTATCTAAACGACTTTCATCGGTCTGGAATGCCGGTGAGTAAAGCATATTACCAATGTGCTTTGGCGCTGTCTGACCTAAACCACCGCTTCGACGGCTACCCCAGAACAATCCCCAGGTCGGATCGATATAGGTAGGATCCATGACCTCGTCTAACTGTCCCCAGTTCTGTGTATGGTTGTTCCACACGCCAGAATTGGCCGGATCATCGGTAGGCCAGTATGAGTCGCCATTACCTGCGACGGCTTCTAAGTCGCCGTAGGTGTAGCCGTTAAGGGCCATATGACGGGTAATAATCAAATTATGCCCATTCATGTGACGCAATTTGATATCGCTGGCTAAACATTCCTCGGTAGGGCAAGCGATAGCATCGGTTTGCTGGAAACCGGTGCCAGCACCAATACCGCCCGACTCATAGCCAGAACGGAATGCATTACGTTGCTGTAAACTTACCGCAATTGAAGCACCGAATGTTTGATCTTCATTAACAAAGTTATAGGCGGTTGAAATTTGCGGTGACGACTTTTCAGATGAATCATTGTATTCACCTTCAATGTTCACATAACCGTAGCCGTCTTCTTGTTCTAAAGGCTTTTTGGTGTGCAGAATTACCGTACCACCGATACCGCCGGCATCTAAATCTGCACGAGCAGATTTATGAACTTCAATTTTTGAAACCCGCTCAGCTGGGATATTGGAAAAGTTAAACGCATTGCTTTCAGACTGACCCGGCAGATAAGAGGCTGACTTCGCTGATTGACCGTTAACAAGGGTATTGGTTAATGAAGGCGAGGTACCACGAATTGAAATTCTGGACCCTTCACCAAACTGACGTTCAATTTGCACACCGGCCACACGTTGCAGTGCTTCGGCCATGTTTTTATCAGGGTTTTTGGCGATGTCTTCAGTATTGATGGAATCTACTACTGAGTCAGAAAAGCGCTTATTGTTGAGGTTTTCACGCAATGACGAACGAATCCCTGTGACCTGAATCACTTCAACGTCGTCTTTCTCTTTGTCGGCGGCTGCCTGACTGTCTTGCGCGTAAGCCATCATTGGCATACTGGTACTAACCAGTAACGCTGTACTGACAGCGATGGCGGTTTTCGATAGTTGTATTGCCTTCATATCTATCCCTTTAGATTGTGTAGTCACGGGTTTTAGTCTGTTTTGTCACAGCAATTGCTGAACATTTGCGCGCAATAAGCCTGAAACGGGATTGCATGGCTAACGACGCGCAAACAGTTTGATGTGGTTATGCTCCACCTAATTAATCTGACGTTTTTGACCCCCAACGATGATTGAGGGGTGCCAATTAGCCTTCCGTTGTTGGCTAATTAAACAAAATGGTCAAAAAACATCAAGAATATTTTACCTTATTTTAATATTTTATTAAAAATAAATTATTATATAGAACTTATTTATTCTCTTTTTCATCGTGCAGGTGGGCAGTCACCTTGATGTGGAAAGGAGAGGAGAGGCAAAGGATGCACCCAAGTGTAATGCGTCTGATGACCCGGCAAGTTTACTTCGTTTTTAAGTTCATCCTGAAACAAGATGCGGAGCCAGAATCTATGCTCTTGGTGCGAGGGCTAAAGAATAGATTCCGGTCGCGCCGCACAGGCTCAAACCCGGAATGACGACAAAGGCATGGGCCACGCATTGAGTAACAACGTTTAGTTCGACGTCATGGTTGTCACTTCTTTTTGTTGTCATTCTGAACCGCGAAGCGGATTCAGAATCCACTCGGCTATCGCGTTTAGTAACTCATTATGTAACTATGGGGTGAGTCGTAATTCAGTCCGTAAAAACTAATGATCAACGTCCTGACACTTAATCAAGTCGAGTCAGAAAAGAGCCGTGAAAAAATCTTTCAGGTGTTGATCGATGACACACCCTTACTGGATCTGTTTCGTGACTACGAACAGCAATATAGTGGCACCATCAATGGCGCATATACAGATGCATTGTCGGAACATGCTCTCTCACCCTCATTAGTAACAAACGGCGCACGGTTTATGCCTCTGGGGTGCGACTGCGGGACGTTTGAGTGTTGGTTTGTCACCGGTCAGGTCCAGATGTTCGATAACTTTGTTTGCTGGGGACAATGGGCAAACCCCTATCGAGATAAGACTGCAACCCAAAAAGGTTATCAACATTGGGACTACAAAAGGTTTCCAGCCTTGGTGTTCGATCAGCAGCAATACCTGTCGACTATAGAAAGTGCGTTGGCCTCAATCGGTGGAAAATAGAGAAGGAAAGGAATGTTACCAAGATCAGTCGCGGTAGTAGTAAGTCTGGTAGTGCTTGTGTTGTTACAATGGGCAAAACCGTTGGTTTTTATGCAAGTGTATAAAATGGCGTTCAATTTCTATCCCAGCATAATGACGGACTACGAATTGTACAAACTGGTCTGGCTCGAAGTCTTTGCAGGCAGAATGGCAGCTAAAGTGACAATACCGCTAATACTCGGTGAGATTGTTTGGATTCTCGCACCTTACTTTGTTTATAAGTACCTCGCTCGTAAATCATAAGGTTAGTTGAGCAACCGCAGCCCTTACTTGGCGCAATTCATGGCATAATAGCGGCCAGTTCCAATAATCATGTCCCGTTATGTCTGATCCCGACTATTTATGCCCTGTATGTGAGCTAGCGCTTGAACGCCGAGGGCGTAGTTATATTTGCGACAATAAGCACAGTTTCGATATACACAAAAAAGGTTATATAAATCTGTTACTGGTGCAACACAAACGCAGTAAAGCGCCGGGTGATGATGCCGCCATGGTACAAAGCCGTCGTCGTTTTTTGTCTCAGGGATTTTATCAACCTCTTGCGGATGCCTTGGCGATCGCCTGTCAGGAGCACTTGGCTGCCACCGCCCATGTATGGGATGCGGGGTGCGGGGAAGGGTACTACACCACGTATATTGCCGAACAAAACCCTGCTTTCACTCTGTATGGATTGGATATTTCGAAGCCGGCGATTCAAGCCGCCAGTGTGCATAAGTCGATACATTGGTGTGTTGGATCTAGCGCTAAACCACCTTATCCCGAGTTGAGTTTGGATGGCATTGTCAGCGTATTTTCACAGGTCAATGACGCAGCGTTTGCTCGGGTGTTAAAACCCGGTGGTAAGGTCTTTTTAGCGTTACCTGATGCTGATCACCTTGCCGGCCTCAGGGCACTTATGTATGACAAGGTGCGCGACTATGATACCAGCAAACACCTTGATTACCTGGGCAGTGATTTCTCCTTACTCAGTGAAACCAGAGTTGAGGCGCCATTTAGCCTGACTGATACCCAACAAATTCAGGATTTAATTGGTATGACACCTCACGCTCACCGCTTATCAGCAGCGGTACGTGAACAATTAAGTCGTGTTGACGCACTTCGGGATACGGCCTGCTTTAAGCTATATGTATTTGAAAAGCGATGACATAACCACCGTCTTTCTCACAGGTTATGAACCAATGCGATATGTTTGTTCAGGTTTCCGGTTCATGGATAGGAATGGCGACTGAAGTGAAGTCAAACCTGGAAAGGCAACGTTTAGTTTGACGTCATGTTTGTCACTTCTTTTTGTTGTCATTCTGAACCGCGTAGCGGATTCAGAATCCACGCCCTTGGTGTGAAGGCCAAAGAGGAGATTCCGGTCGCGCCGCGCAGGCAAGCCCGGAATGAAGACAGTGTTTGGTAAGCCCAGAGTGACACCTTAACGTCGCCATTCAGTCATCTTGATGTTTTCACCGCCAGCGCGAGCGTTTATGCTTGGGCTATAACAACCAACAAGAAAATACTATGCAGCCCCACAACCACACGCCATTGGATGATTTTATTGAATACCCGCAAGATACTATGCTGGAGCGCAGCACTGCATTTCTTGCGCAAATGAAGCGGCGACATAGTGTGCGCAGTTTCAGCGACCGCCCGGTTGATAGGAAAATCATTGAAAACTGCCTGCTGACGGCTGGCACAGCGCCCAGTGGTGCGAACCATCAGCCTTGGCATTTTGCCGCAATACATAGCGCCGAGGTAAAGCAACAAATTCGCCAACATGCTGAGGCACATGAACGGGGTTTCTATGATGGCAGAGCCGGACAGCAATGGTTGGACGATCTCAAGCCTTTGGGTACCGATGCAAGCAAACCTTATCTGCAGTTAGCGCCATGGTTGATTGCCGTATTCAGTCAGAAAACCGGGGGTATCGAGGGTGAGGACAAAAAACAAAACTATTATGTTCATGAATCTGTAGGTATTGCTGTGGGCATGCTGATTACAGCCTTACACAACGCCGGACTTGCGACACTGACCCACACCCCGAAGCCGATGAACTTTCTAACTCAGGTGTGTCAGCGCCCTGAAAATGAGCGAGCGTACATGCTGATTATTGCTGGCTATCCTGGTGAGGATGCGACAGTCCCTGACCATGCCCGTCACAAAAAAACGCTGAATGAGATCGCAAGCTTTCTCTAGGCGAGCCCATTGTGACTGAAAAGCGCTCAAACGGGCGCTTCTCGTGTAAAGAATATCGGTTAACCGAGCTGCAATTGATAGCGAATTTGCTTCTCTAGTCGCTCGACGCTTTTGCTGCCCTCTTCGATCAGTTCGCTGGCGCGATAAAATTCCATAATACCGAAGTCACGCAGTTGCGGTTCTATAACAATATCCGGCGGATCGCCCGCCAGTCGTGAACGTGTGACCCGTGCTTGCAGTATCTCCAAAGAGTTAGACATCACGCTAAGTATGCTCGGTGGAGCAGGGGTTTTGTCTGGGGTACTGAGCTTTTGCATGATGTAGTTATGACTCTTGGCAAAAAAGCTGTCGGTTTTTTGCTGATTCAGTTCATGTTCTTGTAACGTACGATCTGGAATATCTGCTCTGAAGTCAGCACTTAGATTCACTGCAATGATAAAATCAGCGCCTAGTTCGCGGCACAAGTTTACCGGGACGGGATTGACCACTGCGCCGTCTACCAGCCAACGATCTTGGTAGCGATAAGGGGGAAACAGCCCGGGTATGCCACAGGAAGCGCGCACCGCAGGAATGATGTCTCCGGTTTTAAAACTCACCTCTTTACCACTGTATAAATCGGTGGTGGTAATTGCCAACGGTTTGTTCAACTGTTCGAAGGTCTCTGCGCTAAGGTGCTCGGCCAGGTAATCAAATACTTTTTGGCCAGTTGCGACGCCGCCTTTGTTTATGCCTATACCCATCAGACGGAGAACTTGCCACTCAGTCAACGAGCTGGCCCACTCGCCCAGTTCATCCAAATGTCCGCTGGCATAGGCCGCGCCCACATAGGCGCCGATCGAGCAACCTGCCACGACATCAATCTCAATGCCGAGTTTTTCCAGTGCTTTGATGATGCCAATGTGTGCCCAGCCCCGTGCTGCTCCGCTACCTAATGCTAATCCTACTTTCATAACCGCTCCTTTATGATGCTGTGCGTTAACAGGTTTGACTGGCTATTCACTCGCTACCATTGCAGTATGAGGTGATGGCAGGTGTTATACAGCATGCCATGGTGAAGCCGAACAACAAAGTAGAGGTGAGGTAATGAAGGGCGTTTTTCAATGCTGGCAGTGTGGTCAAATGCTAAAAGATCTGATTTTACCCGTTTCCCGGAGAGAGGAGTGCACGCACTGTCATGCGGATCAACATGTTTGCAAGATGTGTGTAAATTTTGAACATAATCACTGTCGGGAAGATCGTGCAGAGCCGCCGTTAGATTCTGAAAAGGCAAATTTTTGTGATTATTTTTCGCCATCTGACCACGCTTATCAGGGTGGGTATGTTGATAAGGCGGCACAAGCAAAGGCTCAACTGGCTGCATTGTTTGGTGATACTGAGCAAACGCATTCAAATTCTGATGCAAAAGACACATTGAGCCCCGCAGAACTGGCAGAACAAAAATTGCGTAGATTGCTCGGCGGAGAATAAACCTTCTTGCATGGGTTTTCATCTGTAGGAAGCCATGGCAAGCTTAGACCACTGCAAATTAAATGCGCCTGTTATGCTGACAAAAATCCTGCATCACCTGAAACCGATTATTTTCTCCCTCATTGCAATTTGGCTGTGCTTTGGCGCCCTGGACGCGCTGTGGTTAGGCGTAGTCGCCCAGGATTGGTACATGCAGGAAATGGCGGGCTTGTTAAGAGACGAGTTTATTCGCTGGCCCTGGGTTGCGTTTTATCTGCTCTATAGCTTTGTATTATTGGTGCTGGTGGTGATAGCTAACCGAGATAAGCCAATATGGTATGCAGCTATCGATGGTGCTTTTCTGGGAGCCGCCAGCTACGGCGCTTATAACCTGACTAATTACAGCCTGATAGAAGGCTTTAGTTTGTTTATTGCCATCGTTGATTGGACTTGGGGTGTAACAATAACCTGCCTGAGTGCCATGGCCGGTTGGGCAGGCTTTAGGATCGCAAGTCGGTAAACCGGCTAGAACTCGTTTTCACACCTTGAGGCGCAACCTAATCGATAATTGCGCCAATGGCTAAACGCGATGATTAGCGAGCCCATTACAGTTAGCCCAACTTCAGCAATTTCACCGATTAAATCGTGCCCCAGTACAACAGGTAGGGTAAGTATTGCTGAGCCTACTAAGCCGATATACAGCACATTATCATTACGGTGACGACGCAGCCCTACCCATAGTGTAATGGCGCTGAAGGGGATAATTACCCACAACAATAAATGATGGAACAGTTCGTCTTGCATCGCTTCAAGGACAGCGTAACCGGGTAATGCGAGCAGCACAAAAGGTATTATTAAACAGTGCAGTACACAAAGCACTGACAAGCCAATGGCGATTTTGTCGCTTTGTTGTTGGAGATTCATTTATTGTTCCTGTTGTGGTTCTTCTGGCCCTGTGGCGCAAGTCGCGCAGCAACCGCGTAATTCAATTTGTGGTGCTGAAAAAGTGAAACGCTTTCGATTCCCTAGTTGTGTTAAATGTTCCGATAGTGCGGGGGGTAATGTCACTTCCTCAACTGCTCTGCAATGTTCACATA
>CAXQZJ010000124.1:0-6142 GCA_964228145.1 Alteromonadaceae bacterium | reverse complement strand
AGCTAAGTTTGTGCTTACTTACACGCTAACAAACAAACGAAAAGACCCAATTGATAAAGTTTTGATCGGCAGAGCGGGGTTTTATCAAGCGGTAGATATTCAGTTAGAAGGTACCGGGTTAATTCAAACCGAGACCACTACGCAGCAATCGACTTATCATTTAACTACGCCACTGCAGCCTGGTGAGACCATCCGCATGCAAGCTCGCTTCGAGTATCAACAGCCAACGCTTTGGCCTGCAGGAGGACACCAGTTTATTACGCCTCAGTTTAGCTATTTGCGCGCAGTACCGCTAATACCCACCATTGGCTACCAGCCAAACTACGAGCTTACTGACCCGCACTTACGCGCAAAATACCGATTATCCCCGCGTTTGCCGGCCACACCCAGTGAATTATTTAATCACCAAGAGCCGTCCAACTACCGCTACGACTGGATAACCATGGACACGCAACTATCCACTGCGGCAGACCAATTTGCCCTTACTCAGGGCGAGTTACTCAGTCAGACGATCGAGAATAACAGACGGACAATGCATTACCGCACCCGTACACCCTTTCGCGCAATTCCGGCATGGCTTAGTTTATCGGAGGCGCCAATTAGCTTTACCCACAATGGCGTCAGCATTCAGATAATCCGGGACGATAACCAGACAGCGGTTGAACTTCATCGACAGGCCATTGCCGACACCCTCGATTGGTTTGCCCAACACCTGCATCCCTATCCCGCCAAGCAGTTAAGCCTGATTGCTATGCCGGGCAGAGGAGTCAGCGGCTACGCGCTACCGCAAATTATGTTTGTGGGGCACACCCATGGTTTTATTGGCACACCCACCGAAAATGCCGGCTTTGATCAGCGATACCGGCGCGCCGTCCATGAGACAGCCCATCAGTGGTTTGGTCACGATATCGGCAATGGCGTTGAGCAAGACAGTGCATTTTTAATCGAATCCATGGCGAAATACATCGAGCTGGTGCTCATTGAACGCCGCTACGGTGAACAAGCCATGTTATCCCTGGTGACTTATGAACAACGTCGCTTTAATCAAGCGAGGCGCAGTGATTCACGGTCACAGCCTGCCCTGGTGGATGCGCAATTACCCTATCAGCAATATTCTCAGGCCACGCTCGCGTTTCATGCACTGCGACAAACCTTGGGCGATGAGGCCATAGTGCAAGCGCTTAACAATTTATGGCAACAGCATCGTTATCCCCAACAGCCTGCAACCTCAATGGACTTTGTCCGTCACTTAAAAGCAGTCTCACCAGTACAGCACCACTGGCTAATTGAACAGGAGTTGCTCGGTCAGTAAAGCGCAACTAAGCCCGTTTGTTTTAAACGGGCTTGGATTGAATAAAAAACAAACAGCTTGTTAGTTTGGAAAAAGCTGGTATAGTCCGCTCGCCTTCAGAAGGTACTATTGATATTTGTTCCATGCTTCGACCGTTCGTCCCTTGTAAGTCCCGCTTTTCGCGATTCACACTCGACCACACCGATTTAAGCCTGTTAAAAGTCCAGATAGCCCTTTTGTCTGTATCGGGTAATGTTGCCCATTAATTTTAAGGAATTTTTTTATGTCTCAAGCAACCGGTGTTGTTAAATGGTTCGACGAAGCAAAAGGCTTCGGTTTTATTACTCCTCAAGATGGCGGAAAAGATGTTTTCGTCCATTTCCGTGCTATCGCATCTGACGGCTTCCGCTCTTTAGCTGAAGGTCAATCAGTGCAGTACACAGTAGAACAAGGTAACAAGGGCCCACAGGCTGCTAACGTATCAGTGATCTAGTCCAAAGCGTTACCTTTGCAGGCGATGCCTTCGCCTGCAGGATTTTTTATTGCCCGTTTTTACTCCTCGAGGAACTCTCATGTCTTTCAGCCAGCTAGGGCTATGTGCGCCTTTACTCAAAGCTATTTCTGACAAAGGATACAGCTCACCGTCACCCATTCAGGCGCAGGCCATTCCCGCTATTCTGGATGGACATGATGTACTCGCCGCCGCACAAACTGGTACCGGTAAAACGGCCGGATTCTCGTTGCCAATTTTGCAACGCTTAAGCGAAGGTGCCAAAACACGTAGCAACAGTGTACGTGCGCTGATCCTCACGCCGACCCGGGAGCTTGCCGCTCAGGTAGAGGAAAATGTCAGTGAATACCGCCGCCATCTTAACTTAACCAGTACCGTGGTGTTCGGTGGGGTAGGTATTAACCCGCAAATGAAAGCCTTACGCCGTGGGGTCGATGTATTGGTTGCCACACCAGGCCGCTTATTGGATTTACATCAACAAAATGCAGTACGTTTTGACCAGCTGGAAGTGCTGGTGCTCGATGAAGCCGATCGCATGCTAGACATGGGTTTTATTCACGACATCAAGCGCGTGCTAAGGTTATTACCGACTAAACGTCAATCTTTACTGTTCTCAGCAACCTTTTCACCGACGGTAACCGAGTTGGCAGAGAGCCTGACCAACAATCCAGTTAAAATTTCAACCGCGCCAGCCAATACCACCGTTGAGGTGATTGAACAAAGCCTGATTCCGGTAGATAAAGCCAAAAAGACCGCAGCGCTGAGTCAATTGGTAAAACAAAACCAATGGAAGCAGGTGCTGGTGTTCAGCCGTACCAAACACGGGGCAAACCGTATTGCAGAAAAGCTCGACAAAGCTGGCATCCCAAGTGCGGCGATTCATGGCAACAAAAGCCAAGGTGCGCGCACCAAAGCACTAAGTGGATTCAAATCCGGTGATGTGCATGTGCTCGTGGCAACGGATATCGCCGCCCGTGGTATTGATATTGACCAGTTACCTGTTGTCATCAATTTGGATTTGCCTAATACAGCCGCTGATTATGTACATCGAATTGGTCGCACCGGACGTGCAGGTGCAACCGGTCAGGCCTTGTCACTGGTAAGCATTGATGAATTAGAACAACTCAGCGATATCGAACGTTTGATTCAAAAACTGCTTCCAAGACAGCAGCTAGAGGGTTTTAAACCTTCTAACCCATTGCCGGTAACAGAGTTAAAGCCGCCGAAAAAGATAAAACGCCCTAAAAAGCCGAAAATCCAGACTGCTGAGAATCAGCAAGGCGATAGGCCGGCAAACAAACCCAATCGCCGCCGACGCCCACAAGGTCAACGTCCCGGGCGCAACGGCAACAGTGCTCGCTCTCAGGGGAATGCACAAGCCAGAGGCTAATGCTCTAATTGATGCGAGACTCAGATAGTCCTCTCGTTTTTCCGGTCGTCAGCCTCAGTTAAGAGGCTGACTAATAACATCATTTGATTCAGAACCATGCAAACGCGTCTTTTGATGCGCCTACTCCGAGCCTTTATACCGGTTCTGCCCGATACACCTCTCTGCCCGTCATCCAATCTTCTGTGATTGCAACAAACCGGCGATAGTGATCTGATCTTTGATGCGTCTTCAGGGCTGCCTCGTCTTTCCATTGCTCAAACACATAGAATCGAAGTGGGCTGGCAGCAGACACATCGTATCGAATGACTCCGAGCTCTTTTTTACTCTCACGCTGCAAACGAGTGAGTTGCTGCAAAAATGATTCGCGATAATTACCATTCACCTCAATGATTACGACCAGTGACAACATTTTACATCTCCTAACGGTATATCGGATTAGCATCGAAAATGACAACATGAAGCTCTAAACGATTTCCGCCCCCTGAAAGGGTCTTTTAAAAAGGGACGAAGTCTACTTAAGAATGAACACACTGAGGTGAAATAAATTGTTAAGGCTTGTGTCTGACGCTCTCAGACAGACATGCCATGTATCAAGGCTACTCATCGGTAACCAATAGCTTAGTATTCCAATGATAAATAATTTTGTTTAAGACAGATAAGGGGGCTTGTGAAGGCCTCCCTATGCTTTATTTATAGCGCGGTCATAAAAAAACGGGCCATAAAGGCCCGTCGGTGTGTAGCTGGTAGCAGGGTCAGCGTTTAAGCTGCAAGCTTGAGAATTTCCCGCGCTTTGTCCAAATCAATATCACCGTGTTCACCCAATTGAGTCATGCCGTTCTTTTCCAGATTAGCAACGATGGCATCCACCGCATCATTGTCTAAATCATAATCAGATAAGCGGGTACGTACACCCATTTGCTCAAAAAAGTCCTGCACCGCCTTAATAGTTTTATCCATCCGGCTAGCCTCGTCACCTTCGGTTATAGCAAACACGCGTTGGCCCAGCTGCAGGATCTTTTCACGCTTAACGCCTTGTTGCACGTACATCAGAGATGGCAGTACGACCGCCAAGGTTTGGGCATGATCCAGGTTATATAGCGCAGTGAGTTCGTGACCAATCATGTGGGTAGCCCAATCCTGCGGGACACCGGCACCGATCAGCCCATTCAGTGCCATTGTGGCAGACCACATAACATTGGCGCGTACCTGGTAGTTTTTTGGTTCACTAAGCGCTTTTGGCCCTTCACTGATCAAGGTTTGCAAAATACCCTCAGCAAATCGATCCTGCAGTGGTGCATTGACCGGATAGGTCAGATACTGCTCAATAACGTGTACAAACGCATCGACAACTCCATTGCTTACCTGACGCGGTGGTAATGAGAATGTGTATTCCGGATCCAATACGGCAAATACTGGCTGCACTGTTGGTGAGGCAAAGGCCAGTTTTTGCGCAGTGGCCTTTTTAGTCACCACTGAGTTGCCATTACTTTCTGAACCCGTGGCGGGTAAGGTCAACACCGCACCGATAGGCAAAGGATTGCTGAAGCTGGCGCCTTTGGCCAGAATATCCCAACTATCACCGTCAAAATTGACGCCCGCGGCAATAAATTTGGCCCCATCGATCACACTGCCCCCGCCTACTGCAAGAATGAAGTTAACCTGTTCTTGCTTGGCCAGTTCAATCGCTTTGCTCAGGGTTTCGAACGTTGGGTTCGGCTCAACACCGGAAAACTCGACCACATTCACACCGGCCAATGCTGCCATGGTTTGGTCATACACGCCGTTTTTCTTGATCGAACCACCGCCATACAGCAGAAGTACTTTCGCATCTTGAGGTAGGCGCGAGGTCACTTCTTTAACCTGGCCTTTGCCAAATAAAATCTCAGTTTGGTTTTTAAAAGTAAAATTCAGCATATTAGCTCCTTACTGTGTAGCTAAAAAAATCGGTTTATTCCGCGAATTGCTTATCAAGCATCTTTATCAACGCCTCGGCCAAGGCTTTATCTGAAAAAGGGTTTTGGCCGGTAATCAGCTCACGGTCGACCACAACATTAGATTGCCACTCACCGGCAAACGCCATTTCACCGCCAGCCTTGTTCATGGCATCCGCTGGGTAATACAGCAGTTTTTCGCCTTCTAGCGATTGCTCAAACACCGCTTCTTCAGGGTCAGAAAAAATCGTCATGCGGTAACCCTCGTAGATCCAATCGTTGGCACTGGCGGATTTGCCTTGTTTTATTTTTTCCAGGTAAGCCTGAGGATCGGCTTGCGCCGATAACAACGCAATCGGGCCATGGCAAATAGCCGCAGTTGGCTTACTGTTGGCGTTGAAATGGCGCAATACCTCGCCCACTTTGGGGTTGTTGGCCAAATCAATCAAAGGTGCATGTCCACCGGGAATAAACAAGCCTTCATACTCTGCCAATCCATTTGCTAACACCTCGTCCAGCGACAGAGGGTTGTCAATATCTGGCAGTGATGCCACAAAACTGGCTATTTTTGCCATCTGCTGATCACTGTTATCGAAATACTGCGGCTCCAATGAGCGTTGATCCGCAACCGGGTGATTGCCCTTTGGCGTTACCAGAACAATTTCATAGCCCGCATCAACCAAAGCCTTCGCAGGAACACCAAACTCGTTGAGGTAGTAGCCTGTTGGATAGACAGCATTACCCTGCAATGCCATTTGCGTCTCACTGGAAAGCAGGACCAAAACCTGGCCTTTTGCGTCAGCTGCCATGGCTGTCTGACTCGCCATTACAAACGCACTCAGAGCGCCGGCAAATATCACCTTGTTCATCTCGATATGTCCTCTTTGAAAACTGTGCAGGAGATCATAGGGTCATTGTAACTATTAGAGAATTCACTAAAATTGGCACCAGCAATCAGATTTTTTATGGCTTTAAATGGCATACCTCACGCAACTACGTACCTTTGTCGAAGTTTACCG
>CAXQZJ010000123.1:0-8667 GCA_964228145.1 Alteromonadaceae bacterium | reverse complement strand
GCACCAGTGATTGGTCGGTTCCAGTTGACAATCCCGGCCCGGATACGTCCCAGGAAATAATCATAAAGCGCCGCATCATCACTTAATAGCCCGGCTGATAAACCAAAGCTGGTGTTATTTGCTTCTTTCAGGGCTTGGTCGAAGTCAGTGTAACGAATGACTTTTAGCAAAGGACCAAAATGCTCTTCATCAGGAAGTGTATCCAGCATGGGAGTGACATCAACGATGCCCGGCGTTACAAAACCCGTGTTTTCGTCAAGGTGTCGCATTTTCAACAGCGACACGCCGCCTTTGTCTAACAACATCTGTTGGGCGGCTATCATCCCCTTTGCAGCTTGTGCTGAAATCATTGCGCCCATAAAGGGTTGTGGGTCGGCAGCATAATCCCCCACACGGATGTTGCCAGCTACGTCGATTAAACGACGCAGAATTTCATCCCCTTGCTGACCCTGCTCGATAAACAGACGACGGGAACAGGTACAACGTTGTCCACTGGTCACAAACGCAGATTGCACAATGTCGTGCACAACAGCGTCAATGTCGCTGACGTCCTTCACGATAAGCGGGTTATTTCCGCCCATTTCAAGGGCCAGAATTTTGCCTGGGTGGCCAGCAAATTGTTCATGTAAAATTTTACCCGTGCGCGAACTCCCCGTGAAGAACAAGCCATCGAGGCCTTGGTGAGATGCCAGAGCCTTGCCAGTTTCAACCTCTCCCTGGACAAGATTTAATACACCAGCGGGCAAACCTGCCTGGTCCCATAGCTCGACAGTTTTTTGCGCTACCAAAGGCGTTAAATCGCTGGGTTTAAAGACCACGGTATTGCCGGCCAACAGAGCAGGAACTATATGGCCATTGGGCAAATGCCCAGGAAAATTATAAGGGCCAAATACCGCAACTACACCGTGGGGGCGATGGCGAATATAGGCTTTACCCACTGGCATGGGGTTTTCTACTGTTCCGGTGCGCTCGTGGTAGGCTTTTTCAGAAATACCGATTTTACCTATCATAGCGCCGACTTCCGTCGCCGTTTCCCATTCAGGCTTTCCCGTTTCTGCGGCGATGGTTTTGGCTAGCATGTCTTTATTTTCGGCCAATAACTCACCAAAACGTTTCACAAACGCTAAGCGCTCATCAAAACTAAATTCGCTCCACGGCAAAAACGCGCCACGGGCAGCGCTGACCGCTTCATCAACCTGCTCACTGGTCGCAGTCGACGCAGTCCAAATAACCTCATTGCGAGCTGGATCAACAGACTTAAACTGATGTCCTTCTCCAGCGGTCCATTGACCTTTAATATACAAATTATTCATATCGTGACTCCTGTTAGCACACGGCCGCAAAGCGCACCATGTCTCCCGTCTTCACACCCAGCGCGTCTGCGCTGGCCTGATCGATAACCAAGCTATCATTTTCAACCTTTGCAGGCTGCATTATGCCTCTGAAATCTTCGACCTGAGTATTTATCATCATCATCGGTTTTGCTTCAGCGGCATCACCGACTTTAACTGGCAAGCGCTTACTGCGTTGAACTGTCCTGATCTGCTCCAGATTCGCTTCAACCGTCGGCCCGGCATCAAAAATATCTACATAACCCCGGCAATGAAAGCCTTCGGATTGCAGCAATTTCAGCGCAGGACGGGTTTTATCGTGTACCTGACCAATTACCGCCTGAGCCTGTTTACTTAATAAGCTCACGTAAATCGGATATTTAGGCATTAGCTCGGCAATAAACTGTTTTTGCCCAATGCCGGTCAGATAGTCTGCGGTAGGAAAGTCCATGGAGAAAAAGTGTTCCTCCAACCACTGCCAAAATGGTGAGTTACCGTCTTCATCAGACACCCCACGCATCTCCGCTATCACGCGTTGCGCAAAGCGTTGGCGATGCTCGGCCATAAATAAAAACCGGAACCGTGACAAAAAGCGTCCATTGTTGTCCCGGCGACCATGTTCATGAAGGTACAAGGTGCAGATCTCCGACACACCTGTATAGTCATTACACAGCGTCAGAATATCATTAGTGTTATGCACATTGAGTTCGCGGGAATGGTGCACCACTTTGCCCATATGATAATGGTAGAATGCATCTTCGAGCCCAACCGCAGCTTCAATACCGCTGGTTCCCAGCACTTCACCGCTGCAGCTATCTTCCATCACAAAAAGATAACCTTGGTCACCAGGTACTGAAACCTCAGCTTTAAATGAACGTACTGCACGGTCAACTTTACGTTGCAGCAGGTCTTCATTCACCGGCAGGGAGGTGAAACCGATTCCAGACTTAACGGCGCACTCATATAACGCCGCTTCGTCTCCATGACCGATAGGTCGAATAATAATCATAGGCTGAACCCTGTGATTATCCGTTAACGACCTGAGCGACCGCTTTTTCAAAGCGCGCTAAGCCTTCTTTGATGTCTTCATCAGGAATGATGAGGGACGGCGCAAAGCGCACAACATTGGCTCCAGCAACCAAACACATCAAATGATTATCTGCTGCAGCAACCAAAAAGTCCCGAGCTCGGCCCTGGTACTTAGCATTCAGTGCAGCACCGAGCAACATGCCTTTACCGCGCACTTCTTCAAACACATCATATTTTTCATTAATGGCCGCGATGCCTTCGCGGAAAAGGGCTTCTTTGGCCAACACACCCTCAAGGACCTCAGGGGTGTTAATTACGTCAATGGCGGCTTCTGCTACTGCACACGCAAGAGGGTTGCCACCATAAGTACTGCCGTGGGTACCAACTTTTAAACTGGCAGCCACATCTGCGGTCGCCAGCATCGCACCGACAGGGAAACCACCGCCAAGGGACTTCGCCGTGGTCAGAATATCCGGTGTAACACCCAAGCCCATATATGCATACATTTGACCGGTACGGCCAACACCTGATTGCACTTCGTCAAAAATCAGCAAAGCGTTGTGTTTATCACACAGCTCACGTACACCTTTGACAAAATCCTCATCTGGATTGATCACACCACCTTCACCCTGCAGCGGTTCCATCATAACGGCACATGTGCGGTCCGACATGATCGCTTCCAAACTGGCAAGGTCATTGTATGTTGCATGATCAATGGCGCCGGGCTTCGGACCAAACCCATCGCTATATGCAGGCTGACCGCCTACTGTCACGGTGAAAAAAGTACGACCGTGGAAACCCTGTTTGAATGCAATAATCTGGTCTTTACTTTCGCCATGGTGTTCGAGTGCCCAACGGCGAGCTAGTTTGAGTGCCGCTTCATTCGCCTCTGCACCCGAATTACAAAAATAAACGCGGTCTGCAAAAGTCATGTCCGTTAGCTTCTTAGCTAAACGTAACGCAGGTTCATTGGTGAATACGTTGCTGAGGTGCCACAGTTTCTCACCTTGCTCTTTCAACGCGTTGACCAGCGCCGGATGACAATGACCGAGTGCATTAACCGCGATACCACCGGCAAAATCGATATACTCCTGCCCATCCTGATCCCACACCCGAGATCCTTCGCCTTTTACAGGAATCATCTTTGCTGGGTTATAGTTAGGTGCCATAACGTGGTCAAATAACTCGCGATTTACTTTCATTCTATCGTCCTCTAATCAAGGTATTGGAGCCCCCTTGGGCCCTAAAAAGTGCCGGCATTATGGCAAAATTTTCATCAACTGTCTTTACCTGACAAGCTCTACACGCCTTATATTTCAAGGGCTTGTACTAATCTTGCAAATAAAGTGCATAACTATCTATTCAAACTGCTAGTTACAGCAAGGGGGTGCCCACATCCTGTGCCCGTCTACCTGACAGTAAAGTGTAATATCAGCGAATAATATTTATGCGGATTGGATCAAAATTTATTTTTTAATGACAGCGCAATAAAGTTACGCAAAATAGCATGACCGCTGAGACTTAACACAGACTCAGGGTGAAACTGAACGCCGTATACTGGCATATCAACGTGTTCAATTGCCATAATGGTGTCCCCGCCTGGGTCACGGCACCATGCAGTGGTGCGCAGCGCGGCAGGCAAAGTGGCAGGATCGAGTATCAAAGAGTGATAACGTGTCACAGTGGTTGGGCATTCAATACCGGCAAACAGCCCTCTACTCCCATGCTCGATAATACTGGTTTTACCATGCATGATGGTTGGCGCTCGGACCACGCTGGCACCAAAAACTTGGCCAATAGCCTGATGTCCGAGACACACCCCGAGTATAGGAATTTGACCAGCAAAGGCTTCAATCAACGCTAACGATTGACCGGCGTCATCCGGAGTACACGGGCCTGGACTGATCACTAACTGTTGAGGAGCCAGTGCTTTGACGTCTGCAACACTGAGTTCGTCGTTGCGTTTGACTAATACCTCACAACCCAACTCGGCGAAATAGCGTGCCAGGTTATGAGAAAACGAGTCATAGTTATCTATCAGCAGTAGCATGCTGACTACATCCTTAACGTGGGCGCGGCACGAACCCTAACGCATCGTATACTTTTTTCAGTGTCTGCTCTGCGCGCTGCTGAGCCTGTTCAGCCCCTTGCTTCATCACACGATCAAGCTCTGCACGGTCGTTTCGAAGCGCATGAAACTTTGTCTGCAATGGCTCCAAAATAGCCACTACCGCATCAGCAACATCGCCTTTCAAATGTCCATACATTTTGTCTTCATACTCTGGAACCAAACTTTCAACTGACTTACCTGTTGCACAGGAAAGCAACGTCAGTAGGTTAGACACTCCCGGTTTTTCCTGAGTATTAAAGTAAATTCGCGCTTGCTCGTCTGAGTCTGTCACAGCACGTTTAATTTTTTTCGCCACCTTTTTCGGCTCTTCCAGCAAGCCAACAAAATTGTTGGGGTTGTCGTCCGACTTTGACATCTTCTTGGTTGGATCCTGCAGACTCATGATACGCGCGCCAAACTCCGGGATATGAGGCTCTGGAACAGTGAACAGGTCGCCGTAGATGTTATTCATGCGTGTCGCAATGTCTCGGGCAAGTTCAAGATGCTGCTTTTGATCATCCCCCACCGGCACCTGGTCCGCTTGATACAATAAAATATCTGCCGCCATCAGCGCCGGATAGCTAAACAAGCCCGCGTTGATATTGGTCACGTTTTTGGCCGACTTATCTTTAAACTGCGTCATGCGATTCAATTCACCCATTTGGGCAAAGCAGTTCATAACCCAGGCAAGTTCGGCATGCTGTGGCACGTGGGACTGCAAAAAAATTGTGCTTTTTTGAGGATCAATACCGCAGGCTAAATACAGCGCAAGTCCATCTAAACTCGCCTCGTAGAGGGATTTAGGGTCCTGTCGGACCGTAATCGCATGTAAATCCACCAACATATACAGGCATTGGTAATCATCCTGCATATTAACCCACTGACGTAACGCGCCCATGTAGTTTCCGATGGTCAGTTGGCCAGAAGGTTGGCATCCGCTAAGTACGATGGGTTTTGTCATGACGTCACTTTTTATTCAGTTAAATTGTTGATTTGTTGGCGCATTTGTTGAATCACTGCTGCATAGTCAGGTTGATTGAAAATTGCTGACCCCGCAACAAATGTATCTGCGCCCGCCTGAGCGATGGCGCGAATATTATCGACTTTTACGCCACCGTCAATTTCCAGTCGGATATTTTTACCTGAATCATCGATGCGTTGTCTTACGGCACGCACTTTATCCAGCGTCTGAGGTATGAACGACTGCCCCCCAAAACCGGGATTTACAGACATTAATAACACATGATGTAAGCGCTCCAACGTGTAATCCAGAACACTCAATGGTGTCGCCGGATTGAGCACTAAACCCGCCTTACAACCCGCATCTTCTATTAGCTGAATCGTGCGGTCTACATGCCTGCTTGCCTCTGGATGGAAACTGATCCAGGACGCACCGGCATCCGCGAAGCGCTGCGCTAAATCATCCACAGGTTCAACCATTAAGTGCACATCGATAGGCGCGGTGATGCCATATTTCCGTAAGGCCTGGCAAATCATTGGGCCAAAGGTCAAGTTCGGCACATAATGATTATCCATCACGTCGAAATGAATAACATCGGCGCCAGCTGCCAATACCCGCTCTGCCTCTTCGCCAAGTCGAGCGAAGTCGGCGGATAAAATGGAAGGTGCTATTAAGTAATCCGTCATCGAAGACTCCTGTATCCTGATACGCTTACTTTACCTAATTCCCCGCCAAGACAACACCTGCAAGCCTGCACCAATTTAGGACAGGCGCGCCATCAAAGTGCAAAAAATCAGCAACGACCCTAATCAACACCACTAAACATAATATTCAAAGCGCGTTAAATAAAAATTAATTAATTAATAAAATCAACACTTTACAAAAAATATGGTGGCGTGGATTCAAGAGATTTTTCGAACAGGTATTGTAATTGCGTTATGTCTCCGAAAAAGGAGAAAACACATATGAAAACACGTACTTTAACCCTGTTGGCCGTACCGGCTTTACTCGCCAGTTCTTTTGCAAGTGCCGAAGTGAGCACAAATTTCGGTGTTACCAGCAACTACCTTTGGCGAGGCGTGTCCCAGTCAGCCGACAATCCCTCTGTTTCTGGCGGAATTGACTACGCCAGCGAGTCCGGATTCTATGCAGGTACCTGGATAGGCACCATTGATTGGGGCGTAGGAGGCGGTTATGAGAACGACTACTACTTGGGTTACAGCGGCGAGACCGATGGTTTCACCTACGATGTGGGTTACATCTACTACGCTTACCCGGAAGAGGAGTATGACGGTTCAGACTTTGGTGAAATCTATTTTACCGGCGGTTTAGGTGATTTTAGTTTTGGGTTTGCCTATACCATTAACAGTGATGCCGACGATGCTGCACCATTTGGCGAGGGCGATCTGTATTACTCTGTTGGCTACAGCTTTGCATTGCCAGAAGATTACGGGCTTTCTGTTACCTTGGGCCGCTACGATTTCGATGTCGATAGTGCACTGGATGTTGATTACACTCACTTGCAATTGGATCTATCGAAAGGAGACTTTACGTTCAGCTTGTCCAAAGCGTCGGACACCAATATGTCTGATGACGATCTCAAGCTCGTAGTAAGCTGGGGCATGAGCTTCTAATCATCCCTCATTCGATAAACAGCAAATAATCTAAGTTAAGCACCTTAAGTGGTGCTTTTTTATACTTGTATTACCAATTTGATGCTGTTTATAATGAGACATAACCTCGGGGATTGTGTGTTATGAAAAATAAACTATTGGTTAGCGGTGTAATCGCGGCTTCGGTATGGACAACCGGCCTCGGCGTTGCTGTGCTTGTCAAAAGCACTGCGTCTGAGAATGACATCTGCCAACAACTGATTCAGGAATCCCAGTCCCCCCATTGCACCCAAACTGCCAACAACTCAGAGTTGAGTTGGGGTCAATGGATAACAGGTAATAGCCAGTCGGGGCAATTCCACTTCTTGGACTTGCTCGAATTAATCAGTCGCTATACGTCTGAAAATCACATTCAACAATATTCTTCTCGTCCTTCCCGATGAAGCTCTGGCGTGTGTTTAAAAGCGTTTGCGCTGCTATGGTAGGGGTGCAAAGCGAACACAACCGCCAGCAAGACTTTTCTGAATCCTCGGCACTTCCATATTTAATTGTGGGCGTAATTTTTGTTGTATTTTTCGTGCTTGGCTTAATTATGCTGGTCAATCAATTCGCCAGCTAATTGTTGTAGAAAGCTAACAACTCACCGACTTTCTTACGCGAGCCGCCATTGCGACTTATGGTACGCGACACATTTAAAAAGTGCAGGTTGGACGCTTGATAAAGTTGTCGGGTTAATGCTGTATCGTGATTACTCAATAACACTGGGGTTCCTGCCAATGCCGCTTGTTGTGACAACACCGCAAGATGCTTTTGGTCATCAAGGCTGAAGCCAGTTCGGGCGTAATCGGTAAACTTGGCCGTATCACTAATGGGCGCATAAGGAGGATCACAATATACCACCGCATTGCGGGGTAAATTAGCAAAGACTTCAGTATAGGACTGACAAGTGAAGGTCGCTTGCTGGGCTTTCTGCGCAAAAAACCAAAGCTCTTTTTCCGGAAAGTAGGGGCGCTTATATCGGCCGAAGGGCACATTATAGCCGCCTTTACGATTGTAGCGACAAAGTCCATTGTAGCCGTGCCTGTTTAAGTAAACAAACAAAGCAGAGCGCCGCATCACCTCTTGGCAGGCATTAAACTCAGCACGCAATGCGTAGTAATGGTCGGCTTGATTATTGGACTCTGTCATCAACTCACGGATATGGTTAATCAATGTATCTGGCTGTGACTTCAGCAATTGATAAAGATTAATCAAATCAGGATTGATATCGTTAAGATAATAATGATCAAAATCGGTATTTAAAAACACAGACCCCGCACCGACAAATGGCTCTACCAGCACATCAGCATTGGGTAACCGCGCACGAATATCCGCGGCCAACAAGTATTTCCCCCCAGCCCATTTCAAAAAGGCACGGGTCCCGTTCTTTTTCATTCTAATTTTATTTACACGACACGTATTTTTATTGCTGCATTGTAACCATAGGGATCTTGCAAGAACAGTGTTTATTGAGCGAGCTTTGTCAGTTCCTCGGCAATTTGCTTACCTTTTTTGATAAAGGGCTGCAGTTTGGTTTGCTGTTGCATCACACTCAAAGCACTTCGAGCTTCTTCCAGGCTCTGA
>CAXQZJ010000122.1:0-11839 GCA_964228145.1 Alteromonadaceae bacterium | reverse complement strand
GGCTGATTTAATTCTTTCCCGTGTTGCTTTGTCGGTATGATGTCCTTGCAGAATTCTGGGGGTTTCGCCTATTACCTCTGTCGCTGTATAACCTGTCAGATCTTCGAATGCTTTGTTGACGTAAACAATTTTAGGCCCGAGCGGTGCCTCTATATCTTCAGCTTCGGTGACCACCACCACATCTTGGGTTCGCTCAACGATCTCCCTGAAGGAAAAGCTACTTGCCGCGACTTCAACATCATTAAATGTGACGATGATAAAGCCCCGCTCACCAGTTTTTTCGCCTTCGTAATAGGCGTTCACTTTGAACCAGTTGACACTGTTTGTGGCAGTGTTGCTTTGGCCTAACACATAGTCAAATAGAGGCTTTTTGGTTTCCCGAACTAGGTTGACAGGATAACGTTCAGCACCGAGCCGCGTTAGTTGCTCATCGACAAAATGCCAGCAGGGATCGATATCATATTTGTTAATAACCTCCTCGTACTTCATATTCAGCATACGAAGTGCTGCCGGATTAGCATAAGCAATAGAAGTGTCCCAACGGTGTATAACGACACCCAGGTAGGCATGGTCAAGTAATTTACGCAGATCGATGTGCTCAAAGGTATTAACCACTGTCCTCCCCTTGGACGATTATTCTAGTCATGGTGCTTTACTCTGCTGCGTTACAGTGTAGACCATAATTTGACCACTCGGGGGCCGATATGCTTGCAAGTCAGCAATGCAAATCCTTGTTTATTCGGATGTATTTCATCATCCCAATGGGTAACGTCTCGGCGCCAGTCAGGCAAGTCCGGCAATGTCCCCAGGGTATTGATCACCTCCAACTGGGTGTGTTGTGCAGATAACTCCGTTAGTAAAAGATAAAAGTCCCCTAACAGATAGCGTATTGCCTCTCGTGCCTGGTGGGGGGAAACCCCGATGTTTTCCAAGTACGGCCAAACCCAGGGCCCCTTAATCCTGCCAAAAATGGGAATTTCAGCGCCCTTTTCTCTGGGATAGATAGCGTCATAGGTATGCATAACAATTTTGAGGCGCGGTGCATAAACCCGGGCCAGGGCGAGAATATTTAATAATGCGCATTTTAATAACTGTTTATGCTGCTTCCAGACTGACTCGCAAATATAGGTTTTTGGTTTCCCTGGTGTGCCAGCCTTCAATAATTTATCGACTCTGAGGCTGGCATCATCATGATACAAAATATCATTACCCCCAGCGCTTAAAAAAAGGATGTCTGGCCTGGCTTGGCGTTTGGATAATAGCCGTTTTAGTACCTTAAGTTGCTGTGTGGCTCCCATGTGCAATAGCAAGTCCCCTACTTTGCCGGTACTGAGCATGTTGTTAGGTAACTCTGCATTCCATAAATAACGGTGCAGTTGGACCGCAAGATTGGTGCAACGCGGCAAAGGGTGAGACACCCAACTATCGCCCTCAGCAATGATGCGCATTCTATTGGGATACTCAGTACAGGCGTTCAAAAAACGCCATTCGTTACGGGTTAACATATGACTTTCCTTGTCGAACTCGGGTCTGATAAATAAAGTCGACAAAGGTCAAGGGATCAACTTTTTATTGATCCCTTTGGTTTTAATGCGAATGTGGTGACACTAATCAGTGTTGGGACAGGAGCATATTGTTATCGCACAAATTAAACACCAGTAAATTAAGAACCGCACTTAGGGCTCTGTTTCGGCTATTTTAGGGACAAAATACGCCTGTTGCTGATATAGAACAGATGGCAATAGTGCATGAGCGAGAGCGGTTTTATAATCGGCGCTTCTATCATGGCTGTCTTCGATAAAAGTTTTGCTAGTTACATCATAATAGCCTGACACATCGTCGCCCGGGGTTAAGATAATGACACTTTGCTCTGTTAACCAAGCATAGTTATCGCCAAATTGCATCATGGCTCGGTTAGCTGGGACCGTGTCTTTCTGTGATAAATCCTGCCCTATCGACGCTGTCCAAGCGGAAACGCCAGCAAGCGAAATGACGGTTGGAAGTAAGTCTATCTGACTGGTAATTTCGAGAATTTCTCTACGTTCAATTCCTCCTCCAACAATGAGTCCCGGGATATGGAATTTGTTAATGGGTACAAGCTCATTTCCATATACTCTAGTATCGTGGTCAGCGACAATGAGAAAGATCGTACTGTCCCAGTAACTGCTCTCTTTGGCTTTTTCCATAAATTCACCCAACGCGTGATCTGCATACTTTACCGCGCTTTCCACCCTGTGATGCTCACCTTGATACGGTTCTATAACGCCACTTGGATATTCAAAAGGCTCGTGGTTACTCGACGTAAACACCAAACTAAAAAACGGCGATGAGCGCTGGTTTAGTGCCTCGAATCTATCGTGCGCTGCGGAGAGTAAATCGCCATCACTAACCCCCCAGCTTCCAACAAAATCTGGCTCATTAATCTGATTCTGACCAATAATTGAATGGAAGCCATTCCCGGTAAAAAAGCTTCCCATGTTGTCAAAATGTGTTTCGCCGCCATACATAAACTCGGTGAAATAACCTTCTCGTGATAACAAATCAGCGGCGGTAAAGAAATGGTGCTGTGACAACGATAACTTTACCGTACTTCTTGCCGGCGTGGGCAGAAAACCCGAAATAACGGCTTCAATTCCTCTGACAGAGCGAGTACCGGTTGCGTAGAGGTTTTTAAACCACCAACCCTGATGTCTCAATGCGTCGAGGTTAGGAGTGATATCCAATCCACCTAAATCTTTAACGAAAGTGGCGCCTAAACTTTCTTCTAGAATAACAACGATGTTCTTTGGCTTTGCGTATGTTCGTGACGCAGGATTGAAGTGCACTGTAGGATACTTTTCATAGGGATAGTTAGCATTCCGTAAATGAGCTTGGCTTCTCACTGTTTTAAGGACCTGATCAAAAGGAAGAGTTCCATATACGCGAGCTGCATTATCTTCATGGCGCAGATTATATAGCGCGTATTCAAGGGAATAACCTGAACTCAAAATTAAACTATTTACTAATGCGTCATTTGTCACCGCAAAAAAAGCAGGGTTTGCAGGGCGATGAGCTAACGTTGACCTCACGCCTGCGAGTGTAATTACAACCAGAAGAGGCCATACCAACAATGCACCTAGTAAATTAGGTTGATGAATCGAAAATGAAGCTTTAATGCGTTGGGACAGCTGATGTAGCCAGTATATACAGGCAATAAGTACACAGGTGCTAACCAGAACCCACTCTCTAAACCCGCCCCACAGCGTGCTCAACACCTCTTTGGGATAAGACAGGTATTCGACAAACAAGCGATTGGGCCGTAAGTCATATTGAAGTATAAAGGCGGGTGTCACGGCCTCCATAAACACAATGTAGGTTATTGCGACAATTAACCACACAGACTGTAATTTAATCCAAACTGCAATCCCTAATCGGTTTATGAAAAGAGGCGCTAGTAGCAACAAGGGTATGGATAGATAGCCCATTTGAATTATATCAGCCCGAATACCCAATAGAATGAGCTGTAAGATGTTGCCGCTAGCTTCAACGCGATCGTATTGCCAAATAAAAAGGAGTAGTCTGCTCAAACTTAATATTAAGAGGCCCACTACATAGCCTGCAATGAGCAAACGATACATATTCAATGCCCTGCACAAATTGTCGACTGTCGAGCGAAAGTGCATAGAAAAATCCTGAGTTGCCTTCAACCGCGGGGATGGTAGATTGATAACCTTAAGCTGAACTTAATATTGCCGATGTAGAGTCGCTTTTTTTCAGCAAAGAAGTGACAAAATGAAATCTGGTAAAGTTGGTTTGGCTCGAGTGTTGTATGCGAGTTTGTATTCATACCGAGGTGTAAAGGCGGCATGGGAAAACGAAGCCGCTTTTCGGCAAGAGGTTGTTTTAATTCTCATATTATTGCCAATACTGATATTCAGTCCATTATCTGCGACTGAAAGAGCACTGATGATCCTGTCGGTATTGATAGTTTTGATTGTTGAGCTACTTAATTCAGCCGTAGAAACGGTAGTAGACAGAATAGGTAGTGACTTTCATCCCTTGAGTGGACGAGCGAAAGACCTTGGTTCGGCTGCGGTATTTGTGGCACTTTCCCAAGCGGTTGTAATTTGGACGCTTTTTCTATGGCCGCTGTTGGTCGACGTTGTTCAATGACTGGCGCACAAATTGATATTGGTGTTCTATGTAATCGAATGACAACTGGCTGCCAAGGTGATATTACAGAATAACCATAGATCTATGAGAAGAGATAATGCGGCTTCTTCTGCTTGAGGACGATCGGATCCTGGCTGACGGTGTAATACAAGGGTTGAGAAAAATGGGCTACTCGGTTGAACTCGCCACAACGTTAACCGAAGCTCAATCGGCGCTAGACACGGATCAATTCGATTTGGCGATTTTTGATTTGGGGCTTCCCGATGGTAATGCAGTTAGCCTTATCCGTTCTATAAGAAAGTCTGGAATGCAAATACCTATCATTGTACTAACAGCCTGGGATGAGGTGGATACAAAAGTACATGCCCTGAATGAAGGGGCGAATGATTATGTTGTTAAACCCTTTGAATTGCGTGAAATTGAAGCAAGAATTCGAGTTCATGTAAGAAGGTCCTTGTCTCAACTATCTGACACAATGGTGTTCGGAGACTTGTCCGTTGATATTGGCGCCCATAAGTGTGTATACCGAAATGAAGACGTCGCGCTGACCAGGCTGGAGTGGTTGCTGATTAAGCAGTTGTTGTTAAATGCAGGAAAGATCGTGAGTAAAGAACAACTTGCCAGCGCTTGTTATGGTTGGGATGGAGAAAATGAAAGCAATGCACTAGAAGTGCATATTCATCATCTTCGCAAAAAGCTTTTTCCCAGTTTGATTACCACAGTGCGTGGGCTGGGTTATTCAATCAAAAAAGACCTTTCGTGAACATTCGGTCGCTGCGTCGCGGATTAATTATTGGAATTAACCTTGCTGTTATTAGTGTCCTCGCTATAACCGCATGGGCAAGTTACCGTGATATTTTACACGAATTGGATGAAGTGTTTGATGCGCAACTAGCGCAAACAGCAAAATATATTGCCAGATTTTATTCAATCCCAGTTCCAAATATAGAAAGCCCTACCCTCATCCCTACCTCTGATTACGAGGATATGGGAGAAGATGAGACTAGTCCGGAAAGTGGTCCATCTGGCCATAAATACGAGTCAAAAATAGGATTCCAGATTCATTCCCATGAAAACAAACTACTTGCTTATACTAGCCAGGCGACAGATTTACATCTCGAAAACCTTCCCGCTGGTTACCACACCATAACCCATAACGATCTACGCTGGTTCGTGTTCAGTTACTATTCCTCAGATAAAAATATATGGGTGAGAACATTTCAACGCGAAGATGTTAGAACTGAATTGAGCGGGTATTTGGAAAAGGAACAACTATGGCCATTATTCCTTGTTTGGTTTCCAATTAGTGTGGTGATAATACTCATTGTATTTATCGTATTGAAACCGGTTAACAAATTTTCCCATGCCTTAAGCAACAGAGCACTGAATAATCTGTCACCGATACGCATTAATTTACCCTTAGAGTTAATACCTATAAAAAAGGCCATCAACCAACTGCTCAATCAGGTAAGGGAATATGCTGATCGCGAGAAGCGATTTATCGCCGACGCATCTCATGAACTAAGAACGCCTTTGAGTGCAATTCAAGTGCATGCTGAAAACATCTTGGCAGCTAATCAGCTAGAGGAAGCAAAGCACGCGGGCCATTCGATCTATGATTCAGTAACTAGGATGTCAGGCTTGGTAGATCAATTACTGATTTTAAATCGTTTAGACACCATGGACGATGTGGGCTTTGAAGAAGCCGACACCCGCAACTTGGTAACTGTGGCAATTGATAGTTTTCCGCTAAATCTTATTGAAAAATACCAATGGGTTGTAGAGGTAAGTCGCTGTCAAATTTGGTGTAATAAGGCACTAATGGTCAGTGCGATATCTAACTTAATATCTAACGCGATCAAGTTTTCCCCGATAGATTCAACGATCCGTATAGCGTCAAAAAACCTCTCAGGTTATTTATATCTGACCGTATCAGATGAAGGGGATGGTGCGCCACCTGATCAGTTATCCCGATTGGGTGACAGGTTTTACCGGTTGCAAAACCACTCTCAAGTGAAAGGCTCGGGTTTGGGCCTCTCGATAACCAAAAAGATCGTAGAACTACACCAAGGTACTCTTACATATAGAAATGGCCCGAAATCTGGACTTGAAGTTGAGTTAAAAATTCCGACCTCAACTCATTTTACATCAGAGGGACATCCGAACAGTTTTCCACATTGATGATTCGGCTAAAACTATGCCAATACAAATTAGCCTACGGTTGGCATTCTTGAATTAAAAAAGGGACCGACTATTTGTAGATCCCCTTGGTATTAACTTAGAGGTTAAATGTCAGGTTATAACCAGCGTATTTACGTAGGTTTATCACCCGGTCGCCGTCAAGCATTAAGTACTGCCCTTTTATGCCTGTGATAGTGCCGCTGAACATGGTCTCTTTATCAAGATTAATCGACTTAATTTTAAGCGGATATTGATTAACTGGATAGTGAATATCAAAGACCTGGTCGCTGGCGTCAGCAACTGCTTGCAGGCCATGTTGTTGTTTTAGCCTTTCCAAGTCTGGCGCAATCTTAGACAAAATATCATGCTTTAGTGCCACGATATCTTGAGCCTGAGCTGGACCTTTGAGCATGGTTCGCCAGTTTGTTTTGTCACCGATGTGTTGTTTGCACAAGGTTTCCACCTCACCACTGATAAGTCGCTCTGACACGCGCAGCAATACAATGGCTTGTGTCGCTCCTTGATCTATCCAACGACTGGAAATACCGTCACCAGCATGGCGCGTAATCCCGACCTTTAGGTTGCCCGTATTGGATAAATACACAAAGTGACCGGTCAAACAGTGGGCTTCGCCCCACGCCGGCTCCCGACAGGTACCCTGGTGGTAATGACAAAGTTCCGGCTTAATGATGCAAGTATCACATTGGGCTAAGGTCTGTAGACAAGGAAAGCAATATCCTTGGTTAAAGCTCTTCTTGGTCTTTCGACCACAATGAACACAGTGAATCTGGCTATTATGCACAACTTCAATTGACTGACCGATGAGTGCATTCATATCAAGTTCCTGGTCACCGATTGGCAATTGATAATGCACTCGCCCAGACTCGTCTGCAGTGACACGCATTTTTCGGATATCACCGGTATAGCTCATGATTAATTCTCAGTATAAAAAGATAAATGCAGGCTAATCATCTGGCGGGCTCTTTGCAACTCAACCGGCGTTAATTGCTGTTAGCGTAATCAATTTTTAATGGCTGGCTATAGATACTGGACAATAAAGTCGGTTTCAATGTAAAGTCCCGCGTCCGTAAAAATTACTGCTGACGCTTGGTTGCAGCAGACAGGACAACGCGTGACAAAACAACAAATACTAAAACAACTGCAGAATATACTGCAGCGTTCACATTCCCCCTACTCTGGTGTACAGGTGGCCGCCGCCGTGGTTTACCGTAAAGACAATCAACAACAGGTCGAATTTGGCGTTAATGTTGAAAACGCTTCCTATGGATTAACCAACTGCGCAGAAAGAACTGCAATTTTCGCTGCTGTGACCAAAGGCATGACTGACATAGACGCGGTGTATATCATCGGCAATATGGAGCAGCCGATCAGTCCTTGTGGTGCATGCCGTCAGGTAATTACTGAATTTATGTCTGATAGTCAGGCGCCCGTTGTCTGTTTCAATCAAGCTGGTGATAAGGAATGGCAAACTACCTTGGGTGATCTGCTGCCTAACCGCTTCACTCTTTGATTTCACTCAGCGTCTGATGGATAAAATCCCACGCTTGCTGGGGCGTATCGACCAACTTGAACAGGTCGATATCTTTGGCGCTGATCATTCCCTCCTCAATCAGGAAATCGAAATTAATCAGCTTATTCCAATATCGGCTGTTAAACAGAAGAATAGGAAAACGCTTGATTTTGCCTGTTTGCACCAGAGTTAGGGTTTCAAACAGCTCATCAAGGGTGCCAAAACCTCCCGGGAATACAACCAGTGCCCGGGCACGCAGTAAGAAATGCATTTTACGCATTGCGAAGTAGTGAAACCGAAAACACAGATCAGGTGTGATATAACGGTTAGGGTGTTGCTCATGGGGTAACACGATATTCAACCCGATCGTTTCCCCCCCTGCTTCGGAGGCGCCACGATTCGCAGCTTCCATAATGCCCGGACCGCCGCCTGTCACTACATAGGTGTTCTGGTATTCAGCGGCATTGGATTCCAGTGTTATTAACCGCGCTAACTCACGGGCATCCTCGTAGTGTTTGGCTTGCGCTAATTGGGCTCGGGTTTTGATTAAAGCGTCTTGCAGCGCTGTGTTTTCAGGGTCGTTATCAAGCCGTTCCTGAATATCTTTGAACTTTGCTTTTGCAACGTCGGGCTCCAAAGTTCTGGCACTGCCGTAAATCACTACCGTTTGTTCTATACCATGATCCTGGAGCGTGATCTCCGGCTTAGATAACTCTAATAACAAGCGAACAGGTCGCATTTCATCGCGAAGGATAAAATCCAAATCATCGTAGGCAAGCCGATAGGCCGGACTTTCGGCCTGAGGACTTTGCATTGGATCGAGCTTAGCGTTCTTAATGTCTTCGCTAGCGGAGTGAAAAACCGGACATGATTTATTTTCTGGATAGCGCATGATCTGCCTCAATGTTTGAAACGCGTGCTAGGTTATACTCCACATTAAAGCTAAGTGTGGTTAATTACTAAATTTTTTTGCTAATCTATGGAGTAACCCAATAAGCTCGGAGCGTCATGCATGTGCGGACGACTGAATGTCGCTGATGATCCTTATGTTCACGGATTATACGAAGCGTTAGGCATAAATCTGGCACACAATCACCCGCGCTACGGGCGCTTTATTCGTGCCGCCACGCCTATAAGTATCGTGCATAGCGTTAACCGCCAGCGCCGCTTGAGCGACGCAACCTGGTGGTTGCTGATGGATAAAACAGAGGCTGGCTTTAAACCCAGTAAATATACGTCATTTAATACCCGTTATGATAAATTAAACAAACCCGGAAGCGCAGGCTACCAGGCGTGGCGGCATAGCCGTTGTATCATTGTGGTTAGAGGGTTTGGTGAATCTGAATTCCAACAAGGTCAGCAAGCTCGCTATCATGACTTTATCGGTCACCACAGCGCGATTGCCCTTGGTGGTTTATGTCGTGAATGGATACACCCGACAAGCGGTGAAATTCAATGGTCCTGTAGTGTGATTACCCGTCCGCCCCATCCGAGACTCGCCGCTTATCACAGTAAATCCATGCCGTTGATTTTACCTCAGCAGACCGAGGTGTTTGATACATGGCTCGATAGCGAGGTTACTCATACAGGTTTGTTTGATAATTTACTTAAGCCAGCTTTACCGGTCGCTTTGGACGCAGTTGAAATAGATAAACCGGGTACGCATAACCCCATAGCGGAGCCATTTACAATAGCTGCAGACCTCGAATACCAAGGGTAGTAGCGTAGTTCGAACACACAACAAAACGATTTCGTATTAACAAGGAATTTTTGTGGATTTATTTTGGTTACCTGTTGCTTTCGCGTTTGGTCTGATAGTCAGACTCGTTGGATTGCCGCCACTTATTGGCTTTTTGTTAGCAGGGTTTGCATTAAATTTTGCCGGCTATCAGTCAACACCTATGCTCGACTATTTAGCAGATTTAGGCATCACCTTAATGTTGTTCACAATCGGCTTAAAACTGCATGTGCCAGATTTATTAAAAAAGGAAATTTGGCTTGGTGCTGTATCCAACATGATATTGTGGACCATCACCTTTGTTGCGATTGCCACCCTGTTCTCTTTAGGTGGTTTGGTGTATTTCGAGCAACTCACACTGTCGACCGCCGCTCTGCTTGCTTTTGCCCTGAGCTTCAGCAGCACAGTTTGTGTAGTGAAACTGCTAGAGGAAACCGGCGAAACCAAGACCCGCCATGGCAAGTTAGCCATCGGTATGCTGATTATGCAAGACGTCGTTGCGGTGATTTTCCTGGTGATAGCCAATGGCGCGATTCCATCAATTTGGGCACTGGGCCTGTTCGCATTGTATTTTGCCCGCCCCTTACTGGGCCGTTTACTTGAGATGTCGGGTCATGGAGAGTTGTTACCCCTAACGGGCTTTATCCTCGCCCTTGGCGGTTATGAATTGTTTAACCTGGTGGGTGTCAAGGGTGACTTAGGCGCACTGATTTTGGGTATGTTATTGAGTACACATCCTAAAGCTACTGAATTAACCAAATCACTACTATCTTTTAAAGACCTGTTTTTAATAGGTTTTTTCCTATCAATAGGGTTTAAAGCACTTCCTGATTTAGAGATGCTTGGTGTTGCCTTTATTATCGCATTGCTATTGCCGGTAAAATTCATGTTGTTCTTCGTGACTTTGGCTGCATTGAAGTTGCGTGGCCGAACCAGTTTTCTGTCAGGCCTTATCATGAGTAATTACAGTGAGTTTGGCCTTATCGTTGCTACTTTGTGTGCCGCAATGGGCTTATTCAGCGATGAATGGTTGGTCATCAGTGCATTGGCCGTTTGCATTTCTTTCATTTTAACCAGCTTGGCCTATCCCTACGCCCACAGTTTCTTTTCTCGCTACAAAGACAAAATACGCAAGTACGAGCGAAAAGAACGCCTGCGTGAAGATGTCTTTCCGCAGCCCAAAGAAGCTGAAGTGCTTATCATTGGTATTGGTCGGGTGGGTCGCGGTGCCTATGAAGCCTTATATAATGTGTTGGGTAATAAAGTGTGGGCGATGGACGCCGACCGGGACAGAATCAAAAAACAACGGCGTGCTGGTTTGTCAGTGATGTTAGGGGATGCCGAGGACGTTGAGCTATGGGATAACATGGATTTATCCAACATTAAATTAATCATGCTTGCCCTGCCCTCTATCGGTGACATGATCAATATCAACAAACAGCTCAGTGCAGTGAATTATCAGGGTCAGGTTGTGGCGATAGCCCGCTACGAAGATGACCGCCAAAAGTTACTTGAAGCCGGGATAGATAAGGTATTTAACTTCTACACTGAGGCAGGTACCGGCTTCGCGGAAGAAAGTTTGCAGTTGCTAATGTCACAGCGTCAGGCAAGCTTTTTTTAACGTTGGGTATAAAAGTCGACGTAGTGACTGTGCGCGCTACCCGTGTTGTCTTCGAGGGTTATATTTAGTCTCCAGTGCATATCGGGTTCGCTGCAACTGCCTAAAAAAAACACATGGGTCGAGTCTTGTTCCTGCATCAACGGAATTTTGCCCATGTACATATTGACGCCTTCGATCCATGCCTCGGTAAGCTGAGCATTTTTCACCTGTATATCAACAAATGTCTCCTCCTCGAGCACAACTTGCTGATCTTGTAAGGTGATCGAAACTTGATAGTCCGGCGTTTTAATGACGCAAGGGCTACGACCTAAAACACAGATGTTAGAGTGTGTTGATACAGGCCCGGACCGGGTAGCAAGAATTGCAAAAATACTTAACGCGACAAGCGTCGCGCCTGAAACAATCATTTTTGTATATTTATTCAACAAAATAACCCTCCGCATAACCTGTATTTACTGACTTTCCGTGTTTTTTATTGATTCTGATCAAGCATTTATTGATTCGACTTTCAATTTGATCGCAACAACCGTATTATGCGCCCGTACAAATGCGCCTGTTAAATATAGGGTTATTAGGTCGTTGACGCTGGCGATTCTACCCGATTCACCTATGTTTA
>CAXQZJ010000121.1:0-12890 GCA_964228145.1 Alteromonadaceae bacterium | reverse complement strand
CAGCGGCATCCTGTAAATTTTTTAGCTGGCAAGCGCCTCACTAACGGTCAACAAGCGGTTAATCTGATCCACAAGGACGATGTCATCACTGCAATCAGTGCCCTAATTCAGCGCCGACTATGGGGCAACACTTTGCACCTTTGTAGTACGGAGCACCCGACCAGAAAAGACTATTATCAGTGGGCAGCCAAGCAAAAAGGTCTGCCGCTTCCCGAATTTGATCAGCAATATAACCAAACCGGTCGCCAAATTGATGCACAGGCCACCCTTGGCACCTTGGGCATCACACTCGCTTACCCTAGCCCTTACGCAATGATTTGATAGCGGCCATTAAAAAAGCCGCGTTACCTTTCGGCGACGCGGCTCCTGCAAAAAGCGTTGGTTAACCGATTAACGCTTCACCAAAATATTTCAACGCCACAGTATTGATAAACACCAACAACAGAATAAGTGGAATGATGGTACTCAACGACAGGTCCACATACTTCTCAAACAAGCTACCTTTGTACTCACTGTCACCCACTTCTAACTCTTTGTTAAAGTTGGCCTTCTTCCACCGATAGATAACAAAAATACATACCAACAAGCCGTTCAGCGGTAATACAGTATCGTAGAAGACATCAATTAACACATCGAATGCAGACTTGGTCTCATCGGCATACTCGGTAAACTTGGTGGTAAATTCCCACATGCCAAACGAGGTCGCCGCAATCACAGAGCAGATAACGATCAGGATGCTCAGCACCACTAATGACTTTTTGCGGCTCAGGCCTGCTTCATCAATCAACGCGGCGTTAGGAACCTCAATGATTGACACCAGGGAGGTAATCGCAGCGAAGAACACCAGCAAAAAGAACAGGCCTGCCACCACGCTGGCACCTGTATACCCAATCGAGGTTTGCAGCGCTAAAAATATTTTAGGCAAAAAAGTAAAGATCATGCCCACTGAAGAATCGGATAAATCCGCGGCCTGGGTTTGTGGATTGAAAGAAAATACTGCAGGAAGAATCAACAGGCCGGCGACAAATGCTACTGCGGTGTCTGTTAATGCCACCAACTTTGCTGAACCAGGTACCGCACTTTGACGGCTCAGGTAAGAGCCATAGGTAATCATGATACCCATACCTAGCGACAAAGAGAAAAACGCCTGAGACAAGGCTGCGCTGACCACGCCTGCATTAATTTTTGAAAAATCAGGAATCAGGTAATATTCAACACCGGCAAAGGCGTTATCTAAGGTCAGTACAAAAATAACCAGCGCCACCAACATAAAAAACAGCGTCGGCATCAGTATCTTTGCTGCTTTTTCAATGCCGTTTTTAACCCCGCCTTGCAGGATCAAAAACACCACCGCGGCAACCACTGCCATGTAAATAAAGATTTCTTTGGTGTTAACGAAGCTTTCAAAGGTTTCCGGTTGGGCCAGCAGCGTCAGGTCACCTGCCACGATGTGGTATAGGTAACCCACAATCCAAACTGTAATCACGGTATAAAAGACCGCAATCATAAAAGGGGTAATGATCGCTAACCAGCCCGCAAGGGACCACTTGGTATCACCAGGCGCCAATGTCTTGTAAGAGCCAAGCGGATCTTTTTTGGTGTTACGGCCCATTGCCATTTCTGCCATCATCACTGGCAGGCAGATGAAAGCCACGAACAGTGCATAAATCAGTAGGAAAGCGCCGCCACCATTTTTTGTCGCTGCGACCGGAAATCCTACCATGTTACCAATACCGACCGCAGAACCTGCTGCTGCCAATATAAACCCTAAACGGGAACCAAATTGCTCACGAGGCGCGCCCATCAGACATCCTTTATTATTGTTGTGTTATTCAATTCGATACTAGCAAGCTGTAAACAAAAAGTCGCGACCATTACGCGCAATTTTCAGTCACTTCACCTGTACAGCTATCTCTCCAATTCCGCTGTTGATAAGACTCCCCATATATAAGGTGGTGCCATATTGTTCAGCACTGGTAACGGCGGATAGTTGCTTTCCCTGCGGGTCATGGAGACTCATTACCATGTTGCCTTGCTGGTCTAATTTGGCAACAAAACCATAGGGTTGCGGTTCCGGCGACAACCACTGAGGAAGTCCCCCCAACCATCGCTTCAAAGCCGGATAAGGATGTACAGTGTCAAGTAACGCCAACCGCGGAGCAAAAAATGCTATCCAATACTCGCCATTGCCGACGCTGGAAATCCCATCCGGAAAGCCGGGTAGATTATCGGCGAAAATATCCGATTGGCCGGCTTTGTCGCCTTTCAGCCAATAGCGGGTTACCCGGTACGCATAGGTTTCGTTTACCAGTACAAAATCCCCAGCTGGCGAAACGGCAACACCATTGGCAAAGAATAGGTCACTCAGCAACACTCTGGTCTGCTTACTCACAGGATCATAGGCAAGTAAACGACCGCTAGGCACAGATTCAAGCGCTTCAAGCTTGTAGCTGTTCACATCATAGCGGGTGGTGGCATCACTGAAATAAATGGTCCCATCCGGGCCAATATCGACATCATCGGTCAATCCGAACGCACGCCCGTTAGCCTGGTTCACTAACACCTGCACCTGTTGGTCGGAGTCAATCAACAGCAAACCATTAAACGCATCACACACGATTACATTGTCACTGGCATCGACTGTTAGTCCAATTGCCCGTTTAATCAATGGGTCACGGGCGTATTCCTGCCATTGCTGGCTGTCTGCATCGCGACGCCAGATCACCCCTTGATGATCCCCGGTGTAAAGGTTTCCCTTGCTGTCCATGGCAATATCCTCACCACCAACAATCTGGCTGCGACCACTTACTCTTGCCTTTGTTAATGCTGAATTGGCTTCCAGCACACCGGACAATGGCGGGGTTGGATCAGGGTGGAATGCCGCCGGGCGAATCGGCGAAAACCAAAATACCACTGCGTTTACCAGCACGATCAGCGCGAGGGTAAGCCAAACCTTCATGTCATCAGTTCCTTTGTTGTTTCTCCTCACCTTAAAACCAATGACAGCTAAGGGTCAAATTGATATAAGTCAGCAAGGATTGTTGTATTACAAACCGTTAAAATTGATTTAAGCTGCAAGCCAATTCAAATGCTGTGAGAAATTTATGACATCAACCACTGAACTTGCGACCTTTGCTGGCGGCTGTTTCTGGTGTATCCAGTCAGCATTTAGCCAAATACAAGGCGTTATTGACGCCACCCCCGGCTATGCCGGAGGTCATACCCCGGCACCGGATTACAAAGCTGTATGTGACGGCGACACCGGTCATGCTGAAGTGGTAAGGATTACCTTTGATAACAGCCAAATCAGTTATCGGGAACTGCTAGAAATTTTGTTTGCCTTACATGATCCAACCCAGTTAAACCGTCAGGGCAATGATGTAGGCACTCAGTACCGCAGTGAGATTTTTTATCACTCGGAGCAACAAAAGCAGCAAGCCGAGGAGATCATTGCTGAAATTGAGCAACAGCAAATCTGGCCAGATCCTGTGGTTACTAAAGTCACCGAAATTAACAACTACACACAGGCTGAGGATTACCACAAAAATTATTTTGAGAATAATCCCCAAAACCAATACTGTAATATGGTCGTGGCGCCTAAGCTGGCTAAGTTTAAAAAGACGTTTGCTGAACGACTCAAATAGCCCTTTCACAGATAGCAAAAAGCCAGACAACGTCTGGCTTTTTTGTGCGTTATCGCCCCATCGGGCGAGAAGATTAATACAATAAACTATAAACTTTACGACGATAGGTACTGGCAAGTGGATCGCCGGCAGGTAAACCGTTAATCGTATCCAGGGCTAATTTTTTTGCCTCGCCAAAGTTCAGGTCCTGCTTCAGAACTTCAAGGAACAACGCCAGCGCCTCTTCGGTACGTTTAGCTTGCTGCAATTGCACCGCCAGCTGAACCTTAATCTCTAAACTGTCTGGCTGCTGCTGTAATTGTTGCTGAAGTGCTTGAATTTCCGGTGTATCAGCTGCCTCTTCTGCTAACTCCACCTGCCCCATCAAGGCATGGTAAGTTTGGTCCTGATCAACCAGTCCAACGGTTTCAAGAAGCGTTCTTGCCTGAGCGGCAAAGCCTTGTTGTAAATAAATTGCAGCTAACACGAACTTGATGTCAGAGCGATTAGATTCAATGTCTAACGCTTGTTTAGCGGCGGCAGCGGCATCGTCAAGATTGCCGTCCTGCATTGCTTGCTGAGCCTGTTGTAACAACTCATCGGCTGGACTTGGCAGATGTTTCTGCAACAGCGCAACGATCTCGCTCTCGGTTTGCACACCGGCAAAGCCATCAACAGGCTGACCGTCTTTGACCAAAATCACCGTAGGCAAACTGCGTACGCCAAACTGCGCAGCAATTTGTGGTTGTTCGTCACAATTGACTTTTGCCAGTACCATTTGCGATGCGTACTGGTTCGCCAACTTTTCCAATATCGGCATCAGGTTTTTACATGGCTCACACCAGTCAGCCCAAAAATCCACCATGATCAGTTTTTGTTGCGATAACTCACCGATCACTTGCTGGAAGTTTTCCAACGTTACATCAATTTGATTATTCATCATTATTTTCCTGAAGCATTTGGCAGTATAAGTTGGGTTTTTGCGTCAAAAATACAAGCCCACTGTGATTGCCTGAACAATAAAAACCCAAACCAGTGGGGAATTGCAATTTTTTAGGTTTTTTTTTAAATAACGCTTTTCAAAACGCTGTCGTCGCTATAGAATGCGCCCCGTCTTGCAGATGTGGTGGAATTGGTAGACACGCTAGCTTCAGGTGCTAGTGCCTTCACGGGCGTGGGAGTTCAAGTCTCCCCATCTGCACCAAATTCCTTTTCACTCAGGTGAAAAACAAAAAACCGCTTTTACAGCGGTTTTTTTGTATCTGCCCTTCACTAACCCGGTTGTGAAGACGCATTGTCGACGGTGTATTTTTCTGCGTCTTTTTCTTCTGGCAATATCAAACTGACAATACTCCAGTCTGCTTTAGGCTTAATGTCACTTTGCGTGGTAAACAAGCTGACCCGTCCCTGAGGGTTGATGGCCAATAACTTTTGCGCTCTATCGCCGTATGTCTGGTCATAATCCTGTTCAGTAAAGCTCTCTGACAAACGCGTAGTTTTGATGGTAGCGCCTTTTGATACAAGGCTGGCTAACCGTGCGTATGTCACCCCTTCGCCAAACAGGCTCAGACGTTTGGCATATTGCTCAGACACCTGATGACTTGGGCGTACATCCTGCTCGTTGGCGCTCAACGCATATACGGCGTCCTTACCCAGATAGTATTGAAAATGATAGGTCACTAACGGATTGATTTGTTTATAAGGTGACATCACCAACACACTGCCGTACTGGGCCAGATCCAATTCCCGGGATGCATGGCTCGACATGGGGTTACCAAAATAGGCAGGTATATTGTCCATTCTGGCCTTTCGAATCGCGTTCCAGTTGGTATCCGTGATGCGCACCGGAATATCATGGTTCATTAACTCCTTGGCCAACATGCGGCAAAACTCATTTCCACCAAAAATCAGATAGCCAATCGGTGGTGGCGCCCGCTCGCCCAAAAATTTGGCGACAGTCACCGAGGTCAAACTTTGCAACACCACGGTTACAATGATCACCAGGAATACGAGGGGCACCAAAATTTCAGCTTCTTGGTATCCTTGTGCTTCCATTTGTAACGCAAACAACGCGGATACCGCAGCTGCCACTATGCCCCTTGGTGCTATCCAGCTGAGTAACGCGATTTCCTGCCAGCGTAACCCTGCCCCAATCGACGACACCATCACTGAAATTGGCCGCGCAACAAACACCACTATGACCATCAAGATGATCACACTCCAGCGTAAGTCTGTAATGGCGCTGAGTTCAATGCGGGTGGCCAACAAGATAAACAGTGCAGAGATCAACAGGACACTGAGGGTCTCTTTAAATTCGATAATGTCGTCAACCTCGACATCGCGCATATTCGCCAACCACATGCCCGCCACAGTTACAGTCAATAAACCCGATTCATGGGCCAACATATTGGAAAAGGCAAAGGCCGCGAGAATAATCGTTAATACCGCTGTGTTGCGCAGGTAGTGAGGTACCAGATTATTGCGCAACATCAGCCCCAGCCCATAACCTGCAATCGCCCCCACAATCAAACCAGAGGCGAGTGTCATTCCAAAGGCGGCAAGGGTGTGGCTCACGGCATCTTGAGTAGCAACAATAAATTCAAACACCAATACTGCTAACAAGGCGCCGATTGGGTCGATAATGATACCCTCCCAACGTAACACGTTTGACACCTTGGCCGATGGCCGGATTGAGCGCAACATAGGTATGATCACTGTGGGACCTGTGACCGTCACAATGGCGCCGAATAAGAAGGCAATTTGCCAGGAGATACCCAGCGTGGTGTGGGCTGCCCAACTACAGATACCCCAGGTAACCAGCGCACCCACAGTGCAAAGATTACGCACCATCTTGCCGTGTCCACCCAAGTCAGAGAATTTGAGCGTCAATGCACCTTCAAATAAGATAATCGCTACCGACAGAGACACGATGGGAAACAGCAGATCGCCAAAAATGTGATCCGCATTCAACACCCCTGCTACCGGTCCCACAACGATCCCTGCCACCAGCAAGGGCAGAATTGCCGGCACTTTTAACCGGTAAGCCAGATACTGACAACTGATTGACAGCAGACCAACCAGCACCAATGACACCACTGGATCCATAAATGGATGCTCCTTTTCACTTTATTTACAGCGCGTTAGCACTCGGTAACGGAAACAAGTATGACACTTTCTGGCCGCCTTGGAACAAAAATTCATGAATTGCGTTGTCCTGACAGGTCTTGATCCTTTAGCATCATATGAGGCTTTAACATCGAGCATAGTCCATGAGTCGAAAATACGTTGCATTGGTCGCCCACGACCACAAAAAACAGGAATTAATTAACTGGTCCGTAAATAATAAAAGTCAATTAAGTCAGTACGATTTATGTGCCACGGGTACCACGGGTAAGTTATTGGAACAGGCGTTAGCGCTGCCGATTACCCGTTATCAAAGCGGTCCACTGGGAGGCGATCAGCAAATTGGAGCGTTAATTGCCGAGGGAAAATTGGATGTTTTGGTGTTTTTCTGGGATCCCTTAGATCCGGCGCCTCATGACCCCGATGTGAAAGCCCTGCTGCGTTTATGTGCGGTGTGGAATATCCCAGTTGCCTGCAACAAAGCCAGCGCCGATTTGATGTTTAATATTGTTGATTTGGACGCCACTGACTATCGGCGTGATGTTCCTCACTACGATAAGTCAGTCGCGTCTCCTGAGTGATCCCAATCAGCGGGCGTGCATTTGCATGTAGCTAACAGTCAGGTCGGTAAACAATTGCACGCCGGTTTTCATTCCGGCTTCATCAACGAAAAAGTAAGGCGTGTGATGGTCACCCACTTGGTCGTCAGGGGTACCCGGAGTCTTACCCCCAACAAACAAGTACAAACCCGGCACCTGTTGTTGAAAGAATGAAAAGTCCTCAGCGCCGGTTACCGCACTCACTTCTTTGACATTTTTCTCACCGGCACTTCGGCGGATTGTCGGCAGCATTTTGTCCATCAGCGCCGGTTCGTTGTAGGTCACCGGATAGCTGTAATCCAACGGCAAGGTTAATTGCGCTTCAGCGCCCATACTTGCTGCAATGTGTTTAACTTTACGCTCCATTGCCTCATACATATGCTTTCTGGCGGTGGCATTGAGGGTTCGAATAGTCCCGACTAATTCAACTTTGTTGGGAATAATGTTTGAACGATTACCTCCGTGGATAGAACCCACAGTGACAACCGCAGCATCGTCGATAAGTTTAATTTCGCGACTGACAATGGTCTGCAAACTCATGATCATTTGTGCTGCTGTGGTAATCGGGTCAACACTGAGCCAAGGGTATGCCCCATGTGCTTGTTTGCCCTCAATGACGATTTTAAATGGATCGACTGCGGCCATAATGCCACCATGGCGATATTCCACTGTGCCAACATCGGTGTCCGAACTGATGTGCAAGCCAAACACCACGTCTACCCCATCCATGACGCCCTCTTCCACCATGACTTCAGCGCCACCGGTTTCACCGGGAGGGGCACCTTCCTCTGCGGGCTGGAAGATAAAACGAACCTGACCCGTTAATTGTTCTTTATTCTCTGTTAATACCGTCGCTGCGCCCATCAACATTGCAATGTGGGTATCGTGACCACAAGCGTGCATTACCGGCACCGTATTACCGTTATATTCGCCCGTCACCGTTGATCGAAAAGGTAGGTCATTGATTTCTTTTACTGGCAGCGCATCCATATCAGCACGAAGTGCAACCACCGGACCGGGGCGTCCGGTATCCAGCGTGGCAACAACCCCGGTTTTGGCAATACCGGTTTCCACTTTCAAGCCCAGACTACGCATATACTCGGCAATATAGGCGGAAGTATTCACTTCGCGATTTGACAGCTCAGGGTACTGGTGAAAATGACGTCGCCATTTGATCACGTCCTGCTCAACAGCGTCCACTTCAGCTTGAAACTGTTGGGCTTTAACGGGTGCCACCCAGGCAACCAACACACATAAAGGCAAAAGAATTGATTTCATTATGTCTTCTCCATGTTTTTTAACACTTTACACGCAGCACCCGTAAGTTGTCAGTTTTTTGTTCGGCCATAGTCAATATCAGGCAAAGCAATTCGACCCCGGTTTTGGATAAGGTATGCTGAGCTCAGTTTACAAGGAGGTCGCTATGTGGATTTTACTCACCCTGATGGCCGCATTTATGCAGGCAGGTCGCAACGCCCTGCAAAGCCAGCTCACAGCTTATACCTCTTCACTGGGTGTGACTTTGGCACGGTTTATTTGGGCCGGCCCCATGGCCCTGTGCTATCTGATTATTTTGTACCTGGTAGCCCCTGCCGATCTGCCGAGTCCCAATTGGCGTGCTGCCACATTTATAAGTGTTGCGGTTATTATGCAAATCCTGGCCACCGCACTAATGGCTGTTCTATTCGCCCGGCGCAACTACGCAGTCGGTGCTGGTTTGGCAAAAACAGAAGCCCTGATTGCCGCTGTGTTTGGCGCCCTTTTTTTCGCTACCCCACTGTCTCTGTTGGGTTGGCTTGGAGTTATTATCGGCGGCTGTGCGGTACTACTACTGTCTTCCATGGGGCAATGGCAACGGGTTTCGTTTACTACCTTAATTTTGGGATTCGGATCAGGTGCAAGTTTCGCGGTGACCAGTTTATCTGTGCGTGAGGCTGCGCTGGCGTTAAATATTGCTTTTCCACACAACGCCGCCTGGGTGTTGGTGAGCGTCATTAGCTTACAGACCCTGCTGCTAATGGTGTACCTGAACCTGCGGGATAAAGCTTCGCTGCGCGCACTGTTCGAGCACCGCCGGCTTACCCTGGCCACCAGCTTATTAAGCTGTCTGGGGTCGATTGGCTGGTTCAGTGCCATGGCCCTCACTGCTGTGCCCTACGTCAAAACCCTGGGACAGGTCGAAGTGATTTTTATGTTATTGATTAATCACCTTTGGTTGAAGCAAGCGTTGGGCAGGCAACATATAATAGGGTTAGTCATGATTGCCGTAGCGGCGGGCTTGGTATTGGTCGCACCCTAAATTACTACCATTTGTTTAAAAAATAGACTAGTTTGGACAGGTGCAATTCTACCCAGATAAGGAATTCGTGATGAGATTTATCCAGCTAGTCGCCGCTGTATTGGCCAGTAGTTTAGTCGCATGCAGTAAAACCCCCCCACCGCCGCCACCGGTTCCCGAATACACAGCAGAAACCTTCTATCAATCAACAACCTATTTCGGAACCAGTGTTTCAGCTGACAATCGCTTTATTTTAATGGGCTCGGACGCTACCGGCATTTATAACGTATATAAACAACCAATAGATGGCGGCAATCCAATCCAGCTGACATTTTCCGATGATGATGCTTATTACCCGGTTCGTTGGTTTCCGAATGATAATCGTTTTCTGTTCACTGCCGATCAGGGCGGAAATGAGTTAAATCACACTTATGTGGCTAATGAAGATGGGTTAAATATCGATTTAACCCCAGGCGACAAGTTAACCAGTTATCCTCTGGGCTTCAGTGAGGATGGTCAGTATTTATTTATCAGTACCAATGAACGAGACAACCGTTTCTTTGATCTTTATCGCTATGATACCCGCACCTATGAGAGGGAAAGGGTGTTTCAAAATGATCAGGGCTATCAGGTTCAAGAAGTCAGCCCTGATGGTAGGTTAATTGCGCTGAGTAAAGCCATCAATAATGTTCGCTCAGAATTGTTTGTTTTTGATTTAAGCCGACCTCAGGCCGGACTTCGTCAAATATCACAGGCCAATGCCAAAGCCACCTTTGACGCAGCCAGTTTTACCCCGGATAGCCAGCACCTGGTCTATACCACCAATCTGCATGGCGAATTTGCCGAGGCCTGGATTGTTGACCTGAATACCAATAGCCATGCGCCCTTTATCCAGGACCAATGGGACGTCACTTCGGTTGCTTATTCTCCCAGTGGCAGATACCGGGTGAATGCCGTCAATGCAGATGCCAAGACGGTGATCAATGTGGTAGATACGGCATCAAACAAAGAAGTCCTGATGCCGATGCTTCCCGATGGCGACATCACCCGAATCAGCTTTAGCCCTGACGACAGTTATGTGGTGTTTTATCTTAATTCCGACACATCACCCAGTAACTTGTTTAGTTTGCGCCTGGCAGACAAAAAACTTACTCGCCTGACCGATGCCCTTAATCCCAACATTGATCAAGACGTATTGGTCGCTGGTCAACCGGTACGTTTCAGCGCTTTCGATGGTATCGAAATTCCGGGCATCCTGTACAAACCCAAGCAAGCGAGCGCCGCAAACCCGGTGCCGGCACTGGTTTGGGTCCATGGTGGCCCGGGCGGTCAAAGCCGACACGGTTACAGCCCGACGGTACAACATCTGGTAAATCAGGGTTACGCCATTTTTTACGTGAATAACCGCGGTAGTAGTGGATATGGCAAAACCTTTTTCCACTTAGATGATAAAAACCACGGCGAAAACGATTTGATGGACATCATTTACGGCAAGCGTTATTTGCAGACACTGGACTGGGTTGCCGAGGACAGAATCGGCGTTATTGGTGGCAGTTACGGTGGCTTTATGACTGCTGCCGCATTGGCTTTTCACCCTGACGAATTTGAGGTCGGCATCAATATTTTTGGCGTCACCAATTGGCTGCGCACCTTGGAAAGTATTCCACCTTGGTGGGAGTCATTCCGTGAAGCCCTTTACGATGAAATGGGCGATCCCAGCACCGATCGCGAACGCTTAACCCGGATTTCGCCGCTGTTTCACGCTAAAAACATCAAAAAGCCCTTGCTTGTTGTCCAAGGTGCCAACGATCCCAGAGTATTGCAGGTCGAAAGTGACGAGTTAGTCGAGGCAGTGCGTGCTAATGGGGTGCCGGTTGAGTATGTGTTGTTCGATGACGAAGGCCACGGCTTCAGCAAAAAAGCCAATCGCATTACCGCATCGCGGGCATTCGTGGACTTTTTAGATAAACATTTATAGTCTTGGCAAAAACTTCTGAGACACCCAAGATGGATGAATTAAATCTGGACGCGGAAACCGTCGAAAAAGTCTACGACGTCGGCATCGAATTGTTGCTTACTTATGGCCCGAAAGTGCTATTGGCATTTGTGGTGCTATTTCTGGGCTTTTGGATCATCAAGGGTGTACTCAGGGTGATGGATGCGGGTTTATCCCGCGCCAGCGTTGAGCCAACATTACGTGCTTTTCTGGGTAGCATAACCAGCGTTATGCTGAAATTGGTGCTGCTAATCATCTTCGCCTCTATGATCGGCGTTGAAACCGCATCATTGATTGCCATGTAGGTGCAGCGGGTTTAGCCATAGGTCTGGCTTTACAGGGTAGCCTAAGTAACTTTGCCGGCGGTGTTCTCATTTTGTTGTTTAAGCCCTTCAAAGTGGGCGATGTAATTGAAGCTCAGGGCTTTTTGGGCCGCGTCACGGACATTCAGATTTTTAACACCATTATCCTCACTCTGCAGAATGAAAAAGTCGTGATTCCCAATGGGTCGTTGTCTAATGGCAACATTAAAAATTTATTCAGCGAACCTACGCGACGCATTGACCTGCAGTTTGGGGTCTCTTATGAAGACGATATTGATAAGGTTCGCAGTGTGTTAAAAAGCGTCATTGATGCCGAGAAACGGTTGTTAGACGGTCACGAAAAAGACATTTTTGTCATTGCCCATGCCGACAGCTCGGTCAATTTTGAAATTCGCGTATGGTGTACCTCGGATGATTATGTCCGAACCCGTTTTGCACTGATTGAAGCGGTCAAAAAAGCCTTTGACAGCAATGACATCTCTATTCCTTTCCCACAGCGGGATGTGCACCTTTATCAGCATACGGTGAAAAGCGACTAGCTGGTAGAACCTGCCAATCCTACAGTTACTGCGCCATTGCAGGTACAATGGCGCCATCATTGCAGTTGAGTAGTCATTTTGCACATTAAACGACCTGAATTTGAATGGGCTTTTTTAGCGCCCAAATACTGGCTGACCTGGCTGGCCGTCGGTTTGTTGTACTTAATCAGCTGGTTGCCCTGGCGCTGGCAACTTGGATTAGGGGCAGGCTTGGGCAAGGTGTTGGCCAAACTGGCCAAAAGCCGCATCCGTGTTGCCCGCCGAAACTTAGAATTGGCCTTCCCTGAGCAAAGTGACCAACAACGTCAGGCAGTGTTGGATGCCAATATCCGCAATACTGGAATCGCGTTACTCGAATCAGGCATGGGATGGTGGTGGCCTGACTGGAGAGTGCGTAAACATAGTCGCA
>CAXQZJ010000120.1:0-36699 GCA_964228145.1 Alteromonadaceae bacterium | reverse complement strand
AGGTAAACGCGCAGGGCAAATCGGCCGACAGAAAATCCCGGTAGTTTTGACTGCCACAAAAAATTGCCCGTCAAAACGTTTATCTCTGGACAACCTGGCTTGTTGGAATGTCGCCGACATATTCCATCCTGTGACGATGAGTTGCGTACCAGTGTACGCGCTTTTACACGGCAAAAAGCGCAAAAAACGGAAGTCGATTCGGGATTTGGGTTAATCAGGCAACGAAAGCAGGAGAATACACGCCGACATGATCGTCGGCGTGATGAGGTTTACTTGAGGTAAGTGTAGCCTGCCAAACAGTCTTCATAAAAGTCTGTCCATTTCACCCCTTCACGAGGCTTTATTTCACCGCTAGTTACCCGCTTATCAATCAAACGTTTAACCTGTTGCGCCATTGCCGGTGGGTGGTATTGCATGATTGACAGCACATCATTGACCGATGACCCTTTCACGATCTCTTCGATATAGAAATCCTGAGGATCATCATCGTAACTGAAGATATGTACTTCATTTAAACGCCCGAACAAGTTGTGCATGTCACCCATGACATCCTGATATGCACCGGTCAAGAACATCCCAATATAATATTCCTGGCCTTTTTTCAGCTTATGCATCGGCAAGACGTCGCTAATGCCAGTTTCACATACGAATTGATCAATCTTACCATCACTGTCACAAGTGATATCCACCAGCGATACGTTCACCGTTGGTCGTTCATTCATCCGAGACAGCGGAATGACCGGTAACACCTGATCAATAGCCCAGGTATCAGCCGCTGACTGAAAGACAGAAAAGTTGCATAGATATTGGGACGACAACGCGTAATCCAGCTCCTGCATTTCTTCAGGAACAAAATCCGCATCCTGAATGCGCTCATGAATCTCTGTCATCACATCCCAATACATGGTTTCGATCTTTGCCAGTTCATCAAGCGAGACCACGCGCAATTTAAATGCGTCGAGCGCCTGCTCCTTGTACTGAGAAGCATCGTTGAACACTTCTTGCAGGTTTTTATCATCGCTCAGCATACTCGACAAATCGCGCATGTTGCGTACCAGCACGTGCTCGTTTTCTTTTGCCGAGGTGTCGAATTCAGCACTGTTGCTCTTTATCTCGCCAACTATTTGAGTAATCACGCAACTGTGATGGGCTGTAATTGCACGACCCGATTCGCTGACCAGGTTTGGATGCGGAACGCCTTCCAGATCACACACTTCACGAATGCCATACACCACATCCGCGACATATTCCTGCATAGTGTAATTGCGCGAAGACTCACTGGTGGATTGACTACCGTCGTAATCAATACCTAAACCACCACCGACATCGATGTAGTCAAGCTTGAAGCCCATGCGGAACATTTCCGCATAGATACGCGCGCCCTCAGACACCGCTTCTTTGACGGAACGGATATCGCACAGTTGGCTGCCAATATGGAAATGCAGCAGTTTCAGGCAATGGGCCATATCGTGCTGTTCAAGGTAGCGCGCAGCATTGATGATTTCAGCGATGGTCAGTCCAAATTTAGCGCGGTCGCCACCGGAACCTTCCCATTTACCACGCCCTTTGACGGTCATCTTTGAGCGTAAGCCAACTAATGGCTCAATGCCCAGTTCTTTGGAAATGCGTACCAGAGACACCAGTTCGCTGAACTTCTCGACTACGACAATGACTTTACGGCCTAACTTTCTGCCCAACAGCGCCAGACGCATGAACTCATCATCTTTGTATCCATTAAGAATGGTTAGTGAGTCCTCATTAACATTCATTGCCAGAACGGCTAATAGCTCTGCTTTAGAACCGGCTTCCAAACCGTAGTTAAAGCTCTCACCTGCGTCGACGATTTCTTCGACCACTTCGCGCATCTGATTGACTTTAACCGGGTATACGCCCTGATACTGGCCCTGATATTCTGCTTCGACAATGCTGTCTCTGAACGCCTGGTTAAGCATGGCGACCTGAGAGCGCAAAATATCGTGGAAACGCACCACGACCGGGAATTGAATACCTTCTTCTTTTATTTCGGCAATGACATCCTGAATGTCAATGCGCATCTCGGTATTGGCAGGATCAGGTGTGACATGTAAGTTGCCATTCTGGCCAATCTCAAAATAGCCGCCACCCCAGCGTTTTACGCTGTACAAACGCTCTGCGTCGTCGATACTCCACTTTGCCAATTTTTGCTTCTCCAAAAGGACAGTTAATTTTTCGCGCATTATAGATACTATTTACTACAACCCTAGTAATTTATGCACGATTTAGCATTTATTTTTCCCTCTTTATCTCATTAACGAAAAGGTCACGCAAATAAACCACCTTAAGCAGACATTTCAACAGGAAATAGCGCTGAGTTGCATGACGATACTAGGCAATTGCGGGTGGCAATGTCATTATTAGCCCATTATCTGCAAACCGATTTCTATCTATGACGCGACAATTCCGAATCCTTGCCAGTGCGTGTACTGTTTTACTGATCACAGCATGTGGCCAGAAAGGCCCATTATTTTTGCCTGAAGACCCTATGGTAAACACGCCACCAGCAGAGCAAACAGCACCTGCTGAAGACGAATTGCAACCCAGTCAGAACGATAACCAGCAAGAGAGATAACTTTGGATTTTTTTCACTATCACAATCAGCAACTTCGTGCTGAGCAACTCAACGTCAGTGACCTGTGCCACCAACATGGAACGCCACTTTATATATACTCCCGGGCGACCATCGAGCGCCACTGGCATGCGTTCAATGATGCGGCAGGTTCGCACCCTCATTTGGTGTGCTATGCAGTAAAAGCCAATTCTAATCTGGGGGTATTGTCGGTACTGGCCAAACTGGGTTCTGGATTTGATATTGTTTCCGGCGGTGAATTGGCCAGAGTCATTGAAGCGGGTGGCGACCCAGCCAAAGTAGTTTTCTCGGGAGTAGCAAAAACGGAACAGGAAATTGCGTATGCACTGCAGCAAGGCATCAAATGCTTTAATGTTGAGTCCATTCCGGAACTGGATCGGATCAACAAAGTTGCCGGTGAGCTGAATACGATTGCGCCAATTTCACTGCGCATTAACCCAGATGTCGATGCTCAAACACATCCTTATATATCAACGGGTTTGAAAGCCAATAAGTTTGGTATCGCCCATGAACAGGCCATAGATACCTATCAACGCGCAGCAACCCTAGAGAACTTAAACATTGTTGGCATGGATTGCCATATTGGTTCGCAATTAACCAGTGTCGGGCCCTTTGAGGATGCTCTTGAGCGTCTGCTCGGTCTTATCGATCAGCTGGCCGAATTGGGTATTCATATTCAACATTTGGATGTTGGCGGCGGTTTAGGCGTCACCTACGACCAGGAGGCCCCGCCTCATCCTGATGAATACGTCAAAGCCTTGTTGGCAAAAATGCATGGTCGTGAATCGCTGACACTGATTTTTGAACCGGGTCGCGCAATCATGGCCAATGCTGGGATTTTGGTGACCCAGGTCGAGTTCCTAAAAGAAGGCGAAGACAAGCACTTTGCCATAGTTGATGCTGCCATGAATGATTTGCTGCGTCCGGCTCTTTATTCTGCGTGGATGAATATCGTCCCTGTTGCCCCAAGAGAAAACACGCCATCCCGAGTTTATGATGTTGTAGGACCGGTTTGCGAAACCGGTGATTTTATCGGCAAAGACCGCCAGTTAGCGATTCTTCCAGGGGACTTGTTAGCTGTGCGAAGTGCCGGAGCCTATGGCTTTACCATGTCGTCAAACTACAATAGCCGCTGTCGTGCCGCTGAAGTTTTAGTCGATGGTGAACAGGCTATTTTGGTGCGTGAACGGGAAAATTTACAAGATTTGTGGAAAGGTGAGTACAAAGTCCCGTAAACTGACCCAAGTAGTTGTTTTTTAAACACACAAAAATGCAAATACAATTTTCGAAAATGCACGGCCTGGGTAACGATTTCATGGTGGTCGATAACGTTACTCAAAATGCATTTTTTTCTAGGGACAAAATCCGCCAACTGGCTGACCGTAACTTCGGTATCGGTTTTGATCAGCTATTGGTCGTCGAGCCTCCTTACGATCCGGATCAGGATTTCCATTACCGCATCTTCAATGCCGATGGTAGCGAAGTTTCCCAATGTGGTAACGGCGCCCGTTGCTTTGCTCGCTTCGTAAAGCTTAAGGGATTGATTAACCGCAACAAAATTGTGGTGAGTACGCGCAATGGGCGAATGGTTCTGTATCTCGAAAAAGATGGCAACATCACTGTAAATATGGGGCGCCCCCAATTTGACCCTGGCCAAATCCCCCTCAAAGCTGCTAAAGAAGAAGGCACCTACATCGTCAGAGCCGACGACCACACTGTCTTCTGCGGTGCTGTGTCACTAGGCAACCCACACTGCGTTATCACTGTTGACGACCTTGATCAGGCAAACATTGAGGTTTTGGGGCCGCTGCTAGAAACCCACGAGCGCTTCCCTGAGGGTGTTAATGTCGGTTTTATGCAAATTATTTCACCCGAGCATATCCGTTTGAGAGTGCATGAGCGCGGTGCCGGTGAGACCCTCGCGTGCGGTAGCGGTGCTTGCGCGGCAGTGGTTGTTGGTCAAACACAGGGCAAACTCGCCAAAGAGGTCAAAGTGGACTTACCCGGTGGCAGTTTAAAAGTTCGTTGGCAAGGACGCGATCAGGTGGTTAAAATGACCGGACCCGCTGAGCACGTATATGATGGAATTATAACGCTATGAGCGAATCGCAAAGATTGGACAATACCCAGTCAAACCTGGCCGAACAGTTAGATGTCAATGGCCTCGACGACCAGCAGGTTGCAGACTATCTGCGTGCCAATCCTGATTTCTTTGCTCAGTTCCCTGGGGTGTTACAAGGACTGCGCCTCCCCCACCAGCAAAAAGGTTCTGTATCATTAGTCGAGCGTCAGGCAGAACAAATGCGCGAGCGGGTCAAAGTTTTACAAAGCCAAATTGCCGATTTGGTCGATATCGCCAAGCAAAACGAGCGAATTTATCGGGTATATGCTGATCTGAATTTGCGCTTGTACGGCTGCAAGTCTATCAGTGATGTCGAAAGAGCCCTCGATGACGTGTTATTAAATCAATTAGATTTAACCGAGGTAAGCATCCGCTTATTCGGTTTCGACAATGACTTGCCTGAAACCAGTAAGCGTCATCTGCTGAAAAAACGCTTTAGCGACAAAATCTTTTACCTCGGCAGACTAAATCATAGTGAAACCCAGATGGTTTTCACCACTCCCGGGGTACAATCCGTTGCCATGATGTTGATTGGTGAACGCGGCGAGATGGGTATCTTAGCGGTTGGTAGCAAGGAGCCTCATCACTTTCATCCGGGCATGGATACCTTGTTGTTTACCCAATTACAGAAATTTCTTACCTTGATCATCCCGCAACTCGCGGAGTACTGATGGCACCTTCAGACTGCGCCCTCATCGGTCAGTTCCTAGAACATTTACAATATGAACGTGCTCTGGCTCCACTGACGTTAAAAGCTTACCGCCGCCAGCTTGAAAAAACCCATCAGCAACTCGATTTTAAAGATTGGTCATCGCTTAGCAGTGATGATATTCGTCGAGTCGTTGCGTCATGCCGCCACCAGCAACTCAGTCCGCGCAGTATCGCGCAGTTATTATCCTCACTAAAAACGTTTTGCGACTATCTAATTAGTAAGCACATACTTACTACAAACCCATGTTCGGGCTTATCTGCGCCTAAACAAGGTAAACCGCTACCTAAGCAATTACATGTAGATGAAGTCGCGCAACTTCTGCATTTTACTCCAACCGAACCGCTGGATATCCGCGATCGCGCCATGCTGGAACTCATGTATGGCTGCGGTTTACGTTTGGCAGAATTAAGTAGCCTCAACTTACAGGATCTCACTCCTGACCTGAGTGAAATTCGCGTAACCGGTAAAGGCAGCAAGCAACGATTGTTGCCAGTTGGCAAACACGCGCGCGAATGGCTGGCTCGTTGGCTACCCGTTCGCTCAGGTATGGTCGGTGATGATGAACAAGCGTTGTTTGTCAGTAAGTTGGCAAAGCGTATTTCTCATCGCCAGGTGGCAAAACGCTTTGCCCAGCGCGCGGGTAAACAAGCCTTGAACCAGACATTGAATCCGCACAAATTGCGTCACTCATTTGCCACACATGTGTTGGAGTCTTCATCGGATTTGCGTGCGGTGCAGGAACTATTGGGCCATGCCAGTTTATCGACCACGCAGGTATACACGCATTTGGATTTTCAGCATCTGGCCGCGACTTATGACAAAGCGCACCCCAGAGCCAAGAAAAAAAGGGATGCAGGATGATTATTTATCGCCGACTCAGCAGCGTACGCGCAATTAGCTTTGATCTGGATGATACCCTATACGATAACCGCCCTGTCATTCTTGCTGCCGAGCAAGGACAACTGGACTTCATGCACCAACGCTATCCGCAAACATTGAGCGTAGGCGCGGATGCGTGGAAGCAAGCCAAACTCGACGCCATCCGTCACAATCCATCACTGGCCGATGATGTGGCAGCGTGGCGAAAAGCCGCGTTATCGATTTACCTGACCCATGCGAGTGTTCCTGCTGCGTGGCGAGCGCAGGCTTGTGAAGACATATTTAACGAGTTTGTCCGTCTGCGTAGCGACTTTCGAGTAAGTGCTGAGGTGGTTTCGTTAATGCGGATGCTCAGCGAGCGTGTCCCCCTGGTTGCCATTACCAATGGCAATGTCGACATAGAACGAATCGGTTTGCGCCCCTATTTCCAAGCTTGTCACTATGCCAACCTGACGCTGGGTGCTAAACCTCAAACAGGCTTATTTGATGTTGCCGCACAACAATTAAACATACCAACGGGCAATATTTTGCATGTCGGCGACAGCTTAACCAATGACGTGTATGGCGCAATCAGAAGTGGCTACCAGGCCGCATTTTATGCCCATGGCAAGCCCACCGACATGCGCGCTAACCGCCCCAGAGTCCTGCCTCACGTTTATCTGAGGCAGTTATCTGATCTGCTCTGTTTGGTGTGATTATTGCTCGGTAGTGCTTTGCGCAAAGCTGCCGGTATGAATCGCCTCAACGTCGATGGCATCGAAGGTGTATTTGCTATTGCAGTACTGACAAGTAATTGCCACCTCGCCTTCTTGTGCAATCACATCCAATAACTCTTCTTTACTCACGTTTGCCAATGCGTCAGCGCTACGATCACGACTACAGCTGCATTGGAAGCAAAGTGACGCAGGTTGATACACTTCAACCTCTTCCTGGTGATACAAGCGATGCAATACATCCTCAGGTGCAATATCAAACAATTCATCAGGGGTGATGGTTTGCGTCAACTGAGCCAAATGGTCAAATTGCATCAAATCACTGTCGCCAGAGGGCAGGACCTGCAGCAACATGCCTCCGGCTGATGGCTTATCACCACTGCGCGTATGCAGAATCACCTTTGTCGGTAACTGTTCAGATTGTTCAAAATATCCCTGCAAACATTCCGCCAGAGAAGGCTTGTCCAACGCGACAATACCCTGATACCGTTCACCTTGTTTAGGCGTTATAGTGATTACCAAAAAGCCCTTCTGAAACATCGCGGTGAAGTCATTGTCAGGGACTTCGCCTTCCCACCGGGCTACGCCACGTAATTGCTGCTTTTCAGTACCATTGACCACAGCGTAACGCACTATGCCCTCGCTTTGTATTTGTAGCGCGATATCACCTTCGAACTTCAAGGTTGCAGTCAACAATGCAGTTGCAGCCATGAGCTCACCCAGCAAAGTTTGTATTGGCAACGGATAATCATGGTTAGCCAACATTTGCTGATAACTGTCCTGAATTCTCACCAGTTCTCCGCGCACATCGGCTTGCTTAAACAAGTAGCGGTATAGTTGGTCATATTGTGTAGACATTAATTTTGAATCCTGTTTACTCTGAATGTTTTAACTGAATAATCTGGCGACGTTGCTTTTTATCGGGTCGCGCATCCGGACGCGGATTGTGTAGCCCCTGTGCTTTACGGGTCAGGGCATTCTGTTCGCGTTTTTCAATACTCTCGGGGGTTTCTGTATACAACGCCTGCGCTAATGGGGCTGACAGACGCTTTTCACTTAATTCCTCAACCACCACCACTTTGGTGTCACTGCCCGCAGGGATACTCAGCACAGCACCAATTTCAACGTTGCGACCAGGCTTGCAACGCTGGTTGTTATAGTGCACTTTACCGCCTGCTACCATTTCTCGCGCCAACGCCCGTGTTTTAAAAAAGCGTGCTGCCCATAACCATTTGTCTAGTCTGACATTTTGTTGATCTTGCTGGCCTTTTTTGACACCCATTAGCACCTCGTAGAGAAAAATGTGTGACAATTTGGTGATTCTGTTGTCACACCCTTGTCGCTGTCATATTGCCCATATATTATGGGTCCGATAACAAGAAGCATTATAAGTCACGAATGAATTATACCTTGAGCCAGGTTGGCCACCAACTGCAACAACAAAAGCATCGATTACCCATGTTAGTCGTGCTGTTACTGTGCGTCTATTTGGCCTACTTTATCGCTCGCCTTACCTGGCAAGTCATTCCTGCTCCTGAACTCGCCGAGCCCACCCGTGTCCAAACACCTGCCGCAGTGACTGCTGCAGATGGAAAAGCTAAAGATATCAATCGTTTAATTGCACTAAATATGTTTGGCGAGGCCAATCAGGCACCCGTTGAGCAAACGCCAGTGGTTGAAGAAGCACCGGAGACCGACCTCAATCTTACGCTCACCGGTGTTGTCGCCAGTAACGTTGAAGAACTTGGCGCCGCCATCATTGAACACAAGGGCGGTCAAAACACCTATGGTTTGGGTGACAAAATTGATGGCACCCGTGCCACCGTGCAGCAAATTCATGCAGACCGTATTCTGATAAAAAACGGTGTGCGCACCGAAACCCTGATGCTAGATGGGTTGGATTATGAAAAAAACAAGGGCCAGGCACGCACGTCAGCGCCGTCACCTCGAACACCACCGGCGCAACGCACCGAGCCAGACGAGCGTGAATTGACAGATATGCGTGACCAACTGCTCGCTCAACCACAAAGCTTCGCTGATTATCTGGCGATTAATCAAAGTATCAATGAGCAAGGCGAAGTCATTGGTTACAGGGTGAGTCCGGGCAAGAATCCCGCCTTGTTTAAAATTACCGATCTTCGTAATAACGATATTGTTACCGAAATCAATGGGCTCGATTTAACCGATCCCCGACAAGCACTCGAAGCAATGAACACACTCAAATCAGAACCTTCATTGCAACTTACCGTTCTTCGTGACGGTCAGCTTGAAACCCTTTTTATTGATCTCCCCCAGGGAGATGAAGAACCGCAGAGTCGTTAAGGAATTACTATGCAACCCATGAATACGCTGAATCGATTGCTATTCAGTTTGCTGTTGTCAGCCGGATTACTGTTCAGTACGCCACTGAGCTCGGCTGAATATGCGCCGAACTTTAAAGATACGGATATCAAAGAGTTCATTAATATCGTGGGTAGAAACCTGAAAAAGACGGTGATTGTCGACCCTCAGGTGCGCGGCAAAATCACCGTGCGCAGTTATGATGTGATGAACGAGCAGCAGTATTACCAGTTCTTTCTCAACGTACTGCAAGTTTATGGGTTTGCCGCCATAGAGATGCCCAATGGCGTAATAAAGATTGTACGCGCTAAAGAGGCAGGTAAAGCCAACACCCCGGTGGTGGAAGCTAACCAGTTTAATGGTGACGAAGTGATCACCCGTGTGGTACCTGTGTATAACGTATCGGTGCGTGAAATGGCACCTTTATTACGCCAGCTAAACGATGCGGCTGGTGGTGGTGTCGTCGTCGCCTATGATCCCTCAAACGTGATGATCATGACAGGCCATGCGGCCACCTTGAATCGTTTAGTAGAAGTTATTGAACGGGTTGATAAGGCCGGCAATCAGGACGTTGATATCATCAAACTAAAGTATGCTTCATCGTCGGAGATGGTGCGTATTATCGAAAACATCAACAAATCTACCGGCGCTAAACAAGCGCCGGATGGATTGCAACCTCGCGTGGTTGCAGACGACCGCACCAATAGCGTGATCATCAGTGGCGACCCCAAAGCCCGCGAACGCTTGAAAAGCTTAGTGGTACGCTTGGATCAGGAGCTCGAAACCAGCGGTAATACCCGGGTAATCTACCTTAAATATGCCAAAGCTCAGGAGCTGGTCAAGGTCCTACAAGGTGTCAGCGCCAGTATTCAGGCTGAAGAACAAAGCGGCCAGGCTGCTACCCGTCGCAATAACTCTCGCACCATCAGCATTGATGCCCATGAAGACAGCAATGCGCTGGTGATCACTGCGGAACCCGACATGATGCGATCACTTGAGGAAGTGGTGCGCCAACTCGATGTTCGCCGTGCCCAGGTGCAAGTAGAGGCGATTATAGTCGAAGTATTCGAAAGTGATGGTACCAGCCTCGGTGTGCAATGGGCTCACGAGCAAGGCGGCGTGCAACAATTCAAAACTGCCGGCGTTGGCATTGCCGAGTTAGGTGCCGCGGCGTACGTGGGTCGGGATAAAACCGTGACCAAAACTATCATAGGCTCAGAATCAGGCACAGCTACCACCTATGATGAAACCGTTGAAGGCGATAAGTCGTTGCTTGCATCGTTACTGGGTAATGTAAACGGTATGATGTACGGCGTTGTTAAAGATGATTGGGCAGCGGTTGTGCAGGCAGTTAGCACTGACACCAACTCGAATATTCTGGCGACACCGCATATTACCACCATGGATAACGAAGAAGCTTACTTTATTGCCGGTCAGGAAGTCCCGATCATTACCGGTCAAACCGCCAGTGCCAACAACACCAACCCGTTCCAGACCGTTGACCGTAAAGAAGTCGGTATCAAGTTAAAGGTAACGCCACAAATCAACGAAGGGACGGCGGTTCAGCTGACTATTGAACAGGAAGTGTCGAGCGTTAGCGGAACTACCGCGGTCGACATTGCGATAAACAAGCGTGAAATCAAAACCACCGTGATGGTGGATGATTCGGGGATTGTCGTGTTAGGCGGCCTGATTGACGAAGATGTTCAGGAAAGCGTGTCTAAAGTACCATTACTTGGCGATATTCCTGTGTTAGGCCATTTATTCAAATCCTCCTCCAGTACAGTACGAAAACGCAACCTTTTAGTGTTTATTCGACCGACAATCATCCGTGATGGTGCAACCATCAATCAAATCACCCATGGCAAGTACAACTTTATGCGCGCCCAACAGTTGCAGCGTCAGGCCGATGGAGTAAACCTGATGCCATCAACTCAAACACCTGTATTACCAGAGTGGAACAGTACTTTGGAATTGCCAGAAAGTTACGACGAGTACTTACGCCGCAAAAACAAGCAAGACCAAGAGGCAGACCAGTGAGCGATCTGCAAACTGAGGTGCAACAAGAGGTCAGTCAGGGTCCCAAACAACTGGGGTTTGCCTTTGCGCGCCGTAATCGAGTGCTGCTTGACCTCGGACAGTCACCGATTGTGCTGATTCACACGGCAGACACACCTTTTGATGTGTTTGCAGAGGTACGCCGTTTCCTCGGTCAGGGATTTGTGCTTAAAGAAGTGTCTGAGGACCAATTTGAGCCACTGCTGACCAATGCGTTCCAACGGGACTCGTCAGAAGCCAAACAGCTGATGGAAGACATTGGCAACGAAAGTGATTTATTCACGCTCGCCGACGAACTCCCTGAAGCAGAGGACTTGCTGGACAGTGATGATGATGCGCCGATCATCAAGTTAATCAACGCTATGCTCGGCGAAGCGATAAAAGAAGGCGCGTCCGATATTCACGTTGAAACCTTTGAAAAACAACTCAGTGTTCGCTTCAGGGTAGATGGAGTATTACGCGAAATTCTGCGCCCTAACCGCAAAATGGCCTCCATGCTGGTATCCCGCATCAAAGTTATGGCGCGGCTGGATATCGCCGAAAAGCGGGTGCCGCAGGATGGTCGTATTACCTTACGTATTGCCGGGCGCGCTGTTGATGTGCGCGTTTCCACTATGCCGTCGAGCCATGGCGAACGCGTGGTATTGCGTTTATTAGATAAAAACAATGCGCGGCTGAATCTCAGTGACCTTGGCATGACAGCATCAAATCGCGCGCATTTTTCAGAACTGATCCGCAAACCCCATGGGATTATTCTCGTTACAGGCCCGACCGGTTCAGGTAAATCAACCACCTTGTATGCCGGTCTAAGTGAAATAAACAGTAAAGATCGTAATATTCTGACCGTTGAAGACCCGATTGAGTTTGATCTTGAAGGCATCGGCCAAACTCAGGTTAATCCAAGGGTAGACATGACCTTTGCCCGCGGTTTGCGAGCGATATTGCGCCAAGACCCGGATGTGGTGATGGTAGGTGAAATTCGTGACCTGGAAACCGCTCAAATAGCTGTCCAGGCCAGTTTGACCGGCCACTTGGTTTTATCAACGTTACACACCAATACCGCAGCAGGTGCCATTACCCGCCTTGAAGACATGGGCATTGAACCCTTCTTGTTGTCTTCCAGTTTATTGGCGGTGTTATCCCAACGCTTGGTACGAACCCTGTGTGATGAGTGTAAGCAGCCCCATCAACCGGGTGAACAAGAGTGTGTCATTCTCGGTATCGATCCTGACAGCGCCGTCACCATCTACCGGCCTTCAGGTTGCCCAGCCTGTAACCAGACTGGCTACAGAGGAAGAACGGGCATTCATGAATTATTATTGGTCGATGAACACATCCGTGAACTGGTGCACAACGGTCACGGCGAGCAAGCCATTGAAAAATATATTCGTAAAACCACACCAAGTATCCGCGAAGACGGCTGCGCCAAAGTATTACAGGGCCAAACAGCGCTTGAGGAAGTGCTGCGCGTAACCCGAGAGGACTAAATACATGCCAGCATTTGCATATAAGGCGATGGATGCCAATGGCAAAAATAGCAGTGGTGTGCTTGAAGCTGATAATCCCCGTCAGGTACGTCAACAACTGCGTGAAAAGTCGCTTATCCCGGTCAGCGTTGACGAAGTGTCAGGGCGCAGCACCAGTCGTTCAAGCCGACGCTCAGCAGGCTGGTTTCAAAAAGGCATTTCTGCCGCTGATTTGGCATTATTAACCCGCCAGTTATCAACCCTGATCGAAGCGTCGCTACCGATTGAAGAAGCCTTGCAGGCAGTTGCAGAACAAACCGAACAACCTCGTCATAAGAGTATGATGATGGCGGTACGCAGCAAAGTGGTGGAGGGCCATACGCTCGCTGATGCGTTAGCAGATTTCCCACGGGTTTTCGATAACTTGTTTGTCGCGATGGTGGCAGCAGGAGAAAAGTCGGGGCATCTGGATACCGTCTTAGATCGCTTGGCCGATTACACCGAAAATCGCAACAAAGTACGCTCTCAAATTACCCAAGCGTTGGTCTACCCAATCATGATGATTACTGTCGCAATAGGTATTGTCAGTATCTTAATGATTTATGTGGTACCCAAAATTATCTCCCAATTCGACAATATGGGTCAGGAACTGCCATTGATTACCCGCATTCTCATTGGCATTAGTGAAGGTGTGCAATCCTATGGGCTGTTGTTACTGCTGATTCTGGTTGCAGCGGGTTTTACGGTCGGCCAAATGCTCAGGCGTCCTGCTCTGCGTATGCGTTGGGACAAGGCTAAACTAAAATTACCTGTTATTGGTAAAGTCATCAAAGGGCTGAATACCTCTCGTTTTGCCAGCACGCTTAGCATACTTACTGCCAGTGCAGTGCCATTATTGGAAGGCATGAAGATTGCTGCGAATGTGCTGGATAACCGTTATATACGCGCATCAATTCTGGAGGCGGCTGAGCGGGTGAAAGAAGGCAGCAGTTTGCGGGCAGCGTTACAAAAAACCGCTATTTTTCCCCCTATGATGATGCATATGATCGCCAGTGGTGAACGTAGCGGAGAGTTACAATCCATGTTGGCCAGAGCAGCTGCAAATCAAGACCGACAATTTGAAGCCCAGGTCGCTATTGCTTTGAGTATTTTCGGCCCGGTATTAATCCTGTCCATGGCGGCAATCGTTTTCTTTATTGTTGCGGCAATTTTATTGCCCATCATTGGTCTAAATACCATGATTTAATCACGAGGTTTACAGATGAAACAAAAAGGTTTTAGCTTGCTTGAGGTAATGGTGGTGATCGTCATCATAGGGTTATTTACCGCTATGATTGCGCCAAACATCATTGGTACTCAGGAAGAAGCAGAATTAAAAAAAGCAGCGATCGATATCCGCAATATCGAAGGGGCTCTGCAAAGATATAAAGTGAAGATCGGCGTTTACCCGACAACAGAACAAGGCCTGGAAGCGCTGGTCAGCCAGCCAGTCAGTGATCCGATTCCTCGCAATTATCCGCCAGAGGGCTTTATCAATAGTTTACCGCCTGATCCCTGGGGCAACGCCTATCAGTTACTCAGTCCCGGCGAGATGGGTCGCATAGACATATACAGTAACGGCCCCGATGGTCAGCCTGATACCGATGACGACATTGGTAACTGGAATGCCGACAAGTATCTGACGAAGAATAACGAGGACAACTAATTGAAGCGGCAGCGCGGTTTTACTTTGCTCGAGGTGCTGATTGTTGTCAGCATGCTCGCGTTAACCGTGGCTGCCGTGGTTGTTAGTTTTTCAGGACCCAACGCCAAAGAGCAAGCCGAAGACACCGCATCTCGCTTCGAAGTCGCTTTTAATATGGTCAGCGACTATGCCGTGCTTAATCAAGCCGTTATGGGATTGCATATTGACGGCAATAGTTATTGTTTTGTCATGCTCGATGAGAATGATAAGTGGCACACCATCGATGATCAGGCTCTGTTTCGTAAAACCACCTTGCCCGATGACTACCGATTAAGCTTGCAACTCGATGAACTACCCTGGATAGAAGACCCTGGTTTTTTCGATGATGAATTGTTCGATGAGCCAAATAGCTTTGATGAACTAGAACAAGATGAAAAAGAACCTGTTCCTCAGGTCCTAATCCTACCCAGCGGCGAATTTACCCCCTTTAGAGTAAATATAGCGTACGAACCCAAATTCAGTGATGAACTTCCTCTGTTGATCACCCTCGATGGTCACAATGACTTACCGCTAATTCGCGAAATTGCCGGGGAGGCTGAGTGAAAAAACGGGGATTTACTTTACTCGAGGTCTTAGTGGCGATGGCAATTTTCGCCCTTGCTGGCATCGCATTAGGATCTGCCGCAACTGAGCATTTGCGAAGCTTGGATCTGCTTAAAACACAGACTTTCGCTGCATGGGTAGCGAGCAACCGCCTGACAGAGGTCCATCTCGAGGCCCAATGGCCACCGCAGGAGAACAAAAAAGGTAATGTAGAAATGGCTGGCCAACGTTGGTATTGGCAGCAAAAAGTATCGAAAACTGCTGATGATAATATGCGTATGGTTGAAGTCTCTGTCGCCCGCGACGAAGCCATGAGTGATATCGCAGTGATGCAATCGACCTTTGTCAGTAACTCACAGGCACTGCAATGAAGCAGCGTGGTTTCAGCTTACTGGAGGCTTTGGTAGCGATAGCTATTTTCGTGATCATTGGCCTCGCCACCGTGAGTGTGCAAGACCATATAATTAAAACCAATGAAGCCTCCATCAGCGCGTTCGAGCAGCTGGAGAAACTACAGCGGGCAATGTTGATCATTGAGCAGGATTTTCGACAAGTAGTTAGCCGCCAGGTTAAAAATGACGATAACGAACGTTTCCAGGGCGTGATCGCAAGCCCAAACTTGTTTGAAAGTGAAGCTGACGCCATTGCGTTTGTGCGGGCAGGTTATTTCAACCCGCGCCTTATGCTGCCTCGCTCAACGCTCCAACCAGTCACATACCGGCTTCAAAACAATCAGTTGCAGCGCATTACCGCACCCTATGTAGATAGCATTATCGGCGACGAACCGAGAGTTAAGAACTTGCTCGATGGCGTAGAAGATTTTCAACTTACCTTTTTTAATGCCCAAAATACAGCCACTGAAAACTGGCAATCAGGTCCTTTACCGAAAGCGGTAGAGTTGCGTCTGGTCACCACTCAGTGGGGCGAGATCACCCGCCTGTTCATGCTCCCAGAGGCAGCCCAATGAAACAAAATGGTGTTGCCTTATTAACCGTGCTCTTAGTGGTGGCGATAGTCACTATTATCGCCATGCAAATGACGCAACGCTTAACCTATAACGCACAGCGCACCATCAATATTGCCCAAAGCCAGCAAGCTTATTGGTACGCAATGGGTGCTGAAGCTTTTGCAAAACGTGCTTTGATGGAACAGGTCAAGCAAGCTGATGGCATTATCCACCTCAACCAGCCGTGGGCTGAAGAGGATATCAATTACCCAGTTAATAACGGTAATATCGAAGCTAAAGTAAAAGATTTGTCTGCTTGTTTTAATCTCAATGCGCTGTATAGCAAAGACAATCAGCCAGGCCAATCTCAAGGACAACAGAAGCCAGTGCGCGACGGGTTTAATCGGCTGTTAAAACTGCTGGTTGATGAGGACGGTAATGCCATCATTGATGATTACGATGCCGATGTGGTGGCTGATAGCCTGGTAGATTGGCTGGATGAGGATGATCGACCCTATGGCTTTTACGGTGTCGAAAGCAGCGAGTATGAAAGCAAATTACCCCCTTACCGATCTGCCGACGCCCCTATGGTAACGCGCAGCGAACTGCGGTTAGTCAACGGCGTGCAACCCCAATGGGTTAACACCTTGATGGACTACGTTTGCGTGATCCCTGACCAAACCGAGTTACAGCTCAACGTCAACACGCTCAACGAAGAGGTTGGTGGCACTTTACTGGCCGCAGTAGTTGGCGAATCATTGGACGTCAACGCTGCCAAAAACCTTCTGGCCAAGCGTCCTCAAGACGGTTATGAAGACATTAACGACTTTTTCGCTGAACCTGAAATTGCCGCACTTAATTTGAGCGAAGAGAAAAAGCGCTGGTTCAGTGTCACCACGCAATACTTTTTACTCACCAGTAAAACCCGATACAATGAAGCCCAATTTACTATGACATCCTTATTAAAATTCGATAGCGCATCTCAAGTACGCGTAATCAGGCGCGAATATGGAGGCCCGTTTTGAGCGAGCAACTGTTAGTCCGGTTGGGCTCTGACCAACAAGAATCAATATTCTGGATTGTGTGGTCAGAAACAGAAAAGGAAATTATTGCCTCTGGCGAGTTACCGGACGCAAGTGCGTTAGCGACCCTGAAAGAACGCGCAGGTCAGCGTCCGGTCGTGACCCTTGTCCCTAGCCGAGACGTCTCACTAAAACAGGTAACGTTACCACCTCGGGCTGCCAGAAAAGCGATTAGCGCCATTCCATATATGCTGGAAGATGAGCTCAGCGAAGACATCGATAGTCTGTTTTTCGCCCTGGGTAGCCGTCATGCAAATCGTCAGAACGTGGCCGTTGTGCGCCGTGAGCAAATGCAGTTATGGCAGTCTATGCTTGACGATGCTGGGTTACTTTCTACAACCATGATTCCTGACGCGCTCGCCATGCCTTATCATGATGACGGTAGCAGCGTTATGCAACTTGGTGACAGCTTGTTAGTTCGCGAGGATCAATGGAAAGTACTTGAAGGTGAAGCAGGTTGGATTATTAGTGCTTTGCGATTTGCTGCTAAGAAGCAACCTGAGCCATTGCCGCTTTACACTTATTCGCCTCTTGAACAATTGGCAACCGCCGATTTTACTGTGCAGTCTCAGCAACTGGATGCACCATTAGAAATTCTCGCCACTCACTACAAGCAAGCAGACATCAACCTGTTGCAAGGCGAATTTAAGCAGCAAAAACAACAAACTCAGGGATTGGGGAAGTGGCGTTTAGCTGCCAGCCTAGCCATCATCGCGCTGATTCTAACACTAGGCGACAAGGGTGTTACCCTGTACCAATTGGAACGCCAGCAAATCGCCCTGGAAACATCGATTGCAGAGCAATTCCGTCAAGTCTTTCCTAATACACGCAGGATCGGCGATGTAAGACAGATTCGCAGCCGAATAAATAATGAAATCGCTAGGTTGGAACAAGGGGGCGGGGATACCTCCCTGTTGGTGATGCTGACCCGCTTAGCAGACGCGTTTAACCAAAGTCAGGTGGTGCCACAATTACTGCGCTTTGATGCCCAACGGGGCGAACTCCGTATCCAGGCCAGTGGTCGAAACTTCGCCGCGCTGGAGCAATTTAAAAATGCAGCGACAGCGGCCGGATTTAATGTCGACCAAGGTGCGATAAACAACCGCAACAACAGTGTGGTTAGCGCCATGACCATCAGGAGTTAAATCATGACGTTAAAGCAGAAATACCTAAACCTGCCTGAACGGGAACAAAAGCTTTTACTGATCGCTGCGGTGGTTCTGATAGTTTTCATTTTCTTTAGCTTGATATGGCAGCCAATGAATAACCGTATTGAGCAAGCAAGGACGGCAATAGAAAATCAGCAAGGTATTTTGGCCGAGCTCAATACCAAAGCGGCAAAAATCACTATGTTGCGCCAGAATCAGGGAGCTGGCGGCAGCTTTCAGGGTTCACTGACTCAGGTAGCCAATCAGACCGCGGGTCGCTTTGGCATCGCTATCACGCGCATGCAGCCCCGCAATGACCAGCTTCAAATTTGGGTAGAGCAAGCCGAATACAACCAATTCTTACGCTGGTTGGACGCCTTGGACAATCAAGGAATAGTCATTCTTGATACCGACATCGCCCAAACCAGTACCCCCGGCATGATCAATGTTCGGTCGCTGGTGCTGAGCAAATAACAAGGGTAGAACGTGATTAAAAAGTTAACACTCTGCATTCTTTTATATTTAGTGTTCCTGATAGTGACACTGCCTGCTCAACACGCTATAGGCTGGGCGTCACTACCTGATGATTTTCGCTTCAAAGCAGTTTCTGGCACAGTATGGCAAGGTCAGGCGCAACAACTGACGTACAGAGGCATACCGGTCAATGGTGTCAAATGGGATATCAACCCCTTACCCCTACTGTGGGGCACACTGGAGATCACAATTAATGCAGGCAATCAGCGCGATAGCGAGCAGATAGCACTATCCGGAAAAATTAACCTTTCTAGTCATGCCTATCGTGCAAAAAGCCTGGTCGTATATATTCCGGCCAATTTGGCTATGGCCTACGTGCAACTTCCTTTTAATTCTACACTGGCCGGTCGCTATAAAGTGCAATTAGATGAGGCTGACTGGCAACAAGGTTGTAAAACAATGCGCGGCAGCGGTGAGTGGGTTAACGCTGCGGTAAGCGGCTCTCAGGGTATGATCCCTCTACAACATTTCGCCGCCACCCTGACCTGCAATGATCAGAACATGCAGGTCAACATTAATCCGGACAATGTCTTTAACCTCGATGCCAGGGTTAACCTGACACCTGAGGGTAAGTACAGTATTGATGGGAAATTTAAACCTGAAGCTAGCTTGCCCCAGGAAGTTCACCAAGCCGCCCGTTTCTTCGGACGCCCTGATGCCCAAGGCTTTTATCGATTATCGATCAAGTAGACGGAGGAGCTATATGACCGAAGCCGCGCTTGTAATCTACGGTCAGAACAAAATGTTTTAAAACATCATAGCCCAGTATTCCAACAACCTTTCTGCCACGAATACGCGAATGGCGCTCCTCAAATTGACTGAGCACATTGGCTTTTTGGCCTTCTGCCGGCGTACTAACTACTACGTTTTCTAGGTCGAATGGACCCAGCTCCATGATCGGCAAGTTAAAGTGCTCATTTACGCCAACCGTGTTTACACCACGTGCCATGCCTGAAGCGCGCGGAAATTTATCCAGCCAATCCGTTGTTTTAACAAATCGCCGGTCAAGTAAAATGCCACCAGAATTACCGGTATCCAGCAATAGCCAGACATCTTTCTCATCATTTAGACGCACTTTAACGATGGGCCGACCTGAATCCCGGTCAATATCCATGGTCAGGTTTTTGAGCTTTTTCAAATTAATCGCGTCATGGGTCATAAACCGCATCCGTTCATTGGGATAATCGAATTGGAATATAAACATGCGCAAAAAGCCGGTCCCCAGCAATAGCGCGTCGCTTTTGCCACCAAATGGGGTCGCTACGACATCATCGAGGGTAAACTCAGCACCAAAAAGGGTGATGGGTACATGGGTAAACACATCACGCTTTTCTCGCCCATAAACCCCCTCCAACATAGTCTGACCACTTTTAGCCAGCGCGATATTATGGGCTTGCATAAAGTGCAAATTAACCCCGTGAATATTAGCCCCACTATCGATAATTACCCACCCGGGCTGGCCATCCACTGCACCAGGTAACCGAATAGTGCCATTAACAAGAGAGAAATCTTCCCACTTGGTCACGCCCGCGAGAAGATTGAAAGAACAGCTGATTAACAGCGCTGCGAAAACTAACTGAAGTTGCTTTTTCATCCTTGAAGCTCCTTTTCCATGTTAAATTTTAGGTTACACCTTAAGACGCACAGGTGTCAAAGGCCGGTCAACTAGCCGGAAATCGAGCTATATCATTGAGTAACACCCGATAATCGTTGATTGCCGGAAAGTCTTTTACATCGCGTTCAGCTTGCTGACTGTCCGGATTACTTATTGCTAGCAATTGGCCTATTCCGAAATCCTTAGCGGCTTGTAAAATCGGCACACTGTCGTCCACAAACAGGGTTTTAGCCGGTGTAAACCCAAAGTCTTGTTGCAAAGCTTGCCACAATCGCTGTGATTCTTTGCTGACCCCGTAACTGTGGGTGCTGACCAAAGTATCGATATGTTGATCTAATTGAGTTCGTTCAATTTTCAATGACAAACTATCGGGGTGTGCGTTAGTGACTAATATTACTTCACGCCCTGACGCCTTCAAGGCGTCGAGGAAAGGCAAGGTATCAGGCCGTATATCAATCAAATGCTCTATTTCGCGCTTTGCTGAGACAATATCCAATTCCAGCTTATCAGACCAATAATCAAGACAATACCATTCCAGAGTGCCATGAACTTCGGCAAACAACACATCCATCTCTGCTTTGGCCTGTTCCAGCGAGATATTTTTTAACTGCGCCATTTTACGTGGCACGAGTTCCAGCCAGAAATGGTTATCAAAGTGTAGGTCCAGTAAGGTACCGTCCATATCAAGCAAAACGGTTTCAATTTGGTTCCAGTGAAGCATGGGCTTTCTCTATCAGACACGTTATATTGTTTATACCGATGATCATAACGTGCCAGGCACATGAGTAAAACCGAAGTTAAGCGTTCTTTGCCCACAATTAGGCAGCGACGCTCCGTTGCCCGCTCGAGACTCTTTCATATTGAGCAAGTTGACCTGACATTCAGCAATGGTGTGGCGCGAGAGTATGAACGCATGAAAGGCAGTGGCCGAGGGGCGGTTATGATGATTCCGCTCATCGATAACGATCATATGTTATTGGTTCGTGAGTATGCCGCGGGCACTCATGACTATCAACTAGGCTTCCCAAAAGGTCTGATCGATCCGGGTGAAACGCCTGAAGAAGCTGCAGACAGAGAACTAAAAGAAGAAATCGGCTATGGATCCCGGTCACTCAATCGTTTGCATCAAGTTCATATGGCTCCGACCTTTTTTGATGCAAGAATGACAATTCTTATCGCTCAGGATTTGTACCCTGAGCGCCTCCCTGGCGATGAGCCGGAACCCTTGGAAGTCGTCAAATGGCCCACCAGTCAGATAGATGATTTACTCGCACAATCGGATTTTACCGAGGCCCGCAGTATCGCAGCCCTGTTATTGCTTGAACGGCACTTGAGGAGTTAATTATGCCAGACAATAACGTTCAGCTGCTGGAATTGGCCAAACAAGCGGCGCTTAACGCCGGTCAGTTAGTTTGGTCATTGTATGACAGTGGCAATTACGATGCGTACCAAAAACAAGATGATTCCCCGGTTACGACAGCTGATTTAAAAGCGCACGAACTGATTTGCGCGTTTTTTGCCGAAAAAACACCCGACATCCCCATCATGTCGGAAGAACAAACCAATGCTCCGCTCAGTGACCGCCAGCACTGGCAACGCTATTGGCTTATTGATCCTATCGATGGCACCCAGGAATTTGTCGCCCGAAGTGGAGATTTCGCTGTCAATATAGCGCTTATTGAACAAAATCAGCCTGTTATTGGTGTCATTTATTGGCCGGCAGGGGATTGTCTTTACTATGCGAGTAAAAATAACGGCGCCTATAAGCACAGTCCGCAGGAAAGTGGTGCAATTCATGTGCGCAAATTCGAACAACCCGACGAGGAAGTGGTGGTCCTCGCCATTAGTCGTCGCCAGTCCCGGGAGCGGGTCATGCAACGCATGTCGAGTAAACGCACCTATCAAACACTACCGCTGGGGAGTTGTTCCTTAAAAGCGTGTTTTATTGCAGAGGGCAAAGCAGATTTCTTTATGCGCCTCGGCGTTACCGGAGAATGGGACACCGGCGCGGCCGAATGTATTGTCACTGAGGCGGGCGGCGAAATTCTTAGCGTTGCATTTGAGCGATTATCCTATAATCAGCGTAACACCCTCACCAACCCGAACTTTATCGTAATGGGAGATCAAAATGTCAATTGGGAAGAAATGGTCGAGTACTATGAAGAATAAACTGGGGCTGGCATTACTGACCTTGCTGATGAGCTTACCTGCTTCGGCGAGCTGGGAGCTTGCTGCGCAGGATTCAAAACTGAATATCGTGTCGGTTAAGAATGCTGTCATTACAGAAACGCATCAGTTTGACCGCTTGGATGGCGGTTTAATGGATAACGGCGAATTTAGTCTAATCATTGATTTGGCCAGCATCAACACCGGTATCGAGATTCGCGACACACGTATGCGCGACTTGCTGTTTAAGGTCGGGGATTACCCTCGGGCAGTGATTACGGCCAAACTTGATTTAACTCAGGTGAACGCTCTGCAACCAGGCCAGATTACTAGGATGGAGGCAAGGTTCGACCTGAATTTACATGGCAAGCACCAAAGTATGAGTGCAGAGATTACAGTGGTCGCCACCCAGGACCATGGCCTGTTAGTGAACAGCGTCTCACCCGTCGTGCTGAGGGCGGAAGACTTTGGATTGACCGAAGGCATTAACAGCCTGCGAGAAATTGCCGGCTTGGCGAACATCAATACTATGGTGCCAGTTACCTTTACCCTGCTACTGAACAAAGTTTAACGCCGGTGCCGGGGGCTGTCCTGCCGGGGGCTAACCCCCGGCATCTCCTTCCTGCTGCATACGACGATATTCTTGTATCGTCATGAGATTAACCGTTTCATGAAGTTCAGAATAAACAATGACCACCTCTTGTTGTTTTATCTGAGCGAGCAAATTTTCTAGCTTTTCTGCCATCGGTAATTCTTCATCGCCATAATCGGTGCCCTCCCTGAGAATAAATGACTCTGCCAAGCCCGACAACGTCTCTGGGGGTAACGCATCATAAGGAATTTTCATCAACTGTCCTTTACTCAAAGTGAAATAGGCTGGCATGCCTGAGCGAAGTTTACTAAACTGCGCGGCCGTTTTTTTAACCTGGAATTATTATGCAATTTGCATGGCATGATTTTGTTGGCAACATTGGTGTTGGCCTTATCGTATTGAGCTACTTTTTACTGCAAGCTGGAAAAATGGACAGTAAGAAACTGCCCTACTCCATCACCAATTTGACTGGCGCAATTTTGTTGCTCATTTCGCTCTATTACAACTTCAATTTAGCGTCCGTGGTTATAGAGTGCTTTTGGATTGCCATCAGTTTATACGGTATCACTCGCTATCTGTTAGAACGCCGTCAATCGATAAAGTCAGCAAAATAGTTTAACACCCGCTGGTGACTCCAAATCCGGGGTCGCCAGGGACTTCCCTGCATAAAGCCAACATGCCCACCATTTTCGCTTAACTCTAAACTCACAGCGCCTGACAACTCTTCGATTTTCGGTACCACTGATTCACTCATAAATGGGTCATCTTTAGCGTGTAAAATCAAGGTAGGTGTAGTGATATGCGGGGTGTAGGCACTGGCGCTACAGCGCTGATAATAATCATCAACACTGCTAAAACCATGCAAGGGAGCGGTTATAAATTGATCAAACTGGGCAAAGGTCTGGATCTTTGGTAACTCTTGTTCCGTGATCGACAGCCAAGGTTTAAAGTCCATGCGTTGCATCTTAGCACGCACCTTGTTGACCATGCTCTTGAGCAAATACTTTTGGTAATTATTTGAAAAACCACGGCTGATCGCAGCAGCACAATCTGCCAGCCTGAACGGAGGAGATATTGCCACGGCACTCTTTAACCATTGCTGAGCCGGATTTTCACCCAACAACTTCAACAGCATATTGGCACCCAGTGAAAAACCGATGCCCATCTTAGGCTGCTCAGGAAAGCGCTTTTGTAACCAATTAAGGAAGAACATGGCGTCTTGCGTGTCACCACTGTGATAAGTCCGAGGCAACCGGTTTAAGCCGTTGCCACACCCCCTGAAATGCATCATCACGGCATGCCAGCCGTTTTTTGCCAGCACCGCCAACATATCATGGGCATAGTGCGAGCGAGCGGACCCCTCCAAACCGTGAAAAAGAACGGCCATTCCTTTTTTATTTTGGGGTTCAGGGGCCCAACTTAAGTCAACAAAATCACCGTCGGGTAACTCCAACCGTTGCCACTGCAAGGTCAAGGGTAACCGTCGCTGTAGAAAGCGCGGCCAAATAGTTTGAATATGTCGGTTTTTTGCCCACCAGACTGGTTTAAAGTCACTGGTAAGGATGCGTCCCGGGGTTTTACTGCTCACATCACTGGTTAACTAATCAAGAATAGTTAAATTTGACTACATTCCTGCCAGCGACACAAGCCTATTTGTCTTCGTGAAACGGATGATGCAAAAACATGTATAAGTAATATCCACATAACGCTAACACTACACCAAGACCGAGTAACGCACCCCATACGATGGGATCATTAAAAATCATTTGCCACATTGTCATGCTCCTTGTCAGTTCATGCTCAATGTACCGCGCTACGGCACGGCAAACTTTGATCCCGGTCAGCTTTTAAGCAGTTGTTGCACCTTCATCCTGTGGTCATCAGTGATATGCTGTTGACACGCAGTGGCTGCGGCGAGGACATTACTTTGCGGACTGTGAGGTTGCAACCACTGGAGATCAATCGCCGCCACCAAGGCTTTTTGCAGTAGCTTCTCTGCCTCCAGCTCGTGCTGCAGAGCCTGCTGATAGTCTGGCAGCGCCTGAGCTTTATTGATACCTCTACGCTTCGCCCGGCGTTTGCTCACTTCAGCGCGCTGAGGCGCAATTTCCTGTAGCAGCTGCTGCCAATGTTGAATGCCCAGCGCTTGTTGTTTACTGTTCAGCCACAACGCCATTAGTAGCAGGTTAACCTCTATTCCAGCCTCATCCTGAAGCGTCAACAAGGTGTCAGCAATCTGCGGGTATACCCGCAAACTGTAGTGCCAAAAATCGTCAGCCTGCAGCATCATCAAATGCCTGTTGCGCTGTCTCAAGGGCTTCGATATTTTCCATCCATGACGCTTCTACCTCACTCAATTGCCTTTTCACTTGAGTTTGATTGGCTAACAAGGTCGTCAGCTGTGCTTTGTTCTCTTCTGAATACATGGCGGTATCTGCTAACTTTGCCTCAATTTCGTCCAGCTGTTTCTGCAATCGTTCCGATAGCTTTTCCTCTTTTTCGATTTGTTTTTTCAGCGGTGCTATCTGTTGACGGAATTGCGCCTCGCGACGCTTTTGTTCTTTTCGGTCTGGTACTGTTGCAGCGGCAGCCGAATTACCCACCGTTTTCAACGCGCGGGCTTGGTCTAATAAGTAGCGCCGATAATCGTCCAAATCCCCCGCAAACGGGCTGACGCGCTGCTTATCAACAAGATAAAACTCATCAGACACAGCTTCCAGCAAGGCCCGATCGTGGGACACCAATATCATCGCACCATCGAAAGTTTGCAAAGCAAGTGACAGCGCATCACGCATGTTCATGTCCAGATGGTTCGTCGGCTCATCGAGTAACAGTAGATTAGGTTTCTGATAAACGATGAGTGCAAGTACCATACGTGCCTTTTCACCACCAGAGAAGGGACCTACCGGACCGGTTGCTGCATCACCTTTAAATCCGAACCCACCGAGGAAGTCTCGTAACTGCTGCTCTGAGGCTTTATCGTCCAGTCGCATCAGGTGCTGTAATGGCGATGAGTCCGCATGCAGATATTCAAGCTGGTGCTGGGCAAAATAACCCACTTGCAAGCCCGCCGAGGGCTGATAGTCACCCGCTTGAGGTTGTATCTCACCTGCCAATAGTTTGATTAAAGTCGACTTACCTGCACCATTGCGGCCGAGCAGTCCAATCCGACTACCAGGAACTAAATTTAGCTTTAGTTCGCTGATCACCTTATGTTGGCCGTACCCTAGTTGCACTGCTTCCATACTGACCAACGGGTTAGGTAGTTTGGGCGGATCGGCAAAACCAAATGAAAAGGGCGATTGCTGCTGTACTGGCATCAAATCTGCCATTTTTTCGAGTTGCTTTATTCGGCTTTGTGCTTGCTTCGCCTTGGAGGCTTTAGCCCGGAACCGGTCGATAAACTTTTGCAGATGTGCAGCTTTTTCCTGTTGTTTCTCAAACGCGGACTGTTGCTGCTCCAACCGGATTGCCCGCTGCTTCAAAAATGCGCTATACCCTCCGGTGTAAGCGAACAGCGCCTGTTCCTCAATACTCAGTATATGATTCACGGTGTTATCTAGAAAAGACTTGTCGTGAGAAATAAGAATCATTGTTCCTGTATAGCTTGTGAGCCACTGTTCGAGCCAGATTACTGTGTCCAAGTCCAGGTGGTTAGTGGGTTCATCCAACAACAGTAGATCAGACCGGCATACCAGCGCCTGGGCGAGGTTTAAACGCATACGCCAGCCGCCAGAAAAAGCACTCACGGGATGACTTAACTGATCTTCTTCAAATCCTAGCCCGTGTAGGATTTGCGCCGCACGGCTCTGCACATCATAGGCACCAGCGTCTTCTAATTGTGTGTGCAAATGTCCGATGGCGTGACCGTCGTTGCGCTGCTCTGCCTCGGCTAATTGTTGTTGTAGTGATCGTAACTGGCGATCACCATCTATCACATATTCAATTGCGACGCGCTCTGTAGCGGGCGTTTCCTGAGCAACGGTAGCGATATGCCAATGCTTTGGTACGGCACACTCGCCTTGCTCGGCCTGAAGCCGGCCTTGCAGCATAGCAAACAAACTTGATTTGCCGGCGCCATTGGCGCCGATTAAGCCGACCTTTTGGCCGTCATTAATTTGCGCGTGACAATTGTCGAGAAGCACTTTGGTGCCGCGCATTAACTGTAAATTCGTTATCTTAATCATAAATTACTGCAAATTAGAGAGGCGAAAACGCTAAGCTAAACAGGTATCATACCCTTGTGTTGTAGTTATCATGACTGATGTGGAAAACCATGAATACCCGACGAAAAAAACGCTTTATCGCTGGTGCCACTTGTCCAAAATGCGGCGAGTTGGACACCCTCATGTTGTACTTTGAAAATAATGTGGAAAAAATGGAATGCGTTCAGTGTCATCATACCGAGTCTCATGCTGATAAAAAGGTCAATCAGGCCAGCCGGCAACAAGAACAGGTGATAGGCGTATTCAAACCTGAGTAGACCCGTTCAATAATGGGGAGGTGGAGCTTCCTCTGCCTCTGACGCAATATTCGACACTTGTTGCTGACGCAATTTGTCATTTAAATATCGCATCTGAACTTGCATCTTGTCCAACTGATGTTGCTGATCAGTTAACGCCTGATTCAACTCATCCAATGTGTGCTCCAAAAACGCCACTTTGGTTTCAAGTTGCTCAATGTATGGTTTGGTATCGTCGCTCATGTTTATTACAAAGGCCAGATTTCCGCCAACCCGCTGCTACTTTCAGACATAATGCGCGCATTATCCACAAATCCGACTGCGTACACCACCGCACTCTGCGGCGCGGGACCGTCTTTCGCTGCCACCACCCATTCTTTTTCTATTTTGCCACTCGCTACGTTCCACAATGTTATTCGCCGGCTTGGTGAACCCGTAAGTAGAAATTGACCGTCTTCCGAAAATACCACATCGCTAAATATTTTCTGGCGCTCGATAAAGCGTAACTGGCTGATAAGTTCACCGGTTTGCACATCCCATATATTGGCCGACTTCTGGCTATCCGCGGTGAAGGCGAAACGTCCCTTTGGATCCAACGCCACTTTGGTCACACGTCCCGGATGATTAAATGCGTGAATAACCTGACCGCTTCGGGTATCCCATAAATAGGCCTGATAATCATTGCCGCCGCTAAGGGCATAAAACCCGTTGGGCGACAGCGCCACTGAATTAACCTTTTCATTGTGACCTAAAAACTCCAAACGTCGGCCGGATTGGTGTTGGAAAAACATGACTTTTCCATTGCCTCTGCCAACCAGAATGGCTTTGCCCTGATTGCTAATTGCGATGTCGCGTATACTTGACTCATCAATGCGCCACAGGCCTTCAGGTTCACCATTGTTCAAATTCCAGATAGCGAAAGTATCTGCGTCCGCACTCACCACGTAGCTTTTATCAAAGGAAAAGCCCACATGGGTCACCACATTGGCGTCTTCTCCCTGATGAGACCACTCAAAAATTGGCGACGCCTGTTCCCTTGACCAAACACTGATGCCCTTGTCGAGAGTAGAAACAACGCTTAGTTGCCCATCATAAGAAATATCTGCGGCTTGACTGCCCCCCGCACCATGCTCAATGCGAACCAATGGATCGCGTTCGGCAATGCCACATGCGACTAATAACCACGACAACAAGACGACAGAAAAAAAGCGTTTCATCCTTGGTTTCTCTTTTGCTCAGGTAAAGTTAGTATAGGCGACTCAACAACAAGTCGTTTGCCTGCGAGTGTACGCTAAGCAACAGATTTATCAAAAACCGGAGAAATAATGAAACAACTAAAAGCCACACTGCTGATGTTGTCAGCAATGGGACTGGCAGCATGCCAACCGGCTCAGGAGTCTACCTCAGACACTACCGAAGCAGCATCTCAGGCTGCTGCCTCAACTGATAACACTGCGGCTCCACAGGCGTCTGGCGATACCGCCACCGCATCTAGTGAGCTTGAAAAACAGTCTTATGCATTGGGCGTGTCGATTGGCTCCATCATTACTCAGGCTTCTGAAAAGTACCAAACTGCAGATATTACTCTGGATCAGGCACAGATCATTGCCGGCATTCAGGAACAGCTGGCTGGCACTGCCACACTGACGCCACAACAAACCAACGCACTAATGCAAAGCCTGGAGATGACGGCCACCCAGAACCTTGAAGCGAAGCATGCAAAGCTGGCCGAAGAAAATGTTGCTAAAGGCCAAGCCTACCTTGCTGAAAACGCGGCGCGCCCAGAAGTAACAGTGACCGACAGTGGCTTACAATATGAAGTGCTGGTTGAAGGTGATGGTGTGTCACCCACCCCCGCTGATACGGTTACCGTGCATTATCGCGGAACCCTTATTGACGGTACAGAATTTGATTCTTCATTTAGCCGCAACGAACCGACTTCATTTCGCGTTAATCGCGTCATTGCAGGTTGGACCGAGGGCCTCCAATTAATGAAACAAGGTGCGAAATACCGCTTTGTTATTCCCGCAGAACTTGCCTACGGTGAGCGTGCAGTTGGTGAAGACATCAGCCCGAACAGCACACTGATCTTCGAAGTTGAGTTACTTGACGTGAAAAAGCCAGACGCTGAACCAAGCCAAGGCTAATGGACAGTCAAAAAAGAAAAGCCGGTATTAACCGGCTTTTTTCGTTTTTCAGCTAACCACTCCTTGCTGAACCTTGTCCCTATTAACCCCGTTATACGGGAAAAGTTACTCCGGAATAACCGGCTAAGTATCACATTGTCATCAGGCTACTCATTGCTTCGTCAATCTGACGAGGATTGCGTCGCTAATGACAACAAGGGGTGTAATGGGTCGGCCACCACCTTGCTGACCTGTATGTTTAGTGTAGACCCTCAGTGATAGGGAATTAGCTAAAATCGGTCAGTGATTAGAACAATTCCGACTAACGGGATTGCGAATGATTCTTCCCTGCCAAGTAAACCAGAGAAAGACTATTCTTGCTCTGACCCGAAGCCGTTTTGGTAACGAATATCGGTCACATACCAAATTTTAGGACCCGCGGGGGTCGCTACCACCACTTCATCATCGACTTGCTTTTTAAGCAGCGCGCGCGCCATGGGAGCATCAATTGAGATGACACCTTTGCTATCACCATAAATTTCTTCAGGACCAACGATACGGAAGCGCTTGATATCTCCCTCTTCGTTTTCTATTTCTACCCAAGCACCGAAGAACACACGGCCTCGCTGTTGCTCTGAGAATTCCACAATTTGCAGTTGTGGCAGTAACTTTCGCAAGTATCGTACGCGCCTGTCGATTTGACGAAGCACCCGCTTATTAAAGGTATAATCGGCGTTTTCGCTGCGGTCGCCCAAGCTCGCTGCCCAAGTTACAATTTTAGTAATCTCAGGACGCTTGACCCGCCACAAATAATCTTCTTCTTGTTGCAGTTTTCGGTAGCCTTCCGGCGTGACTAATTTGGTTTTCATAGCTTAAGGTTTACTTTGAGCCCGTTTGGCGGATTTATCCATCTATGGGGCGAACAATCGCTATTTCGCCTGTCATACAGACAATGCTAAACTGACGAATATTTTCTGCCAACTCAATTCACGATTAGTTTCAACTAATCGCCGAAAATTCAGACATTTCTTAGAGAGACTGCATGATTAACGCTACTATTGCTGCAGAGCTACAGGTAAAGCCAGCGCAGGTTGACGCTGCCGTTGGATTACTGGACGAGGGCGCTACCGTACCTTTTATCGCCCGTTACCGTAAAGAGGTCACCGGTGGCCTGGATGACACACAATTACGCACACTGGAACAAAGACTTGGTTACCTTCGCGAGTTGGAAGATCGTCGTAGCGTGATCATTAAATCAATTCAGGAACAAGACAAACTGGCACCGGAACTCAAACAACGAATCCTTTCAGCCCAAACTAAAACTGAACTTGAAGACCTTTACTTACCATATAAGCCAAAGCGCCGGACCAAAGGCCAGATTGCTATCGAACAAGGCCTCCAGCCCCTCGCCGAGATGCTATTCGATAACCCGCAATTAGATCCAATCGAGCAAGCCAATGGCTTTTTAAATGATCAGGTTGTCGATACTAAAGCGGCGTTGGATGGTGCCCGCTTTATCCTGATGGAAAAATTCGCTGAGGATGCAGCGCTGCTGCAAAAAATCCGAGGTTATTTAACCCAAAACGCCAATATTTCTAGTCGCGTTATAGCAGGCAAAGAAAAGGAAGGCGCCAAATACAGCGACTATTTCAGCCACGATGAAAAATTAATTAAAACGCCATCTCACCGTGCCCTTGCTATGTTTCGTGGCCGCAACGAAGGGATATTGCAGGTATCTATGGATGCCGACCCCGGTCTCGAAGACGGCGGACGCCCCCACTGTGAAACTCTGATTAGTCAGCATCTAGGTTGGCAACATCAGCAACGCAGCGCAGACAATTGGATAGCACAGGTCATTCAGTGGACCTGGAAAGTCAAAATTCAGTTACATATGGAAACAGAGCTGTTCACTGCACTCAGAGAAAAAGCCGAAGCCGAGGCGATTCAGGTCTTTGCTAAAAACCTGAATGATTTACTTATGGCGGCACCAGCCGGCCCTAAAGTCACGATGGGTCTGGACCCAGGCTTACGCACTGGGGTTAAAGTGGCTGTAGTCGATGCAACGGGGAAAGTACTGGCAACCAACACCGTGTTTCCCCATGCCCCGCAAAAGCAGTGGGATAAGGCATTACGCACCCTGGCCAACATGTGTACTCAATACAAGGTGAATTTAATCAGCATAGGAAACGGAACAGCCTCAAGAGAAACTGATAGTCTGGCGGCAGAGTTAATAAAAATGCAGCCTGTCGCCGGGATGAGCAAAATCATGATCAGCGAAGCGGGCGCATCGGTTTACTCTGCCTCTGAACTTGCTTCTCAAGAGTTACCTGATCTGGATGTATCATTGCGTGGTGCCGTTTCAATTGCCCGTCGCTTACAAGACCCGCTGGCGGAATTGGTTAAGATTGAACCGAAAGCCATCGGCGTTGGCCAATATCAGCATGATGTAAGTCAAAGCCACTTAGGTAAGTCCCTTGATGCTGTGGTGGAAGATTGTGTAAATGCGGTAGGTGTCGATTTGAATACCGCATCGGTCGCGTTACTTGCCCACGTTTCCGGTTTAAATAAAACCCTTGCGCAGAACATTGTGCGCTTTCGCGATGCTCAAGGGGCGTTTAAATCGCGCAAAGCGCTGTTGAAGGTTGAAAGACTTGGACCCAAAGCGTTTGAGCAAGCGGCTGGATTTTTGCGTATTGTTGGTGGCGAGAACCCACTGGATGCCTCCGGTGTGCACCCTGAAGCTTATCCAGTAGTTGAAAAAATCGTCAGTCACACCGCCACTGCGGTCAATGACCTCATCGGTAATACACAGTTACTCACATCACTCAGTCCCGATTTGTTTACCGATGATACCTTTGGTCTGCCCACGGTGCGTGACATTCTCAAAGAACTGGACAAGCCAGGCCGAGACCCACGACCTGAGTTTAAAACTGCCAGTTTCAAAGAAGGCGTAAATACGCTAGCAGACCTTGAGCCCGGCATGTTGTTAGAGGGTGTGGTATCAAACGTTGCTAATTTCGGTGCGTTTGTTGATGTCGGCGTTCATCAGGATGGCTTAGTGCATATCTCTGCCATGACGAACAAATTCATTTCAGATCCCAGGGAAGTCGTTAAGGCTGGTGACATCGTAAAAGTCAAAGTGGTCGAAGTAGACGTCGCACGTAAGCGGATTTCCTTTACCATGCGCTTGAACGATGAAGCCCCCGCAGCAAAAGAAAAGCCCCAACGCGATAACCGCAATACCGGCCAAAAAACCAGACAAAAGCCAACTAAGAATAAGGCACCGGCTGGTAATACAGCGTTAGGCAATGCTTTCGCAGAAGCTTTTGCCAAAGCGAAAAAATAACTGGTTGGGCTAATCAGATCAGGCGCGCTGAGTTATGCGGTAAAACTCAGTGCGCTACTGCGTGGTTGGTCGATTCTGGCGTAAAAATCGTTAATTCGGTTGGCTCGCTGGTTGATCAGTGGGTCACGCTCAGAATCTTCCAGACTGCGTTGTTGCTCCTCAGGCGCGAGCGCTGCCTGATCAAGAGAGCGGGTCGGTGGTGTTACCGCACCACTGACCACGATGTCTTCTAACTCAGGACCGCGTACAGCATCAATTCCAGCCTGAGGGTTAAAGACTTGTTCAAACGCTTCACTACGCGCTTGCTGCTGTTCATTCGCTAGTTCAGTGCGGGCCCGAGCCGCTATTTGCGTCGCTTCAGAGGCTACGCGTAAATCCGCCGGGGAGGGCTCCGCTGGCGCCAAGGCTGCGGCCTTTACCTGCTCCATTTTCCTAACGGTTTGTTCAGGTTCATTTTCTTCAGAGATATCAATAGATACCTCACCACCCACAGCATAACGTTGGCCATCCGGACCGAGTTCAAATTCATACTGAGGTGCGCCAGCGTACTCACCACCGACGCGAGCATGGGCTTGCTCATGAGCCCTAACCTCTCTGTCTCTCGCCTTGAGCTGCTCAACCTCACGCTGTTCAGCTTGCTCCTGTTGTTGTTGCTGAGCATCTTGCTTACCCGCGCTTGGGTCTTCACCGTTATCTTTTTGTTGCTGCTCAGAAGAGGCTGGCGATTGCCCACTTTGTTGTTGCGGCTGTGGTCGCTCATAAACCAAAGGTTGAGGGGCTTGCCCCGGTTGTCTGACTTTATCTGAATCCGAGCCCAATCCACCTTGAGCCGGTGACTCTTCATTCTGAGATGGCTGCGGGATGACTTCCTTTAATTGATTATCGCGACGCACACTGTCGGTGTTCACATTGCTATTCGTGAATGGCAGTGCAACAGGTAAGGGGGTCACAATATTCATTATCGTTTAGGCCAGTTCGTCGATGATACGGCCAAGAGTGTCAGTGGCTGTGCCAACTACCTTGAGATTAGCTTGTGCATTGATTTGGTTTACCGACAAAGAAACCAAATCACTCGTCAGATTATCAGCGCCGACATTCTGCAAAATATCACCGGTCAGCCCAATTTGCTGCGCAGCGGTATCAGACAGCACTTCTTGAACGGAACGGCGATCAGCGGTTTGTCCCGCTATGGATGATGCCGCCTGACTAATATTATCCGACGCACGTTGATAGCCTTGTAAGCCTGAATAAAAAGCCGATGTTGGCCCATTAGTTACATTCATCGCAATTTAACCTCTTTTAACCTCAGGTTAATTATTAACCAATTTGACCAGAAAGAGAAGTTTTCAGTCCTGATTCATCCAGGCATTTATCGCTGAAGCAACTTGATCCGGGTGTGAAATAAACGGTGCGTGTGAGGCATGTTCGATAATCTCTACCATTGGAGAGTGAAAGCATTGTGCTATATCCTCCACAGCGCCGGCTGGAACTAACGTATCCAGTCGCCCGAACAACAAGGAAACAGGTACCCCAAGATTGGCTAACTGGCAACGCAAATCAACCTCATTCAACAATGCCAATCCCTTGGCCAGCGTTTGTTGGGACGGCAAAGGTCTGGTCGCTACCGCAGCACTGATTTGCTTTACGTCCTTACGAGCAGAGTCACTTCCCATCGCTTGGATGGCCAAAAAGCGTTGTAATGTTTTTCCGGTATCTTGCTGCAGTTGGCGACTAAACTGATTCAGGATTGCTGGCTGAATACCCTGCCATTGCCCACTGCTGACAAATTTCGGCGAGCTACCAATTAACATCAGACGTGCGGCCTGCCCATTAACCGCTGCCTGTTGTGCTACCAGACCTCCCATTGACCAGCCAGCCCAACTTGCCCCGACTGGCACTGCTTCAGTGACAATCTTGGCCAACCGACTGAGCGTAAATTCCTCTGCTGACAACGGCGGACTGTAACCAAATCCAGGCAAGTCGACTAAATGCAAACAGTAGTGGTCACTGAGTCGTTCAACCAGCGGTGTCCATACCGAACTGTTTAGTCCCCAGCCATGGAGCAACACCAAATCCTGTCCCTTGTTGCCATGCTGTTCAATATGTACCTGTTGACCTGACTGTGCTTTTTGCATTTTTACGCTTTACTTGTCTTAAAGGAGATACGGCTATGGAATGGTTCAGCCAGATTAAATCGTTGTTTACCCAACAGTGTTTGCTGTGCCGGCTTTCGAGCGCTGGATTACTGTGCCAAACCTGTACAGCAGATCTGAGCCTGTTAACACTCAGTCCCTATGGATTCAATTTACTCAATGCACCAGCGGCAAAAAAGTTGGTTGCCATCGACTGCCAGCGCCTTTTCTGTATCGCTGACTATCAATGGCCCTTTAACCAATGGTTAACGCAATTAAAATTTAACCGCAATCAATTACCCGCACATGCGTTGGCTGACTTATTTGTACAACAGTATCGTGACAGCGAACTCGCACTGCCACAATTGATTGTACCTGTGCCACTGCACCGCAAACGATTCCGGCAGCGGCGATTCAATCAGGCGGGTTTGTTGGCCGGTTTAGTCGCCAAACGTCTGTCTCTGCCATGTCAGCACAATCTTATCGAGCGGGTAAAAATGACCCAGGCCCAAACCGAACTGAGCGGCGCCGCACGTCGCCGTAACCTGCGCAATGCCTTCGAACTTAAAACAGCATGCCCAGGTTCCCATATCGCACTGTTTGATGACGTCATTACCACCGGCACTACCATGGCGGCGCTATGTTCAATGCTGCGCCGCCACTATCCTGATCTGCAAATCGATGTTTGGTCGATGGCAATCAGTTTGCAGCGTTAATCAGCGGCGCCTGATAAATTGCGTTACTGAGCAAACGCTGAGTAGCTCGCCAATAGCCCCTGAAGTTGGCAGGATCTGTCATCGCGATTACACGGCCTCTACCGTATCGGTGTGCCACAATGGCAGCACTATTAGCAACCTGCCCCACCAACGGCTCTGCTGCATAACCAGACAGCAAGGGTTCGGATACATAACTAGCAACCGTGATAAACGGACTTTCTGGTTGTTCCATTATGAGGTTGCTGTTTCGGAACAATGCCAATTGCTCGCTGTTTAAGCCAAACGTTAAAGGGTGGCTGCTGTCAATGTTGGCACTAAATACAGCACCGGCAATACGCTGTTGTGCACGCAATGTAGCCATGTCCTCATAGCGTAACTTGTCGGTATCAAATCCACCTAGGACATCCTTGTTTGCGCGGAACTTAGCGCCAAGTATCTCATTGTCACTTAACCATTTCGCTGCTGATTTTTGGGCAAACACCACACCACCGTCACGCACCCATTGCTTGAGTCGTTTTACCTGATTGTCACTGATATCACGATAACTACCGTCCACCAGCAAAATATGCGTGTAATCGTTAAGATTAATTCGTCCAAAACGACTTTTATCAATAAAGCTTAACGGCAAGCC
>CAXQZJ010000119.1:0-13870 GCA_964228145.1 Alteromonadaceae bacterium | reverse complement strand
GGTGGCACTATGCACACCATGGGTGAGCAAGGCACGGTGACAGACAAAGCGTTGTTGATTAATGACGGAAGAATTGAGGCGGTGGTTGAACGCAATGCCATCCCAGAGGGATATACTCAGGTAAATGCCAGTGGAAAGGTGTTAACACCGGGTCTTATCTTGACATTGAGCCAACTTGGAATGGTTGAAGTAAGCAGTTCAGCAGGCCCGGTAGATTACAGCGTCGGCGAGAACGACTTTTCACCGACTGGCGCGGCATTGGATGCGAGTTTTGCGATAAACCCGGCATCAACTTTATTTCCGATTACCCGAATTGAGGGTATTACCTCAGCGGCGACTAGCCTGTCCTATACCCATGGTATATTTCAGGGTCAGGGGGCCGTGATCAGTTTGTCTGGTGAGGGTGATGCGTTGATTAAACCCCGAGCTTTCATGAGAATGGATATCAGTCATCGGGGATTAAACCGGATTGGCGGAAGCCGGGGCCTGTTATGGCCACAGTTAATCTCAGTGTTTGACGAAGTCGCTAATCGTGAAGGGCAAACTGTTGAGCCAGGTGAAGATTACAAAGGCACACTCACGCCAGCTGATGTAAACGCCTTGATTGATGTCCTTGGCGGGCAAAGGTTGTTGTTGGTGGAAGCAAATCGAGCCAGCGATATTCGTCAATTGCTCAAATTAAAAGCCAGGTATCCGGGTCTGCAGGTTGCAATTAGTGGTGCTGCAGAAGCGTGGATGGTCGCTGAGCAATTAGCTCAGGCAGAAGTGGCTGTGATTTTAAACCCTGAATCTAATCTACCCTATGGATTCGATCAAACAGCGGCGACGATGGCCAATGCCGGTCGTCTTGCAGAAGCTGGTGTAAACGTGTCGATTGGCATGAACACGCATAATGCTCGACTGATTACGCAAAATGCGGGTAACGCGGTTGCCAATGGGATGAGTTGGGAAGATGCACTCGCTGCACTAACAATTAATCCCGCAACCTTGTACGGTGTAGAACAAGATTACGGCAGCCTCGAACCAGGTAAAGTGGCTGACGTAGTTATTTGGTCCGGTGACCCATTGGAGGTGATGGAAGCGGCGGAGCAGGTTTATATTAACGGTGAGGCAATTGATATGTCGTCAAGACAAACAAAGCTACGTGACCGTTATCTCAAAAGAGATAAAGATAAACCGGTTCAATATTCTCGACCATAACGAAAAAGCGCATCATGAGATGCGCTTTTTTTTATGCTTGTGTATCGATTCTGCTGCCAACCCGTTGATTAGGATCAGGAGCAGACTGCGTTGTGTCTTGTCTAGACGTTTGAAGTTCGGCAGTCTGCTGTGTTGCAGGTCTGTCACGCTGCGACGTTTGTAGCTGTGCTGTTACTGCTGCCGATGTTGTTGAACCAATATCCAATCGAGCCCCCATTTGTTGTCAATCTCTGTAAAAGTATAGTCAAAAATTATTCAGCAGCCTGATTTTGTGCCTCAGCATTTAACAAGGGGGTAAGGTGTTGCAGCATAAAGTCCCGAATAAGGGGTTGGGCTGCTTGTGTGGGGTGAATACCGTCAGCTTGCATTAATTCTGGATCTGTGGCGATCTCGGCCAGTAAAAACGGCAGTAAAGGCACGTTAAATTCGTCACTAATCTGTTCGTAACTATCGATAAACATTTGGGTATAGCGCTTGCCGTAGTTAGTTGGGATTTGCATTTGTTGCAGAATGGCGACAGCACCACTTTTTTGTACCAGTGTGATCATGCTCGCGATATTTTGTTTCATTTCATTAATGGGGTAACCCTGCAGACCATCGTTTCCGCCGAGCTCGATCAAAACATGCGTGGGTTGATGCGTCTTGAGCAACGTGGGTAACCGGGCTAAACCACCCGAGGTAGTATCACCGCTAATTGCGCCGTTGATAACTTCAACGCCGCTATCTTGCAGGGCCATGCGCAGTAAATTAACCCAACCTTGCTGCTTATTTATCCGATAAGCTGCACTCAGGCTATCACCTAATACTAATAGCTTCGCGTTGTTATTGGGGCGTAACTGAAGCTGCTCGTCCTTTACATTTGCTGACAATGCCGGCTGTGATGATCCAAGCCACAGTGGTATAAGTAGTAACAAGGATAAAAGACGCATACGCAAAGGCACTCCTGTAAATGATTGAATGTAAAACGGTTAATAAGATAGTCACCACCTCTGAGGGTGAACTGCAAATACTACACGATATTTCGCTGAAGGTGGACGATGGACAATCGGCGGCCATCATCGGCGCATCCGGTTCAGGAAAATCAACCTTACTGAGTTTATTAGCCGGGTTAGATGAAGTGTCAAACGGTGAAATCTATCTGGACGATCAACCGTTGCATAAATTAGATGAAGAGCAGCGGGCACAGGTACGAGGCCAGAAAGTTGGCTTTGTTTTCCAGAGCTTTATGTTGGTACAAAGTTTAACGGCGTTGGAAAACGTCATGCTACCGGCGCAAATTGCTGGCACCGACGATGCAAAAGCCCGGGCGCAGCAAATTATGCAAGACGTCGGATTATCGCACAGACAAAACCATTACCCCAACCAACTCAGTGGTGGTGAGCAACAGCGTGTTGCCTTAGCGCGAGCATTTATTACGCGACCGGCTATTTTGTTTGCCGACGAGCCAACCGGTAACTTAGATAGTCATAATGGTCAAATGGTGGAAGATTTGCTGTTTAAGCTCAACAAGGAATCTGGTACTACCCTCGTATTGGTCACTCACGATGCTGAATTAGCCAAAAAGTGCCAGCGTCAGCTGGTGATGCAAGGTGGCAGATTGACCGAGCGCAATGCGCAACAAGGGAGTCGCTTAGATGTGGTTTAATTTGGCAGTACGCCTGTTTAAGCATGAATTAAGGCGAGGAGAGCTAACTATAATTCTCGCCGCCATCGTACTGTCTGTGGCGTCTGTGTTTTCTTTATCATTGTTTTCGGCCAGATTGCAGGCAGCGTTGACGGATCAATCTGCCGCATTTATCGCTTCTGATCGTCAGCTTTCAAGTGGTCGTCAATTAAACCCAGATTGGTTGCAACAGGCCAGCGAGATGGGACTCCAAACCGCGCGACAGATTAGCACTCGCTCTATGTTGTTTGCCGGTGAGAGTATGGTACTGGCGGATATTAAAGCGGTCAGCAACGAATATCCATTGAAGGGTAAGGTGAAGGTTGCCGACCAGCCATTTGAAATCGGGGCAGAAACCGGCGAACTTCCACAGCCAGGCCATATCTGGATGGATTCTCGCTTATTTCAACAACTGGAATTATCCATTGGTGATCAGGTTGAAATAGGTGAAAGTCAGTTCCTCGTCAGCAAGGCATTGGTCGATGTACCAGACCGAGGTTTTGCCGTGTTTGGTAATGACCAGCTGGTGTTAATGACTTATCAGGATATATTAGCGACGGGTTTGGTCGGCCCCGGCGCCAGAATTAACTATCGGTATTTTTATGCGGGGGACAGGCAACAATTAGACGCTTATTATGAATGGCTCGCGCCGCAGTTGGTGCGGGAACGACATCGCTGGCGCTCGGTGGAAGATGATGACTCAGCGATAGGTAATGCGGTTAAGCGAGCGGAGCGATTCTTTTTATTGGCAAGCTTATTGGCGATTGTATTAGCAGCAGTTGCCATTGCGGTAGCTGCACAGCGTTACTCTCAACGTCATTTTGATCCAGTTGCCATCATGAAAACACTTGGCGCCAGCCGAGGTTTAGTGCAGCGTGTTTACTTAATGCAAATGGCGTTGGTTACCTTGGTCGCTATCGTGACTGGTTTGATTGCAGGGTATGCAATTCAGCAAGGGATCGTAGGCCTGGTCGCCGAGCGCGTGCCTGTGGCCCTGGACGGCTGGCATTGGCAACCTGTGTGGACAGCCATTATGACGGGCGTTGTCTGTGCATTTCTATTTTCGGTATATCCATTACTGCGTTTGTTCAGCATACCGCCATTGCGGGTATTACGCCGCGACTTTGGAGAAAAGGCCAGCAGGCAGTTCGGACAATTTATGCTGGCCGGAGCGGCTATTTTCAGCTTGATGTGGATATTTAGCCGGGATCTTAAAATCAGTGCGATATTGTTTGTAACCGGCGCTGTGCTTATTGCTGCATTATTTGCCGTCAGTTTTGGCTTGATCAAAGTGGGGCGCTGGTTTGGTAGCGGCAAAATTGGCCCATGGCAATTGGCATGGGCGCGCATTCAGCGTCGGGCAATGAACAATTCCGTACAACTCATCAGTTTTTCAGTGACTTTGCTACTTTTGCTGGTGGTGCTTGTGATGCGCAATGACATGGTGCAGCAGTGGCGGGATCAACTCCCTCAAGGTACTCCGAATTATTTTGTGATCAATATTTCAGAGTCACAGCTACCGAAGTTAAAGCAACAGTTCGATGATTATCAGGTAGATGCAGGGCAGATTTACCCTTTAATTAGAGGACGTTTAGCCGCAATCGGCGGTGAAAGAGTTCGAAGTGCGGTGAGTAAAGAAGGTGAGCAAACACAAAATGAGGGCCGGGCAGGCATGGGCCGGGAAGCAAATCTGACCTGGTCGGACTCACTACAAAAAGGCAATAAAATTGTAGCTGGGCGTTTTTTTGACGACACGCTGTCAGAACTCCCCGAGGTGTCAGTTGAACAACAAATTGCCGAGCGCCTGAACATCAACTTAGGGGATACACTGGAATTTGATATTGGCGGGCAACCGGTGGTGGCCAAGGTTACCAGCTTGCGCGAAGTTGATTGGCAAACGATGCAGCCAAATTTCTTTTTCGTATTGCAGCCTGCTGCTATGGAGGGGTTTCCGGCAACTTACATCACCAGCTTTTTCCTTGATGAGCAACGAAAGGCGGATCTGACCCAGATATTAAGTCCGTTAGCTAGTGTCAGCTTAATTGATGTGGATGCCCGGATTAATCAGGTGCGGGAGATCATTGACCAGGTCTCGCTGGCGGTTGAGTTTATTTTAATATTGGTACTCTGCGCTGGTTCGTTAGTACTTATTGCGCAGGTTCAGGCCAGCATGGACGAACGGGTTCAAGAGTTAGCGATATTGCGAACGCTAGGGGCAAAGGGCTGGTTAATCAGAACCAGCGTGGTAGGAGAGTTTGTGATTATTGGTGCGGTGGCAGGAGTCATGGCTGCGCTTGCCAATGAGTTGGCCTTGTACCTTCTACAATCACAAGTGTTTAATATGCCAGCCAGTCTGCATTTTGAATATTGGTTGACAGCACCCATCGTGGGCGCCGCAGTCGTCAGCATACTTGGAGCGATCAGTTGTTGGCGGTTGTTACGTATAAACACCGCACAGCTGTTGCGGACCATGTTGTAGTCAATAGCCCCATGATTGGGGCTTTTTACTATATAGGAATCGGTTAATAGGTTTTTTCTATCAAAACAATTTAGATAACCAATTATCCAAATCTCAGTCACACGGCTATTCTTATCACCGTTAATTCAACCCAACCATCTATTGGAGACAGAAAATGGCATTAATTAATACTGCTATCAAACCTTTCAAAGCTCAGGCATTCCGTAATGGCGAGTTTATTGAAGTAAGCAGCGACGATATCAAAGGAAAGTGGGCGATTTTCTTCTTTTACCCAGCCGACTTCACATTTGTTTGCCCAACCGAATTAGGTGACCTGGCAGACAAGTACGAAGAATTACAGAGCCGTGGCGTAGAAGTATTCTCAGTATCGACTGACACTCACTTCACTCACAAAGCATGGCACGATGCGTCAGACACGATTGGAAAAATCCAGTACACCATGATTGGCGATCCAACCGGTGAAATCACACGCAACTTCGACGTTATGCGTGAGGGCCAGGGCCTTGCAGACCGCGCGACGTTCCTGGTAGATCCAGAAGGTATCATTCAGGCAATGGAAATCACTGCTGAAGGTATCGGCCGTGATGCAGACGATTTAGTGCGTAAGGTAAAAGCCGCACAGTATGTTGCATCTCATCCAGGCGAAGTATGCCCGGCAAAATGGAAAGAAGGTGAAGAAACGTTAGCGCCTTCATTGGACTTGGTAGGCAAGATTTAAGTCCTGCTTGAAACGGGCTCGCTAGCTTGCGAGCCCATTCTCACCCTGATAATACCGAGGAAGAATAATGTTAGACACTAACTTACAGCAGCAGTTAAAAGCGTATTTAGAAAACCTGAAAACCCCGGTTGAGCTGGTCAAATTTGTTGACGACAGTGCAAAGTCGGGTGAGTTATCACAGCTTGTTGACCAGATTGGTACTCTGTCTGACAAAGTAACCGTTGTAGAAGGCAACGACAGCCGTGAACGCGTGCCCAGTATGTTGGTACGTTCGACAGCGACCGGATCAGAAATGCGCTTTGCGGGTCTACCCATGGGGCATGAATTCACTTCGCTGGTGTTAGCGCTGTTACATAGTGGCGGGCATCCACTTAAACTAGATGCCGAAACGATAGATCAAATCAAGAATTTAGAGGGTGAGTTTGTTTTTGAAACCTACGTCTCCCTGAGCTGCCATAATTGTCCGGACGTGGTACAGGCACTGAATATGATGGCAGCCATTAATACCAACATTAAAAACGTCATGATCGATGGCGCTCTGTTCCAACAAGAAGTCGACGATCGTCAGGTGATGGCCGTTCCCAGTGTCTATTTAAATGGTGAACTATTCGGTAATGGTCGAATGGAACTGGCAGAGATTCTGCAGAAAGTCGACAAAAATGCCGACAAGCGAGCTGCCGCAGCGCTAAATGAAAAAGACCCGTTTGACTTCCTGGTTGTGGGTGGTGGCCCATCTGGTTCGGCAGCGGCGATTTATGCTGCGAGGAAAGGTATTCGTACAGGCGTAATCGCAGAAAAATTCGGTGGTCAGTTACTGGATACTGTCGGTATCGAAAACTTTATATCTGTAACCTCAACCACAGGGCCCAAGTTAGTGCAAAACCTGGAGGCTCACGTGGGTGAATACGACGTTGATGTAATGGCGAATAACCGTGCGGCAAAAATAATTGAAGCCAGTGAACCAGGCGGATACATCAGTGTTGAACTGGAAAACGGCGCGGTCGTGCAAAGCCGTAGCGTGATGGTCGCCACGGGCGCACGTTGGCGTCAAATGAACGTACCGGGTGAACAAGAGTATGCCGGTAAAGGTGTGGCCTATTGTCCACACTGCGATGGACCTTTGTTTAAAGGTAAATCGGTTGCGGTAATCGGCGGTGGTAACTCTGGAATTGAAGCCGCTATCGACTTAGCGGGTATTGTAGAGCATGTGACAGTGCTGGAGTTCGATAACAAGTTACGTGCCGATGAAGTGCTGCAACGCAAGGCTCGCAGCATGGGTAACATTGATATCATCATGAACGCACAAACCACAGAAGTGTTAGGTGACGGTAATAAAGTGACGGGTCTGCAGTACACTGACCGAACATCAGGTGAAAGTCACGACCTGGCGCTGGCTGGTATCTTTGTTCAAATTGGCTTGGTGCCCAACTCAGAGTTCGCCAAAGGGACAATTGATTTAACAGAACGTGGCGAAATTATCATTGGGCAACATAACGAAACCAATGTACCGGGCGTTTTTGCCGCCGGGGATGTCACCAACGTTCCATATAAGCAAATCATTATCGCTATGGGCCAAGGAGCCAATGCTGCGCTAGGTGCTTTTGATTACCTAATCAGAACGCCTGAACCCAAGAAGGATCAGCAAGCCGCATGATGAGACACGACTCCCGAGTCTCCAGTAGTGCAAGTTAGTGACGCTTGCACTGTTTTAGCCTCCTTTCCCCAAGGAGGCTTTTTTTATTTCTCAACGCGCTTTACAACAATGCTGAATTTGATTCTGTGACTATACTTCTTATCTCAGGGTGTAGAGGTGTTGACGATGACGATCCAAAGAACTTTTCTGGCAGCAATTGGTGGGTTTATTGCGATATTGGGCATTGGCTTGGTGGTCTATACAGTGACCACATCGCAAGCGGCGGTGAAACAAACCATAGAGCGTGATATTAAAACCAGCCAGCAGAGGGTTAACGACCTGCTGACAATTACCGATTCCATCGTGTTAAGTCAGGTGAAAGCATCGATGGCATTGCTCAAGCAACGTGGTGCTGCCCTTGGCACACCTCAATTAGGTACTTCAGTTGAAGTCGCTGGCACCCAAGCTAATCAGTTGTTTTTAGGAGATCAGCCGCAGGCCAATCAATTCAGTTTAGTTGATGACCTCACCAAAATTATGGGTGGGACTGCAACGCTCTTTAGTAAAAAAGGTAGTGACTTTATTCGGGTATCGACCAATGTCAAGCGTGAAGGTAAACGCGCAATCGGTACAAAGCTCTCACCGGACGGTCTAGCCATGCAGTCTATCAGACAGGGAAAAGCGTACTACGGCATGGTGGATATTTTGGGCAGTCCCTACCTGACTGGCTACGAACCCATGTTCGATGAACAGGGCGAGATCATTGGTATTTGGTATGTGGGCTATAAGGCTGACTTGCAGATCTTAAAAAATGCAATTGAAGATATGCGCGTGTTGGAAAAAGGGTTTGTCGCACTCCTCGATAAAACAGGAAAGGTACGAATGACATCTTCCCATGTCAGTCCAGACAGGGTTGAGTCGATAATATCAGCGCCCGGTTCTGAGTGGGATCTGGCGCGAACTACCTTCACACCCTGGCAATTTGATGTATTGGTCGCAACATCTAAAAGTGAGACCGATGCGGTATTTTGGGGGGCATTGACTGCTAGTGTCTTGAAAGTCGTATTAGCAGCCATGGTCATCTTAGGTGGCATATACTGGCTTTTGATGAAATTGGTGACCAGACCTTTAGAGCAATACATCGAAAAAGTAAATCAGATTGCAAGTGGAGAAGGCGATTTAACCGTCAGGTTTGCTTCCGACCGTCAAGATGAACTCGGGCAAATGGCGCGCGGATTTGACAAGTTACTAAGTCGTATTCAAGTCACCATCACTGAGGCAAAAAATGCGTCCAATCAAGTGTATCAGGCGGCACTAACCCTGGATACGAATATTGAAAAGTCCCGCAAAGCCATCGAACTACAGACACAACACACTGAGCAGAGTGCGGCAGCTATGCATGAGATGAGCCTTTCAGCCGAATCGGTTGCCGATAATGCGTTAAAAGCTGAGCAAGCAGCGAATCAGGCAAGGGAAGACGCGGAGCAAACAGTTGCAGTACTGCAACAAACGATCAGCGCTATACAAGCTCAATCTGAAGGTATGCAAGCGTCTGTCGAGGTTGTCGCGGAGCTAGCCAGCGCTAGCGAAGATATCAGTGCGGTATTGGAGGTGATTCGTAATATCGCCGAACAAACTAACTTACTGGCGCTCAATGCTGCAATTGAAGCAGCCAGGGCAGGAGAACAGGGCCGAGGCTTTGCGGTCGTTGCGGACGAAGTACGATCCCTTGCTAGCCGCACTCAGACGTCGACTGAAGAAATTCGTGAGATGATCGAACGGCTGCAGAAAGGCGGGCGCAGTGCTACCAGCCTGATGCAAGAAAATACTGAAAAAGCGGAGCAGAACGCCGAATCCACCACAAAGGCAGGTCAAGCGTTGGGAGAGGTACTAACGTCTGTTACGACCATATCTACTTACAACACAGAGATTTCTAGTGCTTCTGATCAACAAAAGCAGGTAACCGCGTCGATAAGTCAAACCTTCGATACCATTCAAGCTGCCAGTAAGGAAAATAAGGAGAGTGCGACGCAGACCTCCCATGCATGTAATCAATTACGCCAGTTAGCTGAGCGCCTGCAGCAAGAGTTGGATACGTACCGAGTGTAATTTAGCCGGCAAAGTCCTGGGTTTCAAAGTAACTAACAGGGGCCTTCAGACATGCTTCCAATTGTTGTTTGGCTGGCGTCGACGCCGCAAGGTTAACTTGATCCACACAATCATTCACTTGCTGATATTTATGCTCCTGTAAGGGCGCGAAAAATAACATATCGAAAGACGGGGAAGGTTGGATTCGGTAGATAAACAGTTCCAATTGATTATCGACCTTGATGCTATCCAATTTACTGTGCGCACTGTGTGCAATTTGGGTGCTGTATTTTCGCTGTTGCAATACGAGCTCACCTTGTGCGATCAGTTTTCCACCGCGTTCAAAATGGCCGGCATAGAAACTTGCAGGTACGCTGAATTTATCGCCATGCACCATCATCATTAAGTCAAAATGCTGATCAGGCAAGATAGTGACTAAACCTCGCTTAGGCAACACGGCTTTAATTTCGGCAGGAACATCTACCCGATATACGATTTGGTAATCGTGGGGCGGGGTGTATAAAGCCATATGGTAAGCAAACCATTGGTTTTCAGCCGGGTTTAATAACGCCATCCCATGACTTCCCACATAGCTATGATCACTATGGTTATCATGAGCATACAGCGAGTTGGCTGTTATTAATGCAACAATGGAAAACAACTGGATAATTTGCTTCACAGGGCACTTCCTACAACGTACAGGTGATGAACTATGCCGATTCCATCTGGTATCTGCAAGTCTTAAACTATGTATAAATGTTTCATTTTACTAAGGGCCAAACCATTATTGGCAGACGTGTTTACTCGTCTGCTGGTTTGCTCTCAACATGCTGCTTAAGTTGTAGTTTTAGCGCTTCGATGCTGGCTTTCAGCTGGTTTCTTGTCTCACCGTCAGTATCAGCAAGACGTTGTTCCATGGCGGTTATCTGGTCTTTGAGGCTTATTTGCTGTTGCTCCCTTTGCTCTGCCGCATCCGCTTTGTCAAACATGATATCTTCGGCTGACGCAGCCTCATGCTGTTTTTTGTATCTTGGTGAGCGCGCAATTATCTGGCCATCATCGGCTAACTTACGCTGATTCATCACTGACGGTGACATTACCTCTATACCGTCATCGTGCAGTGAATCCAATACCTGCTTATGTAAGTTTGAGCGCGTGGTTAACAGGTTTTTTATGTCCTGAAGCATACCACCGATTTTATACTCTACCGCAAAGTTGCCTAACTCTGTTACGTACACGAAGGGGTCCTGCAGGCCAGTGGCTTCTGCAGCTTGTTTAAGCAACGTTTCAATTCGACTATGGTGGATGTCATAGCCCAAAGTGAGCGTTAATGAAATGATAGTGCCAGAGCTACGCACGACATGAATAGGATTGTTGACCATCATACTATTGGGAATCGATATCAAATCCCTGTCTTCAGTTTGTATTTCACAATCCAATAATCCACGCTCAGTTACACGTCCGAAATGTCCCTGTACCCGCACAAAATCGCCGGTTCTGAACGGTTCAGTAAAACGCATCATGATGCCGGCCATCAGGTTGCCAAAAATGGTTGTCGAGGAAAATGCTAATAGCCCCGAGAGTAGCAAGCCAATCAGCGACAGCACCTGCGCCTTGGTGCTGTCCGCAATGGGCAAAGAAATGACCATGGCAACTAAACTAATGATAACCAGCAGCACCATCGCCAATTGTTTGGGGAACTTGTGCTCATGGCCGCTTAACCGCTTGAAAAAGAACCAGTTAACAACCCAGAGAATCAGGCTAAAAAATACCAGTGTGATGATGGCGGGTAACCAGTTGATAAGTGTGTCTGACATCTGAATTCCTTGTTAAGAAGCGCTAGCATATAGTGAATTAGTGCAAAAATGAATCCAGGATAGATGCCACTTAAAGTGCAATAGAGATGTCGATTATCAATGCAATCAGAAAATTGAATTTCAATATCACGCGTTTTGTTACGGTTAAAACAGCAGTAGAGTAACGGTAAATACACTGTAAGGATTTAGTATGAAAGCGATCGGATACCAGCAAAGCCTGTCAATAGACAACGAAGCATCCCTGGTGGATATAAATTTACCTCGCCCTCAGGCTGAAGGAAGAGATTTACTGGTTAAGATCACTGCGATAGCAGTAAACCCGGTAGATTATAAAATTCGCCAGCGCGTAACCCCTGAAGCCCCCCAATATAAAGTACTAGGCTGGGACGCGGTGGGCGAAGTTGTAGAGACCGGTGAGCATGTTCAGGATTTTGTGGTAGGTGATAAGGTTTATTATGCAGGCGACCTTACCCGCCAAGGTTGCAATGCAGAATATCAGTTAGTCGATGAGCGAATTGCAGGAAGAAAACCCAAGTCTCTTAGTGATGCAGAAGCGGCGGCACTTCCTCTCACAGTGATCACTGCGTGGGAATTATTATTTGAGCGTTTAGGGATAGCTCGGCAGACCACACAGGACCAAAACAACAATAAAGATGTTTTGCTGGTGGTGGGCGCGGCTGGTGGCGTGGGTTCAATTCTGATACAACTGGCTAAATGTTTGACTGATGCGATTGTGATTGCGACAGCATCAAGACCGGCATCGAAAACGTGGGTTGAAGAGTTAGGTGCGGATTTCGTGGTTGACCACAGCAAAGATATGGTCGCGCAAATTCGCGAACTGGGTGTGGGTGAGGTCTCTCATATCGCCAGTTTAAATGCGACTGATCAATACCTGGATGCTTATGTCGATGTTTTAAAGCCAGCCGGTCGTTTAGGTTTGATCGATGATCCAGCTTCTTTAGACGTGACCAAGCTAAAGCCTAAAAGTATCTCATTGCACTGGGAATTTATGTTTACCCGCTCTATGTTCCAAACTGTCGATATGCAGCAACAACAAGCTTTGCTTAATCAGGTCGCGGACTTGGTTGATCAAGGTGAGATAAAAACCACGATAGGCAAGCATTTAGGGGTAATCAGTGCTGACAATTTACGAGCGGCTCATGCTGAATTGGAAGCGGGCAGGGCGATTGGCAAATTGGTGCTTGAAGGGTTTTCCTGAGCATAATAATAAGCCGGGCTGCCCCGGCTTGTTCTATAGTTAGCCTTTATGTACGTCCTTCATGGCTCGGCCTGAGGGGTCGGCATTATTCGCAAAGCTCTCATCCCACGCCAGCGCCTCAGCGGTGGAGCAGGCGATAGATTTACCGCCTGGCACACATTGCGCTGCGCTTTCCTGCGGGAAGTAACTTTCGAATATTGTGCGGAAAAAATAGCCTTCTTTGGTGTCCGGGGTATTAACCGGAAAACGGAATGCCGCAGTGGCTAGTTGTTGGTCAGAGACTTCCTGCTCGACATGTTCACGCAACGAATCTATCCACGAATATCCTACACCGTCACTGAATTGTTCTTTCTGTCGCCACAGTACCTCTTCGGGTAAATACTCGCCATTATCAAAAGCTTCGCGCAATATGTGTTTTTCCATTTTATCCCCACCGCACATCTTATCGGCAGGATTTAAGCGCATGGCGACATCGACAAAGGCTTTGTCCAGAAATGGGACTCGCGCTTCGACGCCCCATGCCGAGGTAGCTTTGTTTGCGCGGGCGCAATCAAACATATGGAGTCTGGCAAGCTTGCGTACCGTTTCTTCGTGAAACTCTTTGGCATTGGGCGCTTTGTGAAAGTAAAGGTAACCGCCAAAAATTTCATCTGCACCTTCGCCCGACAGCACCATTTTGATTCCCATCGCTTTGATTTTTCGGCTCATCAGATACATAGGGGTAGAGGCACGGATAGTGGTGACGTCATAGGTTTCCAGGTGATAAATAACATCCCGAATCGCGTCCAATCCTTCCTGAACCGTGAAATGCACTTCATGATGCACTGTGCCAATTTTATCTGCGACTTTCCGTGCGGCAATCAAATCTGGTGCGCCCTTCAGGCCGACCGCAAAGCTGTGTAAGCGCGGCCACCAAGCATCTGATTTACCTTCGTCTTCAATTCGCTTTGCCACATATTTTGCGGCTACCGCGGATACCAAAGACGAATCAAGCCCGCCTGACAATAAAACGCCGTAGGGTACATCAGACATAAGATGTGATCGCACTGCGTT
>CAXQZJ010000118.1:0-32273 GCA_964228145.1 Alteromonadaceae bacterium | reverse complement strand
AAGCCTGCCAACAATGGCAGTTATCGACAGACTGTGCAGTTACGCTCTGGTCATTTAGACCTTAACTCGCCCAAGTTTACCGTGTCTCATGGCGACACCCGCTTGTCATTTTCCTTTCCGGATGAAATGGCCACCTATGCGGAGCTAACTCAGAGCGAGATCGACCTGCAAGGTCAGATGGTGTTTGTTGGCTTTGGCTTGCATGCTCCTTACCTCAATCACTCTGATTTGGATAAGATTGATTTAACCGGCAAAATCGCCGTGCTGGTGCAAGGCTACCCGGAGAATTTCCCCAGCGAAGAAGTTGCTCATTATAAACGCCAAACGACCCGTGCTTTGGCTCGCCATGGCGCGATTGGTGCAATCTACCTCAATAGCCCGGAGCGCGAAGAGCAAGTGCCTTTCACACGACTGAAGTCCTGGGTCAGTAGCAGTCGTTTGAGCTGGTTAGATGCGCAACAAAATATCGCCTACCAAGACGAACAACTGGGTTTCAGGGTGTACCTGAGTATGGACGCCAGCCGTCAATTTGCGTCACTCACCGGGCTGGACATTGATGCTGTCTACCAAACCATGGCAGACAGTGGGATGCCTGAGGCACAACCTCTGCGCGGCCGTGCTGGGTTGACCTCCTCGTCGCAACTGACCCACATCAGCAGTGACAACGTGCTCGGTCTGATTGAAGGCAGTGATCCAGCGCTCAAAGATGAATACGTGGTGCTGACAGCCCATTTAGACCATGTTGGCATTAGTCGAAACAGTGTCATGAAAGACAAAATAAATAATGGTGCGATGGACAATGCCAGCGGTGTCACTAGCCTGCTGGAAATTGCCCGAGCCATGGCGTTGCAGGACAAAGCCCCTGCCCGCTCAGTGATTTTTGCCTTTGTCACAGCGGAAGAAAAAGGTCTGGTTGGTTCAGATTATCTGGCCCAACATCCACCGGTTGCGCTGGACAGCATCGTCGCCAACATCAATATTGATATGCCTATCCTGACCTATCGCACCAATGAGATCATCGCCTTTGGTGAGCAGCACAGTAGTTTATCTGCGGCCATACGCACCGCAACTGAGCAGCACAATATGCAGCTTGTGGCTGACCCGGCACCCGAACAGGTGATCTTTGTGCGCAGCGATCAATACAGTTTTGTACGCCAAGGCGTCCCTTCCCTGTATCTGACCCCGGGCTTTACTCCCGTTGAAGGTGACACAGGTATGAGTAATGGCGAGTTTTTGAAAAACCATTACCACATGCCCAGCGATGACTTATCGCTACCGATTGACTACCAATGGGCTGCCGATTTTACCCGGCTGAATCTGGATTTGATTAACATCATCGCCAATGACCCCGACAGGCCAACATGGAACCCTGACAGCTTTTTTGCGACTTTTGCAAAATAAACACTTAGCCCGCTGATGCGGGCTTTTTTATGTGTGTTGATCAATCTTTTGCCTCTGAGCACAACGGTTTATAGAGAGTAAACCCGTTATCTTTGCGCCCCTGTATCATTAACTGAACCCGGTCTGGTTTGTCCCAGGGAATTTGATTATAAAACTCGAGCAGTCGTTCACGATCAAGGTAATCAATGGCGCCGATAAACATATCCAGCGGCATGGCCTTTTTACCTCCGCCGTGATGATCGACTTTATTGAGCCTGTCGCCCTGATAATGACGGGTCAGAAAATCATTAATAAGGTCTGCATGAGCATGGTCACTGTGGGCACACGCACCGTCATCCATCGCGGTAATCAAAATCACATTGCTGATATCTGTCATGCTTGGACTCCTGTTAATCGGCTCGGTTATTGCTCTTCGGCCAAACTCTCGATCAGCGCCAAAAATTCACTCATACGTAGTTTAACCTGCGCCTTTTCCTCGTCATTGAGTGCCTGATAGCCGCGCAGATAAGGCCAACCATATCCCCACCGATACGATGTAGGATAATAAGGACCACCACCGAGCCTGACACCGAGTAACATCATGGCTGAAATTGAGTTTTCGCCCAAATCGGCGACGCAGCGCTGTAGTGCCAAATCAGCAAACTCACGCTGACCTTCAGTGCCGCCCTTCCAATACGCGTAATCATGTTTCACACAGCATGCCATCCACTTACTGTTATCCTCCTGATCGCCATCAGGAAACAGACTGCAACCGTCGGTTGTAAAAGGCTTTAAGCCCACTTCGTCAGCCAATACCGGGGTTACCAGCAGGGCCAGTAATATTGCTGCTTTTTTCACTGTTCACCCCTGCCACAGTAAATCCAGACCCGCTGACCGGATTGCATGGTCGCTTGCACTCGCTGATAGTCGTCGACTTCATATTCGTCCGCCTCGGCTAACTCCTGATCAGTCAGTTCAAACACCGTTCCCGTGACCTTATCGGTGAAATTGCCGGTGGCCACAAGCACCGGATGGATGTCTTTGCCAGACAGACGAATTACCTTTTCGTCGCGAATACGCAAGGGCAACACCCGGTAACCGCTGAGGGTGTCAGCCGTGCCACTGAGAATGCGGCCGAAAGTAGCGATTTGCACGTCCTCTTGTTGCAATGTGCCATACGAAAACAACATGGGCATAGTGTTCTCCTTAAAAATCCATCGCTCAATGTTATGTCTTTCCCCGTGATAAAAACAACAAAACCGCCAATTTGGCGGTTTTCTTGATTCGTGCGTCAGACTATTTTTCGAAGTACATTGGCTTACGTTCAGTCTGTTGCGGGTAGGTTTGATTCATGCTTTGCGCATCAAATAACCGACCATTGAGGATCACGTGGCTTACTTTGTCACTTTGACGAATATCTGACAGTGGGTCTCCGTCAACAATCCTCATATCACCCAGTTTACCCTCTTCGAGAGAGCCTAACTCTTTATCCAGTCCCAGCGTGCGTGCTGGGTCGATGGTAGCCGTTTTATAGGCCTCCAATGGCGACATACCACCTTGCACATACATCCATAACTCCCAATGGGCACCTAAGCCTTCACGCTGACCGTGTGAGCCAATGTTGGTATAAATTCCAGCATCGCGAATTTTCTTCGCTTCACGGGCCACACTGATATGGTTGTAGTGGTGATGAGGGGCGATATCCCGGCGCATTGAGGTCGGACGCAAAATGTCTTTTGGCACATATTTGCTCAAACGCGGATGAGACCAGACATCGGTATGTGCATACCAGTATTTTTCACCCCAGATACCACCATAGGCGACCACCAAAGTAGGTGTGTAGGCAGTTTGGGTCTGTCCCCACAACTGGATGACGTCATCGTACATCACTTCTAGTGGGATAGCGTGCTCAACCGTGGTGTGACCGTCAACGATCATGGTCATATTGTGCTGGAACAAAGAGCCGCCTTCCGGCACCACCATCATCTCCAACTGGTGACCTGCTTCGACCACCTGCTGACGCTGGTTTCGGCGCGGTTGGTTATAGCTTTTCACACTGAATGCGCCGGCTGCTTTAAGGCGCTCAAGGTGGAATTTCGCGTCCTCAAGACTGTCTACGTGGGACGTATACCCAATCCCTTCTGCACCGTACAGAATCGTGCCGGTGCTGTACAAACGCGGCGCCATGATTTTTCCGGCCTTTTGCAATTCGCTGGCGGCAAAGAAGGTGGTGGTATCATTTGAGGGATCGTGGATGGTGGTGACACCAAAGGTCAGCGCGGCAAGTTGCTTCCAGTTTTGCTGCGGGATAATTTCATTGGTCCCTTGAGGTCCGTGAGCGTGCGCATCAATCATACCCGGTAATATGGTTTTACCGGTCATATCGAACTGTTCGGCATCTGATGGGATCCGTACCTGATCGCGGGTGCCAATTGCTTCAATGCGGTTGTCCCGAACCAAAATAACGCCATCTTTGATGACTTCATCACCTTTCATGGTCGCCAGCGTAGCGCCGACCAATGCATACACACCCTCTGGTTTGTCTGATTTGGCTTTAAAGGCTAATGAGGTTTGCTTGATGTCATCGTCTGACACATCACCAAATCCAGCTTTAACCGGCGCCTGATAAAGCTGATTACCCAAGGTCCAGTACAAACCCTGACTGTTGGCTAACCAACTGATGTTTTCACCCGCACGTACCGATAACTTATCGACTGGCAGACTGCCATTACTGATGCCGCTCTGAATGGTTTGTCCGGCTTCTAGCAGGGGCGTAACAAATACCTTAAAGCGCTCTGCAAAGGCCAGCTTCTGGCCATCAGGTGAAACACGGTATTCCGTCGCTAACGCATTTTCGTAGAGCTTAATCGGATTCTGGCCGTCCAGATCAACTCGCCATAAACTGGCTTTTCCACCAAAATTGACATAGAAAACGTGTTCGTTGCTGGCACCAAAATGAGCCATTCTGCCCGACTCAGACACTAATTCCGGCGTACCGCCTTTAACCGCTACCTGATAGATACCCGTGTCTTTACTCCATAGAGGCGATGTCACATAGCCGCCCGACACTTTACGGTAGATAAGGGTTTTGCCATCCGGTGAAAACTGCGGCTCCACATAATGTCCCGGCGCATCAACCACCACGTCTCCGCGGCCATTACGGCTGCTTACGACGTGTACTTTGCCAAGTTGATCATCATTCCAACTAACAAAAGCGATTTTTTTGCCATCCCGTGACCAGGTTGGATACAGCTCCATTTCGGACTGCTGTTTAGTCAGGCGCTGAGGCTTGCCCGAGGGAATATCTTTAACCCAGACTTTGCCTAACGCTTCAAACACGACTTTATCGCCGTTCGGTGACACCTCGACAAAGCGCAGCATGTTAACGTCGAATTGGTCCTGATAGACATTCTGAGCAAAACGCAGTGTCTGATTGACTTTTTTGGTCGCTTTCACATGGAAAGGAATGTTTTCCAGTTTGCCGGTACGGGTGTCCAGCTTGTGAATTTTACCGCCAGCCCAGAACACGATATGGCGATTGTCCGGTAGCCACTCCATGGTCGGGTATACACCGTGAATCGCCCAGGTCTCCTGCATATCACGCTCTAACTGGTCGTAAACTTTGGTCTTCTTGCCTGAACTTAGATCGTACAGGTACAAGGCACTTTGGAAGTCATCGCGGGATATGTAGGCCAGCGTATTGCCATCTGGCGAAGGCGTTGGCCTGATAGCGCCACCGGTGCCGCTGATCAATACCTCAATATCACCGGTTTGACGATCATAGCGTTTAATCTTGTAGATCCCCTGCACCGAGTCTTTTGAATAGTGGAAGGTTTTCCCCGGGGTCGCGTCCTGAGAAAAATACACGTAACGACCGTCCGGTGAAAAAGCTGGTTCACCCAAGTCCTTTTGATCATTGGGTCGTGCGGTAAGCTTGACGCCTTTTCCGCCGTCTTTGTGATACATCCAAACCTCACCAGCGCCCAGCGAACGGCCACTGGTAAAATGTTTTCTGGCAACCAGGTAATCGCCATCCGGACTCCAGGCCGGGCTGTTTAACAAACGAAACGTTTCGTTGGTCACTGCATTGGCCTCGCCGCCTTCAATAGGCATGACCCAGATATTGTCACCCCCGCCTTGATCTGAGGTAAATGCGATGGTTTTACCATCAGGGCTGAAGGTTGGCTGCATTTGCCAAGCGATATCATTGGTCAGCGCAACGGCTTCGCCACCTTCAATTGGCAGTCGATATAAGTCACCCAGTAAATCGAACACCAGGGTTTTACCATCCGGACTGACATCCAAATTCATCCAGGTGCCCTGGGTCACATCGATATTAATGTCACGCCAATTACCGGCGGGGTTGTTCACATCCCATTTTTTACTGTCTTGCTCATCGGCATGGCTGCTTGCTGTTGCACACAACATCACACCACACAGCGATATCAAGGTAGATTTTATATTTCCCATCATGGTCATTTTTCTTTTGTTTTAAGACCAACACAGGATAAAACAAACCGCTGCAAAAATGCCAAAAAAAAGCCGGATGGTAAAAACCTCCGGCTGGATTACGTTCAGTTAATGTACAACTAAGGCGAATTACTTGCCTTTATGAAAGTTCATCAAACGCTTACGCTTACGCTGCTGCGACAAAGTAAGCTGGTTCTTTTTGCCTTCGAACGGGTTTTTACTTTCACGAAACTCAATCTTAATCGGTGTGCCCATGGTATTGAGTGATTTGCGGAAATAATTCATTAAGTAGCGCTTATAACTGTCACTTAAGTCGTTAACCTGATTACCATGGATAACAATAACCGGAGGATTGTAACCGCCTGCATGGGCATACTTCATTTTTACCCTGCGGCCGCGAACCAGCGGCGGTTGGTGATCAGCTTGCGCCATTTCCATGATACGGGTTAACGCCGAGGTACCGACCCGATGCGTTGCTGAACGGTAGGCTTCTTGCACTGATTCAAACAAGTGGCCAACGCCGGTGCCGTGCAACGCCGAAATAAAATGCAAACGGGCAAAATCGATAAAGCCCAAACGTCTGTCCAATTCGCGTTTTAAATCGTCTTTCACATCCTGGCTTAAGCCGTCCCACTTGTTGACCGCCAATACCAAAGAACGACCGGCGTTGAGTGCAAAGCCCAATAACGTCAGATCCTGATCGGAAATACCTTCACGGGCATCAACTACAATCAGTACCACATTGGCTTCTTCGATGGCCTGCAAGGTCTTCACCACCGAGAACTTTTCTACCGCATCGTTAATTTTTCCGCGGCGACGCACTCCGGCAGTGTCAATCAGCACGTATTCCCGACCGTCACGTTCCATCGGAATAAAAATACTATCGCGGGTGGTACCGGGTTGGTCGAAAACCACGACCCGCTCTTCACCTAAAATTCGGTTAGTCAGGGTCGATTTACCCACATTAGGCTTACCCACGATGGCCAACTTAATCGGTTGATTCTGCAATTTCTCTAACTGTGCATCGGCGTCTTGCTCTTCTTCCTCGATACTAATCTGAGGGATATGCATATCCGGAAATTGCTCTTCCAGCGGAGCCAGTACACGATTTAATAATTGCAATACGCCGCGGCCATGGGCCGCCGCGATTTGGTGTAATTCACCCAGCGCTAAAGCGTAAAACTCTGCACTGGCAGAATCCGCATCGATACCATCGACTTTGTTGACCACCAGGTAGGCTTGCTTGTTTTTCTCGCGCAAATGCTTAGCAATCATTTCATCCGCGACGGTTAAACCAGCCCGGGCATCAACTAAAAATAACACCACATCGGCTTCGTCTATCGCTGCCAGAGACTGACCAGCCATTTCCATGTCAATGCCTTGCTCATCACCACTGATACCGCCGGTATCCACCACGATAAACTGTAAGCCTTCGTACTTTGCCTGGCCATATTTGCGGTCACGGGTAAGGCCCGGGAAGTCTGCGACTAACGCATCACGGGTGCGGGTCAAGCGATTAAATAACGTGGACTTGCCCACATTCGGTCGGCCCACCAGGGCAACAACAGGTAACATATCTCTTCCTAATCAAAAACGGCTCGAAAACCGAGCCGTTAATCTGTTTTGTTTGGGTAACAGCTTATGGGGTTTCCACCGCGTACAGGGTGCCACTTCGTGTTTGAGTATAGAAAACTTTTCCATCAACCACAGGCGCAGTGTAAATGCCGTGGTCTTCATCATCTCCACCCAGAGATAAACGCGCCACGACCTTACCGTCTTCTTGATTCAGCCAGTGAACAAAGCCCCACTTATCGCCAACCAACAAGTAGTCATCTAACGTAACAGCCGCTGTCAGACCGCGCTGCTTCAAGCTGCTTACGCTCCAAAGCTCAATACCGTTGCGACGATCTAAGGCGTAAACCACACCGTTCAAGTCCACCGCAAACAAGTTATTACCCGCGATTGACAGCGTCTGGTAAGACGCATATTCGCGTTTCCATAGTACCCGTCCGGAGCGCAGTTCAAGTGCTGCCAAGGTGCCATCATAAGACACCACATACACCATATTGCCAGCAACCAGTGGTTTAACGTCAATGTCGGCCAAACGCTCTAGCTCTGTCGCACCGGTTGGGGCAGCAACAGCTTGCTCCCATGCCAACATACCGTTATCGGCCACAGCAACGGCTACTTTGCCGGTGGCAGTACCGGTTAGTACACCCCCGGCAACCATCACCGGAGACGATAAACCGCGCAACGACAGTGGCGGCACTTCAGATTCGTAGCGCCATTTTTCTTCACCGGTCTCTGCATCTAATGCCACGGTATCACCCGCGCCGGTGTTAACCACGACCAGACCACCATCTACTGCTGGCGTAGATAATACTTCGCCGGCAACATCCGTTTTCCATACTTGTGCACCGCTATCTTCTGCCAGTGCCAAAACCATGCCATCTTCGGTGCCGACAAACACTTTATCGTAACTGGCAACTAAACCACCGGCGACTTTGGCAGTCGGGTAGGTGCCGTGGAACCAATCGAACCATCCGCTATCGCGGTCTTGTGGTAACTCAATGCGCCAAATGCGCTTACCGCTGGTTTTGTCCAGTGCCATGACAACGCCGTCACGACTGGCCGCAAACACTTTGCCGTAGGCCACCGCTGGATGCAGGTTAGAAAAGAACCCGTCTACGCCGCGACCAATGTCTTGTTGCCACTGAACACTGGGGTTAAAGGTTGCCTCAATAGGCTGTAACTGACGAATCTCCAGTTCCTCTTCGTCTGCAAACCAGCCTGAAATGGTGCTGCAGCCGCTAACCAGCAAACTGACACCGAGCGTTGCGATTAATTTTTTCACTGGGCGTCACCTGCTACCGCTAAATTATCCAGCTTGACCTGCACGATCGCGCTGGCACCTTCTGCGTCCAGCGCTTGTACATAGGCCTGACGCGCAGCTTCAATATTACCTGCAGCCTGATGAATATCGCCTTGTAGCTCAAGGGCGACACCCGGGAACTGGTTTTCGGTTACCCCTTGTAGCGTGGTTAACGCCGCATCGAAGTCGCCTTGTTGTTTTTGGACTCGCGCCAAGCGGATGCTGGCCAGATTTTTCAGTGGCAAATGCGTGGCGTTATCAACCACGATTTTTAATTGTTTGGCCGCCTCAGCGAAATCCTGACTGGCAATCGCTTTATTGGCTAATTGCATGGCCGCTAAGTCTGCATAAGACTGATCGCTGTTATTGGCGATATAGTCAGACACCGCGCCGAAGCCACCTTCTTGTTCAAGTTGTGCAACCGCTTGTGCATAATTGGCGGACGCTGCTTCCTGCGCTTCAATTTCAGACGCTTTATATTGGTTCCAGCCAACCAGACCGCCAATACCGATTGCAGCACCGATAAAAATAGCCAGTCCGTTCTCTTTCCAAAACTTCTTAATCGCTTCGATTTGTTGTTCTTCTGTTGCGTAGCGTTCTTCCATTATTTCCTCACTGCTGTTGCAATTGCGCGATTAGCTCTGCTTCGCTAAGCGCAACTTGTTGTTCTTGTTGTCTCAGATTCTTTAAACCCAACTGACCCGACTCGACTTCCTGCTCGCCAATGATCACGGCAAACTCAGCACCGCTGGCATCAGCCCGCTTCATTTGTTTCTTAAAGTTACCACCGCCGCAGTGCAGGAGCACGCGCAGTCCAGGTACCTGATCACGCAGACGCTCAGCCAGGTTGGCCGCATACTGCTCGGCACTGTCGCCCAATGCGGTTAAGTATACGTCGGCCATGGGCGCCAGTCGCTCAGCGATGTCCATTTGTTCCAACATCAGCACTAAACGCTCCATTCCCAACGCAAAGCCTACACCTGGTGTGCCTTTGCCCCCCAGTTGCTCGACCAGGCCGTCGTAGCGACCACCGGCACAGACGGTTCCCTGAGCGCCTAAACTGTCGGTTACCCACTCAAATACTGTGCGATTGTAATAGTCCAGGCCACGAACTAATCTGGGGTTGACGCGATATTGGATACCTAATTGCGTTAATCGTTCACACAAACCATCAAAATGCTGCTTTGATTCGTCGTCGAGGTAATCCAACAAGCTTGGCGCATCGGTGATGGCCGCTTGCACGTCGGGATTTTTACTGTCTAACACCCGCAATGGGTTGGAGGTTAACCGACGCTTACTATCTTCATCCAATTGATCTTCGCGGGCTGTCAGATACTCCACCAGTGCGGCTTTATAATCGGCACGGGCTTGATTTGAGCCTAATGAGTTGAGTTCCAGAGTGACGTTTTCCGCCATCCCCAAACGCTTCCATAGACGTGCGCTAAGCATGATAATTTCAGCATCAATATCCGGACCTTGTAGGCCAAACACTTCAACACCGAACTGGTGGAACTGGCGGTAGCGTCCTTTTTGTGGACGTTCGTGGCGGAACATTGGCCCCATGTACCATAACCGCTGTTGCTGGTTATACAATAGGCCATGCTGGTTACCGGCGCGCACACAGCTTGCCGTACCTTCTGGTCGTAATGTCAACGAGTCGCCATTGCGGTCATCGAAGGTATACATTTCTTTTTCGACAATGTCGGTCACTTCACCAATAGAGCGCTTGAATAAGTCAGTGCTCTCAACGATGGGCATGCGAATTTCCTGATAGCCATAAGCGGCCACCAATTGTCGTATTTCGTTTTCCAGATACTGCCACACGGGTGATTGTGATGGCAGACAGTCATTCATTCCGCGAATGGCCTGAATTTGTTTACTCACTGATGAGAACCTTACATGCTGCGGTGTTTAGCAAAAAGCTGGCATTATAGGGCTTTGCAGCCCAAATACCAACGCCTTACACCTGTTCAACCTTTATTCGATTTTTTTGATCTAACATTGCGGCTTTTGCGCGGATCCGCTTTTCCAATTGATCGACTAAGTCATCATTGGCCAAACGCTCTTTTTGGCGTACACCGTCTTCGTAATAGCCACTCATATTGCGTGCGCCGGTTAAGCCTAAATCAGACACTTCAGCTTCACCCGGACCGTTAACCACACAGCCGATGATCGACACATCCATTGGCGTGAGGATGTCTTCTACACGCTGCTCAAGGGCGTTAACCGTGCCAATCACATCAAACTCCTGACGCGAACAGCTGGGGCAGGCGATAAAGTTGATTCCGCGGGAGCGAATACGCAGCGACTTGAGAATATCAAAACCGACTTTAATTTCTTCAACCGGATCGGCTGCCAGGGAAATACGAATAGTGTCTCCTATTCCCTCAGCCAGTAACATGCCGAGCCCTACCGCACTTTTCACAGCCCCCGCCCGTGCACCGCCTGCTTCAGTAATACCTAAATGCAATGGCTGAACAATTTGTTTTGCCAGCAAACGGTACGCACCTACCGCTAAAAACACATCTGACGCTTTGACGCTGACCTTAAACTGATCAAAGTTAAGGCGATCTAGGATATCCACGTGTCGCATTGCCGACTCAAGCAAGGCTTCGGGCGTGGGTTCGCCATATTTTTCTTGCAAGTCACGCTCTAACGAGCCGCCATTAACCCCGATCCGAATCGGGATATTTTTATCTTTGGCACAATCTACAACCGAGCGGATGCGTTGTTCATTACCGATATTACCGGGGTTAATACGCAGACAATCGACACCATACTCCGCCACTTTGAGCGCTATCCGGTAATCAAAATGGATGTCTGCCACCAAAGGGATATCGCATTGTTGGCGAATTTGTTTGAACGCTTCGGCAGCGTCCATCGTGGGCACAGAAACCCTGACAATATCCGCCCCAACAGCCTGAATACGTTTAATTTGGGCTACCGTTGCATCGACATCCACGGTGGGCGTATTGGTCATTGACTGAACCGCTATCGGTGCACCATCACCGATAGGCACATTGCCGACATTAATACGGCTTGATGCGCGGCGTTGAATAGGAGATTCAGAAAACATGTTTAATCCTGTACGGGTAGATTAAAACGGGCAATTTCACTGCCCGGATAGCGGCTCATATCAACGGCTTCGCCATTGTAAGTGAGCTTAACCACCTGCGGTGCACCCAAGGTCACTTCAAAAGGAGGAACACCGGCAATGGTCATTACCCGCCCGGCTTTTTTCGTGCCGTAGGCAATACGCTCACCGCTGGCATCCGTGATGTTTACCCAACAATCAGCCGCAAACGTGAATACCAGACTGGCCTGCTCTTGCACGTCAGTCAGTGGCGCATCCCGGGTCTCTGTCAGCGTGTCCTGGTTGTCGCTTTCCAGCGAAGATTGTTGTGTCGCTTCAGCTGGCAGGGGTAGCTGTGTGGCCGGTGCGGCAGTGAAGGGTTCTGGTTGCGTGGTCACCGGGTCAGCAAGGGTATCTTGTTGCGCATAATCGCTTTGCTGTTCTAGTGACTCCATCACGGCAGGAACTTCTGTCGTCGCACCATCGTCCGATGACGACTGATACCACCACCAAAATAAGGCACCGATCAACCCTGCCAAAATCAGGTAAGTCACCAGCATTAAGCGGTTATCGTCGGTTTCCTTGCTGACGCGGCGGGAAAAGCTGGTAAGTTTATTGGTATCCTGAACAGACGGATTGAGGCTTTCATAGGCCGTCAACACGCTGGCTTCATCTACTTTGACTTGCTTTGCATAGGTTTTCAGATAACCACGAGTAAAGGTTTCTGACATGGTTTTATCAAACACGTCCTGTTCTATATTCTCAATCAAGGCGGGTTTGAGATTTAACGCGGTGGCTATTTGTGCCGCGCTGAGCCCCATGGCTTCCCGACCTTCGCGCAGCATAGCGCCGGGTGAAGGCTGAGTGGGCTGAGTTGATTCTACTTCTTCGGTCATAATCGCTTATTATTTATCAGGAGCGGTTAGCTTCAATCGTTGACCCAATTTGACCTCGCCACTGGCGGGCAATTGGTTCCATTCAATCAAGGACTGCATTTTAATATTGTATCGTAACGAGATGCGATAAAGATTTTCACCTCGTTGTACCACATGGACATCATCCGTCGCGACAGGTTCCGGTGTAGCCGCTAATTCAGACGCTGGTTGAGTCCTCTCGTCAGCGCGTGTTAGCTGCTGCGGCGCTTGCTGGGCAACCGCGTCAGATTGGGCCTGATTAGCCGGTGCTTCCACCTTGCCAATCGGAGTAACTTGTGCGGCGGTTGCCGGTGTTTGGCTGACTAAACGTAAAGCCGCCTGAGTGTTCGGGTGCTCTGGGAACATTTGCACCAACATACGCGCGTAACCCTGAGCTTTTTGACTGTTACCCATGCCCTGTTCAATTTGGGTGCGCATCCACAATGTGGTTGCATTTACTGCGCCCATTTTTTCGTAGCGCCCGAGCAGTTCATCAGCTTGCTGCCACTGTTGCTGTTCGATCAGGGTTTGCAATAACAAGATGGTACTGCGGGTACGGCCTGGATCATGTTTTAGCGCCTGTTGCAGATAAACCAGCGTATCTCCGGCACGGCCTTCCTTTTGAGCACACAAGGCAAGATTTTCGTAACTTTCTGCCACACGGATATAATTGGGGTTATTGATGGCCTTCAAGAAGTAGGTCTTGGCTCCCTGATAGTCACCGGTCTGACATAAAAAAGCCCCATACGAATTGGCAATATCTGCATTATCCGGGGCCAATTTCATGGCCTTTGCGTAGCTGGCAGAGGCGGCCTGTTCTTCACCCACCAATTGGTAGTAATAACCCAGGCTAAAATGTGCATCGGCCATCTCTGGGGCAAACTGCAAGGCTTTGTCTAAATTGAATTTAGCTTGCTGATAGTTGCCGTTTTTTAAGTAAGTCAGGCCCAGAGAAATACGGGTTTTGGCCGCATCGGCCTGATTAAACTGACCTTGCTGCTGATCTGATGTGGCGGTATTTTGATTGGCGCACCCGGCAAGCACTAACAGACCGGCAAATAACAAGCTACGCATAAAACTGTCCTGTTTTTTATGGTTATTCGCTCATTCTTACCGAAATCGCTTCACCCTTCATCTGTTTTTTCAGCATTCGCTTCGTTCTGTCTACCACATCACCGACTAACTGACCGCATGCCGCGTCAATATCGTCCCCGCGAGTTTTACGTACGACCACGGTATAGCCATACTCCATCAACACTTTAGAGAAACGGTCAATGCGTGAATTACTCGAGCAGGTATATGGTGAACCCGGATAAGGATTAAACGGAATCAGGTTAATTTTACAGGGCGTGTTTTTGAGTACTTTAGCCAATTGATGGGCCTGTTCCATGCTGTCATTAATATGACTGAGCATCACATACTCAACCGTTACCTTGCCCTGGTTGGCATTCGACTTTTGCATATAACGTCTTACACCGGCAAGAAACTCTTCAATCGGATACTTTTTATTCACCGGCACGATTTCATCACGTAACTCATTGGTCGGTGCGTGCAAGGATATGGCTAACGCAACGTCGATTTGGTCGCCCAACAGGTCCAATGCGGGCACCACCCCTGACGTACTCAGGGTAACGCGACGCTTAGATAAGCCAAAGCCGTAGTCGTCCATCATTAAATCCATCGCGGGGACAACATTCTTCAGATTTAACAGTGGCTCACCCATGCCCATCATCACCACATTGGTAATCGGACGTTTAGCTGTGTCTTTGGATAGGCCGATGGCTTTCGCCACGCGCCATACCTGACCAATGATTTCACTGACCGACAAATTACGGTTAAACCCCTGTTGCGCCGTCGAACAGAAGGTACATTCCAGTGCGCAACCTACCTGCGAAGACACACACAAGGTGGCCCGTTCAGATTCAGGGATCCAAACAGCTTCAACTTCCTGCCCACCGTCTAAAATCAATGCAAACTTGATGGTGCCATCTGTGGCGTTTTGCTGACGGGAGATTTGTGGCGCACGAATTTCACATTCGTTGGCTAACTTGGCACGCAACGCTTTGTTGACGTTACTCATTTGCTCAAAGTCTTCGACACCATAATGATAAATCCATTTCATTACCTGATCGGCACGGAACGCCTTTTCGCCGATGCTGGCGAAATACTCCCGCATCATTTTGCGGTTCATGTTCAATAGATTTACTTTTGCTTGGGTCATTATGGTCCTCTCGGTTAGCCCTTTATTTTACCTGTTTATTAGGCAAAGCCCAACTTTGCCTGCCAGCGGGTAAATGCACGACAAAAAAAAGGAGCGAAACGCTCCTTTTCCCTGGATGCTGTATCGCTTAGCGAGTGCGTGAGCAAATCTCTTCGTCTGAGAAGAAGTATGCGATTTCGCGCGCCGCTGATTCTGGTGCGTCAGAACCGTGTACCGCGTTCTCGTCGATAGATACCGCGTAGTCAGCACGTAATGTACCGGCTAACGCTTCTGCTGGGTTAGTTGCACCCATGATTTCACGGTTTTTAACCACCGCGTTTTCGCCTTCCAGAACCTGAACCATTACCGGACCAGATGTCATGAACTCAACCAGCGCACCGAAGAAAGGACGCTCTTTGTGTTCTGCGTAGAAACCTTCAGCCTGCTCTTGGCTCATGTGAATCATTTTTGATGCAACGATGCGCAGACCCGCTGATTCGAAACGGTTATAGATAGCGCCGATTACATTCTTTGCTACTGCATCTGGCTTGATGATTGAAAAAGTACGCTCTAAAGCCATGGTGTCGCTCCTGATTTAATTTTAAGACCTTAAAAAACGCGCGGATTATATGCAAAACGACGCCTAAACTCTAATGAATTTATTAATTAAGTTATTTTTTAACGGTCGATTGTTATTCTTGGCGCAATAACGCCAGAATTTCTGCGGTTTTGCGCTGTACCAATTCCGCATCACCGGCACTTTCTACGTTCAACCTCACCACCGGCTCGGTATTGGAACTGCGCAGATTAAATCGCCAGCGTTGCTGACCATCCTCAAAACTCATACCAATGCCGTCGGTATTATCGACGTCGGACGCCAAAGGCTTGTAATGGGCTTCTACTCTGGCGATGGCAGCTTTGGCATCAGCAAGACGAGAGTTGATCTCTCCGGAGCTTGGATAACGGGCAATTCTGTCGGCTACCATGGTCGATAACCGTTGTTGCTTAACACACATCAATTCGGCCACCAGCAACCAGGGCACCATACCGCTATCGCAATAGGCGAAATCACGGAAGTAATGGTGTGCGCTCATTTCCCCTCCGTACACCGCATCTTCCAGACGCATGCGTTCTTTAATAAAAGCATGACCGGTTTTTGACATCACCGGCACCCCACCGTTTTGCTCAATTATCTCTTGAGTATTCCAATAAACCCGGGGATCAAAAATAATGCGTGCGCCTTGGTGGTGCTGCAAAAATGCTTCTGCCAACAAGCCGACTATGTAATAGCCTTCGATAAATTCGCCGTTTTCATCGAACAAGAAGCATCGATCAAAGTCGCCATCCCAAGCGATCCCCATATCAGCTTTATGTTGCCGTACCGCGTTGGCGGTGTCTGCTCTGTTTTCGGGCAACAAGGGATTGGGAATCCCATTGGGAAACGTAGGATCAGGTTGGTGATGAACTTTAATAAACTCCACCGGCACCTGATGGTCCGCAAAGTGTTGTTGTAGCGCATCAATAACATGACCGGCAGCACCATTGCCTGAATTAACGACCAGCTTAAGGGGCTTGAGTTGATCAATATTGATGTAGGTACAAAGATGACGCACATAGTCAGCCTGTATATCAGCTTGACGGATACTCCCGCGCTGGCTGACAGGCTGTCCTAACCAAGGCTGTTGTTCAGCCATATCACGAATGGTATTTAACCCGGTATCGCCGGAAATCGGTTTGCTGTCTTCGCGTACCAATTTCATGCCATTGTAATCGATGGGGTTATGCGAGGCTGTAACTTCAATACCGCCATCTAGGCCTAAATGTGAGGTCGCAAAATAGATTTCCTCGGTTCCCGCCAAGCCAATGTCCAATACATCAACACCGGCATCCATCAGACCGTTTGCAACCGCCAATTTAAGTGCTTCACTGGTTTGCCTGGCATCGCCACCAACCACCACTTTGTTGGGACGCAGGTGTTCGCCAAATGCCCGTCCTATGCGATAGGCGATATCTTCATTTAGCTCTGTGCCCAACCGACCACGGATATCATAGGCTTTAAAGCAGCTTAACGTCATGCGTCTGCATCCTTTTGTTGATATTGTTCTTCAAAGCGTACGACGTCATCTTCTGACAAATAGCCGCCAGAATGGACTTCAATCACTTTTAAGTCGACCTTGCCGACATTTTCTATGCTGTGCGCGACACCAACCGGAATATAGGTGGACTGATTTTCAGTTAATACCTGACTGTCCTCGCCAAGTTGTATCTTGGCTGTACCGGATACCACCACCCAATGCTCAGCACGGTGATAATGCATTTGTTTGGCGATTCTGGCACCGGGTTTAATGGTGACATTACGCACCACAAATCGCTCGCCTTGGTCAATCGCATCGGCCCGACCCCATGGGCGGTATACTTCACGGTGATCAATCAGCTCATTGCGCCCATCCAGCGGCTGAAGGATTTTCTTAATGTCCTGAACCTGATCTTTGGCCGCCACCAGTAAAGCATCTTTGGTGTCGACAATGACCATATTATCGACGCCGACTGTGGCAATTAGTCGATGACCACCGTGAATCAGGGTGTTTTTTGTATTGTGGGTGACCACGTCACCATGGAAGGCATTGCCACGCTTGTCTTTGTCGTCAATATCCCATAGCGCTGACCAACTACCTACATCACTCCAACCGGCATCAAGCGGTACCATGGCCGCATCCTGAGTGTGTTCCATAATGGCATAGTCAACTGAGTCTGAAGGCGAGGCTTTGAATGCCTGTGCATCGACACGAATAAAGTCGAGGTCGCTGACTCGTTGTTGGTAGGCGAGTTCACAAGCTTGATGAATCTGTGGTGCAAACTGCGCCAGCGCCGCCAAATAATGCTTGGCACTGAACAAAAACATGCCACTATTCCAGAAATAGTCACCACTGGCTAAATAAGCTTCAGCTGTTGGTTTGTCGGGCTTTTCAACAAACTGCTCTACCACAGCGCCGCAATCAGCGACCGCTTCACCCGCTTTAATATAGCCATACCCTGTTTCCGGATGAGTCGGTACTATGCCAAATGTGGCCAACTTGCCTTGCTTCGCCAAGACTGTGGCATCGGCCACAGCGCGCTCAAATGCTGGGGTATCTTCAATGACATGGTCAGCGGCCATGACCAGCAACAGCCCATCGTCTGCTCGGGCCAATACATCCAATGCGGCCAACGCGATAGCAGGCGCAGTGTTGCGCCCGGCTGGCTCAAGGATAATCCTGGCAGTGTCAGCCTGAATTTCACGCAATTGTTCAGCAACCAAAAAGCGATGCTCTTCATTACAAATCAAAACGGCGTCTGCACAATCAATCCCATCGGTGCGCAGTAATGTTTCCTGCAACAAGCTGTGAGCGGAATTAAGACGTAGAAACTGTTTAGGGTAACGAGCGCGGGACAATGGCCATAGGCGCGTCCCTGAACCGCCCGCCATGACCACGGGAGTAATTTTCATACTATGCATACCTTGCAAAATCTCAGCTCGATTGTACCGACTTTTGCCCATGTTCCAAGCATTGAACTTCAGACTGTAACAAAACTGTAATATTTGACTATACTCAAGATCCCGCCAAGGAGTTGTAGCGGGTTAATTTATTCAATCCAAGGAGAGTATTATGAAAAAGTATCTAGCCATTGCAGCTGCGACCGCTGCGTTATCTATGTCCCCATCCCTGCTGGCGAACCCGGCAAAAGACACAGCGCTGACAACCCCGCCCAGCGCCGCGGCCCAAGCAAGTCGAATTAATATTAATTCGGCCAGTGTTAAAGAGTTAGCTGGTTTGCCTGGGATCGGGATGAAAAAAGCCGCTGCAATTATTGCCTACCGCGAAGAGCATGGGGATTTTATCACTATCGACGATTTGGTTAACGTCAAAGGTATCGGTAAAGCCTCGATGGTAAAGCTCGCTGACAAGATCACCATCTAAGCTGGGGGCCATAAGGCCCCTATTTCATTGCCTTCAAAAACGCCGCAAAATCACCGCCAATATCTTTGTGTCGAAGCGCATATTCAACATTGGCTTTCATATAACCTATTTTTGACCCGCAATCATGGCTCTTGCCTTTCATGTAGTACGCATCAACCTGTTCATGCTGCATCAAGCTATCAATGGCATCGGTCAATTGAATTTCATCACCGGCGCCCGGCGGCGTTTTGACCAGTTCTTCCCAAATTGCCGCAGAAAGGACATAGCGGCCCACCACGGCGAGATCCGATGGCGCTTCGTCGACAGGCGGCTTCTCAACCATTTGGTGGATTTTGGCAGATTGCCCCGGCTCAATGCCCTGGCCGTCTAAATCCACCACACCATATTTACTGACCTCTTCATGGGGCACTTCCTCGACCATGATCTGACTGACCCGACTGGTGTTAAAGCGAGCCACCATTTCTGCCAGATTGTCTTTTTTCGGGTTACTGGCTGCATCATCGATAATCACATCAGGCAAAACCACGGCAACCGGATGATCACCCACTAACGGGTGCGCGCAATTGATGGCATGACCTAAGCCTTTGGCCACCCCTTGTCGAACGTGCATGATGGTCACGTCATTGGGCACGATAGCCTGTACTTCATCCAGTAATTGGCGTTTTACCCGTTTCTCCAGGGTCGCTTCTAATTCAAAACTGGTGTCAAAATGGTTCTCAATGCTGTTTTTACTGGCGTGAGTGACGAGTACGATCTCTTTAATGCCCGCTGCCACACACTCTGCCACCACATATTGAATCAGGGGTTTATCAACAATGGGCAACATTTCTTTAGGTATGGCCTTGGTCGCTGGCAACATTCGGGTGCCCAATCCGGCCACAGGGATGACGGCTTTTTTAACTTGCGACATAGCTATCCTTTTTTATTTCACAATTCCCGTCAGTGATATTTTCATCAGCATCACTGACGAGGTTACAAATCCTGCCACTTAAACAACAATGGCGTTCAGGTTTGGGTTTGCAAGCAGTGTTCCATTTTTAACAGCCCAGCTTATGCCGGCTATTGTTGTGACTATACAGGTTAACCGGAACAGATGTCATCCCTGTGACATCACCCTATGCGCTAACTCGGTGGGTGGCTGCACAAAAATAGTGCAGCTGAATCGTCCCGCGGGCGAAAAAAAGCGCCCTGACGAGCGCTTATTCTGTTACGCCTGTTCCGCCAGACGTTTGTTCTTGGATTTAAACATGTCTTTCATGTCGTTCAAGATAAGATACAGAGCGGGTACCAACAGCAAGGTGATTACCGTGGCAAACAGGATGCCGTAGGCCAGTGAAATCGCCATGGGTATCACAATCTGTGCCTGCAGGCTTTTTTCGAACAAGACTATGGGTACCAAGCCCATAAAGGTGGTCAATGAGGTCAGAATGATCGGTCGGAAACGTTCGGCACCCGACTGAATCACCGCATCGATTAGACGCAATCCTTCTTTTCTCGCTCGGTTGACAAAATCAACCAGGATCAGACTATCGTTGACCACGACACCTGTCAGGGCAATGATGCCACAAATAGACAGTACACTAACCGGATGCCCCATCAGCAGATGGCCAAAAATGGCGCCCACGATGCCAAAAGGAATCACCGACATAATGATTAACGGCTGTGAATAGGATTTTAACGGAATCGCCAACAGCGCATAGATGGCGAACAAGGCAAAACCAAATCCTTTCAGCAGTCCCAGCCCCGCTTCGGCTTGTTCTTTTGATTGACCTTCAAGTTTTACATGCACATCAGGATACCGGGTTAACATTTCGGGGATAAATGTCTCCAACACAGAACCTGCCACCTCATTGGGATCCACTTTGTTTTTGTCTGCTTTGGCCGTCACTGTAATTGAGCGCTCGCCATCGACACGGATAATGGAGCCGTACCCTTCAGCTAATTCAATATCCGCCACCTCCGAAAAGGGAATTTCATCGCCGGCCGGGGTTCTGATACGCATGTTTTCCAAGTTCCCAATGGAAGAACGCTCGGCCTTAGGATAGCGCACCATGACTTTGACTTCTTCATCACCGCGTTGGATTCGCTGCGCCTCGGCACCATAAAACCCATAGCGCACCTGTGACGCCAGCATATCCAGACTCAGGCCTAACACCTCTGCCTGCGGTTTGATGTTGAGACGAATCTCATCACTGCCACCGGAAAAACTGTCGTTAATATCAGCCACGCCATCGTAACCGGCTAAATGCAGTTTTAACTCATCGGTTGCTGCTTTCAATTGCGCCAGATTTTCACTACTGAACTGAATTGAAATATCAGGGCCGCCACCCGGACCGCCGCCGGCGCCGATATCAATGGTTCTGACGCCCGGGAGTTCGGGTAACTCACTACGCCAGCGCTCGGCAATTTCATCGGTATCGATTTCACGGGTTTCGCCCTTGGTAAGCTCGACAAAGGCTCCTCCGGCTGTACGTCCCTGGTCAAACGCCACTGAGTGCCGGATCACCCCGCTGCCATATTCTTCGATCACCTTTTCGTCCATTCGCTTCATGGCGAGCAACAGTTGTTCCATTGCCATGTCTCGTTGCGCGATTGACGATCCCGGCTCCAATTCAATATTCGCCTGCATAAAATCACTGGGAATATCAGGGAAAAAGCGAAACTGCACTATGCCCCCGGCAAACAAACCCACGGTCACAAAAATGGCTGCAAAGAAGCTCGCTAAAGTCGTATAGCGGTTGCGTAAACACACCGCCAAAAAGGGTTTATAAACGTTATGAATAAACTTTTTAATGCCTTCACTGAATACATCGCGGAAACGTTGCAGACGATTCGCTTTGGCCGGGTCATAGGGCTCATCTTTCATGTGCACTAGGTGGGCGGGCAAAATAAGCTTAGATTCGACCAACGAAAAGATCAGACATAAGATCACTACCCAGGCGATGGTTTTCCAAATAACCCCAAATGGCCCCGACACCATTAACATGGGTGAAAACGCGGCGATGGTGGTTAACACCCCAAAGGTTGCTGGCATGGCTACCCGCTTGACCCCGGCAATCACACTGTCGGTACTGTGACCTTTTCTTGAAATCTCAGTATGCGCAGACTCCCCCATAATGATGGCGTCGTCGACCACAATACCAAGCACCAGAATGAAACCAAATAAGCTGATCATATTTATCGATAAGCTGAACGGCTCCACAGGCATAAACAGCATGGTACCGAGAAAACACACAGGCAGTCCGACCATGACCCAAAATGCCAGACGAATTTTCAGGAATAACGACAAGACGATAAATACCAAGGCTGCGCCCTGGAGCATATTGCCTGTCATCATACTCAGTCGGTCAGAGAGATAAAAAGAACTGTCTCCCCAACTGTCTACCTTTAAATTTGCAGGGATACTGTCTGCTTTGTCGGCCAGGTATTGATTAACTACCTGAGAGATTTCCAATGCATTTTGGTCCCCCACCGCCTGAACACGGATATTCACTGCCGGCTTGCCGTTAAATAGTGCGAAATTATTGTCTTCGACAAAACCGTCACGCACTGTCGCTATATCACCGAGTAATAACCGGGTGCCGTCGGGACGGGTTAGTAATACCAGTTGCTCAAAGTCATACTTGTCGTAGGCCTGCCCCTTGGCACGTAGCAAGATATCGCCATTTTCAGAGCGAATTGACCCGCCGGGGATATCTATCGACGAGCGACGAATTGCCGATACCATTTCATTAAAGGTCAGATTGTATTCCTGCAACCGTGATTCAGAGATTTCCACTGAGACTTCATAGTCCCGTACCCCCACAACCTGAACCTGCGAGACGCCAGGCAAGTTGGCGATATCATCCCGAATGTCTTTGGCATACTCTTTCAATTCACGTTCACTGGCATCGCCGTATACGCCCACCCATAACACGTCCTGAATGGCTTTGTTACGATAAACAATCGGCTTTTCAGTGTTATCCGGCAACGAGGGGATGGCATCAACCTGCACTTTGACCTCATCGAGAAGTAACTGAGGATCGTATTCCTCTTCAACTTCGATGCTTACCGATGCCATACCTTCGGTCGCGACCGAGGTGATCTTTTTGATCCCTTCTAAATTTTCGATGGCCTCTTCAATTTTCAGCACCACCCCTTCTTCGACTTCTTGCGGCGCGGCACCTAAATAGGGAACTCGCACAGAAATCGAATTAAATTCGAAATTGGGGAACACTTGCTTGTGAATGCTGAACGCACTGATCAAACCGCCGATCAGCAAAATCCACATCAATAAATTCGCGGCAACACTGTTGCGTGCAAACCAGGCGATTAACCCTTTGTGAGTATCAATGGCCTGCATAATTACTCTACCTCTTCAGCAGACACTTGGGCGGCAGCGGGTTCGTCCCCCGGGAACCGCAATAACAGACCCTCTATAGGATTCGGCACCGCAGATGTAACGATATAGTCGCTGTCACTTAAACCACTGCCGATATAAACGAAATCTTCGTCCGTGCGCACGACTTCAACGTCACGAATCATCAGCTTCCGGTTCTCATCCGTGACCAGCAGAGTACCGTCCATACGCAGGACATGGCGCGGCACCTTGACCACATCTTGCAAGGAATTACCCTCGATTGCGGCACTAACAAAACGACCGAATTTTACTGGTGTATGCTGTGTTTCCGGTGAGCGTGCATAGGGATCATTCAGTTCAGCTACCACGTAGATCACCCGGCTGCTTTGATCAAACACACCTTCGTTGCGTACCAGCTTGGCTTGCCACTGCTGAGGTTTACCCCCGACCGTGGCTGATAAAGTGACGCTGCGTGGTGCATCGTCTTGATGCAAATTCAATTGACCCAGCTCGTGATCACTCAAGGGCAGTCGCACTTCAGCGATGTTAGTCGCATACACGTTGCCTAATGCGGTACCCATAGTCACAAACTGACCTAAATCGACCGAACGACTTTTAACTAAGCCATCAAACGGAGCGCGTATCTTGGTCCGTTCCAGGTTGCGCTGAGCTCGCTCATACTGGGCCTCCGCCGCACGTAAATTCGCTTGTGCAGTCGCCAGTTGAGGTTTGCGTAATCCTAATGCGGTTGGCACGGTTGATTTAACTGTTCGCCATTCTTCTGCAGCCACTTTGCCCCGGGCCTGCTCTTCTTCCAGCGCCGCCTTGGCACGTTGCAGTTCGGCTTCAGCCAGCTTTAAGTCAGTGACATAGTCGGCTTGTTCCAATTCCACCAGGATGTCACCTTTGGCGAAGAAACCACCTTCAGTGAATATGTCCGAAACGCTGACGACCACACCACTTACCTGAGCCACTAAATTGGTATTGGTCACTGGCAGCAGAGTACCTTGGGTTTTTACATTAAAACGCACATCTTCACGCTTTACTTCTGTGGTATTAACCAGAAAACCTTTGTCCTCTTCGACTTTTTTCTCGGGCGGTTGCTTAGACATGATCATCATCACCATCACGGCGATGCCACCTGCCAAAATGACGAAGGGTAACAAAACTTTAAAAGCGTTCGACTTCATAGTGATCCCAGCTTAAAACTATATGTTTGATTATTGTACTGATTTACCGGCGTGAATACGTCAACGTTAATGTTAGATTTTATGTCAGCGGGTCAGAATTTGACACATTTGGGTGAATGTAAGGTTAAAAGCGGCGATGAGGGATCGCCGCTATCTCAATAGCAGAGGTTAGAAATGGTAAGCTTTGGCTGCTTTGAGTAATTCACTGCCATCGATGCGCCCAGTGAGACATGCATTAATATGTTTATTTTCAAACACATAGATGCGGTTGCGTTTGTCTTGTTGCTGCGGATCAGCAAACGGAGTTAAAACAAATGACACATGCTCCCCTTCGCCCATGCTGCGCAAACCGGCACTGTACTTACATAAAACATCAGCTAACGTGCTTTCGAATGCAGCCAGGAAACGTTTGCGCTGTTGTATGGCGTTGGCTTTATGCTCCTGAACTTCCTTTTCACGCTTTTGCCGTGCTTGCTCAGAGCGGCTTTCGACTTCTTTAAGCGACTTTTTCAAGGTTGCCATTTGCTCTGACAATTGCTCCAGCTCTGATCGTATCTCTTGCTGGCGTTGTTTATCAGCATGGCGTAACTCAAACTCGAGGTCGCGTTTTTCACGCTCATTTTCGCGAATTTCCCATTCTACTTCCCGAGCTTGTTCACGCACGCTATACAACTCCTCACGCACATCGCTCAGCGCATGCCGTGCCCGTTCAATAGCCTCCTCATAGACCCGGGAAAACTCGTCGTTATCCAAGAAAGGCACATCCGGCGCCACCGGCGCAGCTGGCAAAACCTCATCCAAAATCACCAATCCCGCATCCAGTGGCCAACGATTCGATGAACGCGTTGAAACGGTAAACACGACACCCTGCCCGTGAAGATAGGTGTATGACAAGTCCCGCACCTGGGTGCCATCTTTGTCGCGCTGCTGTTTAAACGCCGTCTCTAAAATCGATGACATAATGTTAATGTCTTTACTTAGCTCGTCTAGGTTATTCGCAGAGGCATGTAACGACACTCCCGCCAACAAGCTGATACCTATAAATTTAAAGATTTTCATACTTCACCTATTCCTGAAACGTGGTTGAATTTGATGACGGTATATAATCACCGCTAGGTGGATATAAGGATTCCTGCAGCGCATTTAGTTGGCGTGCGAAATACACCTGATCGTCACTTCGTTGTTGGTTGATAAACCTTAAAAACTCTGCAAAATCTTCCCGCCGTTCCTGGCGGTTAGAGGTCACTAAGTAGTTAGTTAACTCAGCGTTGGTTAGCCGCTGTTGCTGTTGCAAGTCAGTCGCAACCTTTACCAGTGCCTGTGCCTGTTGCTGTTGATAGTCACTGAGGCGCTGCTCGAACTGGGCAACAAGCTGTGCTTGATTGGGCCCGAAAGACACCGTCATTCCTTCGCTATGACGATGAATATGAACATTACCTAACACTAATAGCAGCGCGCATGCTGACATCGCCATGGCGCTAAAAGACAGCCAGTGCTGGCGCCAGTTTGTTTGCTTTTCAGGTGTCGCAAAAATTTGCCCTGGATCCCATTGAGGAACCTGATAGTCGGGAAATCGACTTGCATCTTCCCGGGTCGATGTTACTAACGCTACCCGCTCAGCAAATTGCGCGTCTGTGGCACAAAGCTGGTCAAACTCTTTGCGCTGCTGGGCGCTGAGCTGATCATCTAACCACAACAAAAATAATGTCTCTTTATGCTGCATCTTGTGCCTCCAGTAACCCTTTTAATTTGTCCAGGCCTGCGTATAAACGGGACTTCACTGTATTCGATGAGATCCCTAGTTGCTGAGCAATATCGTCACAGGTGAACTGCCCATAAAACTTCAGTTCCACCACCGCTTTTTGCGCTAAAGGCAGTTGCTGCATCGCCGCAGCCAATTGTTGCCCCTGCCGGTCTTGCTGAAACACCGACTCGGGTTGCAGCCCTTCTTCTAACTCAGGTTCGGGACAATCTTCGATAGATTGCAGTGGTTTCTTACGCCGGTAATATTCCACCACCCGACAGTGAGCGATACGAAAAAGCCATCCTCGGAAAGCCCCTTCGCCACGATAACTGGCCAGATTTCGGTATACAGAAATAAAGATATCCTGCATCAGATCTTGCGCATCTTCATGACGGTTACACATGCGCAAAGCATAGTGATAGACCGGTTTTTCATAGCGACGAACCAGCTTTATCCAAGCTTGCTTATGTCCTGTCAGCGCTTTGCTAACCAGTTTCTCATCAGTTTGAGTTAACACTGGTGTGGTTCCTTAACACGGTGCGTTACTTCTTTTGTTATACATGTCGACCCTAACCAGAAAAAAGTTTTATAAAAACAAATAAAATGTTTAAAAACGAAAAAGGCCAGCGAATTTGCTGGCCTTGTTTATCAACTCATCTTACTTAGAACTTGTATTCCATACCCAATGCGAGCCATTGGTTATCTACCGCCTGAGCTTCATTACCATAGGTGTACCAGGCGTACAGCTTGGTGTTTTTGGCCAGCGGATAGTCAATGCCGAAGGATGAAGAGGTGTCACTGTCCATCGATTGCAGCTGCAATTTGAGGTTGGCTTTATGCCATTTTCTTTTTGCACTGATTAACCAGCCGTTATCTGTATCACCATCTTGTAGACGCTGTCTTTGGGCGCCAACACCGATTACCGTGTCAGCGATTTTGGTAGAAACAATCATACGCAAAACATCAACACCTTTGACATCATCATCAAATGCCATGCTCGCATACCAATCCGTTTTCTTCAGCGAAGGATCACCGTATCTCAACTGATAAGAAAATGCAGAAGTGCCCGTGACCTCATCATCAATGATATAAGTAACACCTGCGGAGAAACGATCAAACTCGGGCGTAATGTAGGTCAGCGTTTCTGACAGTCTGTTTTCCCCTTTCCAACGGCTTTTCAGGTCCGCCTCGTAATCATTGAATAAATCAACTTTTCCCTGAGATTGCTTCAACATTGTGTCATTTCGACCCGCAATTATCTGACCGAAACTACCCTTCAGACCGATGTATTGATTACGGGACTTGAGGTTATCGTCGCCACCCAGATCCGCCACGTCGACCTGCCACTCCAGCTTGAAAAACACTTCCAATTCATCAGATAGCTTTTGCCCACCCTGCACACCAACTCGAGACGCATTACTTTTCAGTTCGCGCTCAGTATCGCCATCTTCATCAGAATACTGGTAAGAGAGATTGATTTTGCCGTAAAAATCAACCTCTTGCGCTTGCACGCCTGAAACCAGAGCGAACGATAGTATCGCGCCCAAGCAAAGGGAAAACTTATTCATTGTAACAACCACATAACGACTAAATTTAAACCGCTATATTATGTCAGTTTTATGAAAAAATTGCAATTTTATTTCATTTTTATTACATCGTAACGTATTGAATTAAAACAAATTTTTAAATTAATTAAATAAGATATGCATAAAAAAAGGCCCTTGACGGGCCTTTAAAAATTATCACTGTGATTTGGCAAGTATTAGGCAAATATACCTTTAATCATAAAGAAGAATACAATTGAAAGACCTGCGCCTACGGGTAGGGTAACTACCCAAGAAACAACGATGTTTCTTACCACCGATAGATTCAGAGCCGCAATACCTCTGGCCATACCAACACCCAGTACCGCACCTACCAAGGTTTGTGTGGTAGAGATAGGAAGCCCGGTACCTGAGGCAATCACTACTGTGGTGGCAGCCGCAAGTTCAGCAGCGAAACCACGGCTTGGTGTCAGATGCGTGATGCCTTTACCGATCGTTTCGATTACACGGTGACCGAACAAGGCCAGACCAGCAACGATACCCAGACCACCAAGCGGTAAGATCCACCAGGCTAACGCCGCTTTCTTAGCGATTTCACCGTTGTTTTCAACCACATTCACAACCGCAGCCAATGGCCCAATTGCATTCGCAACGTCATTTGAACCGTGGGCAAAAGCCATACAACATGCAGTAACAACCATCAGGATAGCGAATACTTTTTCCACACTAGCGTAGTGCATACGCTGATCAGCTTTTTCATCGATTTGAATTTTGTTGATGAAGTAGCGACCTACGATTGCCACTCCGACAGCAATTGCCACAGAAATGGCATAGCCTTCCATCGCACCCAGATCGATACCTACGTGCTTTAAACCCTTTTTAATGGTTACCAGCGTTAGCACGAATCCGGCTAAGCCCATGTACATAGGCACAAAACGCTTAGCATTTTTGAAAGGATTATCAGTATCAAAAATAAGCCGTTGAGCACTCATAAAGATGAGGTATGCAATGAAGCCTGAAATCGCAGGTGTAATCACCCAGCTTCCAACAATCCCCGCAATCTTTGCCCAGTTGACGGCATCGGCACTGATACCTACCGCGGCGAAACCAACAATTGCACCAATGATCGAGTGAGTCGTTGAGACTGGCCAGCCCAATGCAGAGGCCACTGCTAACCACAAGCCAGCAGCAAGCAATGAGGCGATCATACCGAACACCAGAAGTTCCGGTGTATCAACAAAGAATGCACTGTCGATAATCCCTTTACGGATTGTTGAAGTGACCTCACCACCAGCAAGATAAGCGCCAGCAAACTCGAAGATCATAGCGATAATAATCGCTTGCTTGATGGTTAAGGCTTTAGAACCTACCGAGGTACCCATGGCATTCGCGACATCGTTTGCACCAATACCCCAGGCCATTAAAAAACCGACAAGAGCCGCAGCGCCAATTAAAATGGCACCGTATGATTGTAAAATATCCATTAGATAAACCCTGCTTTAACCAGCCAGCATTAGCTCAAGACGTGAGCCAACTCGTTCAGATATGTCGGCTAAGTCACCGATCCATTCAATTATGTCGTAAAGGAAAATCACATCGACTGGGTTCAGGTCTTGCTCAAGTGTGCGAAGCATTCTGCGCATCTTGACCTGCATGGCGTCAGTGTCATCCTCGATCGTATCCAGTTTAGCGATCATGTCTTCGACCAGTCGAAGCTCACGACCTTTAAAGCCAGTCTCCAACAACTCGTCCAATTCATTGATCACTGTTTGTGCCTGACCTGTTGCATCCAGACAGCGTGTCAGGTACTCAACAAACTGATCATGCATTTGAGGTGGCAATTGCAATTCACGTCCAATAACCCGGCCGGATATATCTTTTGCACGGTTGGCAATTTTGTCTTGCTGGGAGAGTAAGTCGAGCAAATCCTGACGGTTAATCGGCATAAAGATACCGCTAGGTAAACTAACTCTGAGTTCACGTTTTACCTGGTCTGCTTGTTTCTCCAGGTTTGAAATTTTGCGTTGTAACTGCTCAGCTTCTTGCCAATCGTTGTTAAACACAGCTTCAAAGAAAGGCAATAAACCTTTGGCACACTTGTGTACCAGGTCGATGTGCTTTTCCAGCGGTTTTAAAGGTGATTTTGCAAACACCCCTAGAAAGGAATTAGACGGCATAAATACCCCTAGATTTTTTTAATACCTGCATAGTGTAGCATCGGAACTGTGACACTTTTATTACAGTCTGTCATTTAACTGTCATAATTCTGCATTTGTACAAAAACTCAACAACTTAGCTTAACAGTCAGTTACTACTTGTAAAAGTATTATGCTTTGCCCATATTAAATTCTTTGAATTTGAGTGTAGTTGCACGGGTAAGTAGTTATGGAAAGCATATTAATCACATTAACCGGACCTGACAGACCTGGAATTGTCGAACTCCTTTCAGGTTGGGTTGCAGAACTCGAAGGTAGTTGGAAAGATGCCAACTTACATTATGTGGCTGGCCAGTTCGCCGGCATAATCGAAGTCAATCTGCCCGTTGGCCGGCAAACTGAATTGGCCAATGCACTGCAAGGATTGCGCGATTATCAATATCTGATTCAACCCATAGAACAGTCCCGCACTGAAGTTCAGCACAAAACCCGCTTAACCGTAACCGGTAATGACAGAAGCGGTATTGTAAAGGAAATCAGCCAAGCCGTGAATCAGGCTGGGGGCAACATCCTCAAGTTAAAAACCCGCTGCCGGCCAGCACCGAATTGGGGTGGAGACTTGTTTCGCGCGCAGTTGTTGGTAGGCGTGGAACACACTCAGCAGCTCGATAATATTCGTGCGAACCTTGAAAGCATCAGTAACGATTTGATGGTGGACTTTGATTAGACCGGATTAACCCAAGATACGCTCGGGAATAAAAAAGCTGAACGTGCTGCCCTGCCCCATGCGGCTGTGAATTGCCAATTGTGAATGATGTCGGGCCAGCACATGCTTTACGATAGACAGGCCTAGGCCACTGCCTCCGGTTTCTCTGGAGCGCGCCTTATCGATGCGGTAAAACCGCTCCGTCAGGCGTTGAATGTGTTTCGCCTCAATACCTTCGCCATTGTCGATAACACTAAACTCTGCGCCCCCCCGCACATCACGCCAGCGCACCTGAATTTTGCCGCCCTCTGGCGTGTACTTAATCGCATTGGTGACCAAATTGGTGAAAGCACTGCGAAGTTCACTTTCTACCCCCATAATGACTCGCTGGGACTGAATATCAAACGTCAGGCTATGACCAAACCGCTCGTTTAGTGCGTGTGCATCCTGTTCCACGCGCTGCAATAAATGTGGCACATTCACTGGCAAACGTTCACTGTCATCCAAGGTGTCTTCAAGCCGGGAAATCGATAATAGCTGTTCTATTAAACTGCGCATTCGCTCCGTCTGCTCAGCCATTGTATCCCGGGCTTTCTCCATCATTGCCGGCGGCATGCTGTCAATATCATCCATCAGCTCAAGATAACCTTGCATGACGGTGAGTGGCGTTCTGAGTTCGTGCGACACATTCGCGACGAAATCTTTGCGCATTTTCTCTAGCTTGACCAGTTTAGTGACATCGCGGGCTATCAGCAGATACTGACTTTCACCATAAGGCATAACCCGAATTTCCAGCACCATACCGCCTTGTTGAGGAGAGGCAATATTCATAGGTTCAGAGAAATTAGCCACCCGCAGATATTCTTCAAAATCAGGGCTAACAAACAAATCTTTGAGGCGACGACCCTGATGGTCTGATAAGCGAATACCGAGTAACTTATCAGCTAGCTTATTACACCACTCAACCCGCAATTCGTCGTTAAGTAAAATCGTAGCGTCAGACAGAGCCTCGATGCCGCGGCGCATGCGCTTAAGCATTTTGCCCAACTCGTGGCGACGGCGCAGGTTATTTTTCTGCAGGCGGTAAATGCCGGTGAATATGTCGTCCCAGTTCCCCCAGGCTTTTGGCGGCGTAATGCTTCGCTTCAACCACAACCATCGGGCCATGCGATACAAATGCACATAATGCCAAATTAACAGGCCTAGAGACGCCATAAGCGCGGCTAACAAGATATGGCCAGTTAATGCCCCTAACAGAATGCAGGGGCCAAATAGCAGGGTTAAGTGAACAAGAATATTACGCCAGTAGGTAAACATATCGCTATTTTGCGGAGAACCTGTATCCTGCGCCGCGAACAGTTTGAATCAGCGAATCATGACCGTGTTCAGATATTGCCTTGCGCAGACGTCGAATATGGACATCGACCGTTCGGTCTTCCACAAACACATTGGTACCCCAAACAAAATCAAGCAATTGTTCGCGGCTGTACACCCGTTCCGTATGGGTCATAAAAAAGTGCAACAATTTAAACTCAGTAGGGCCAAGAGTTAAGTCATCGTTATATGCGGTAACGCGATGAGACACCGGGTCGAGCTTAAGACCATTGATCTGAATTTCTTCCTCGATATGCGCACCGGGTACGCGGCGTAACACGGCTTTGATCCGTGCAATCAACTCTTTGGGAGAAAACGGCTTGGTGATGTAATCATCTGCACCAGCTTCAAG
>CAXQZJ010000117.1:0-9518 GCA_964228145.1 Alteromonadaceae bacterium | reverse complement strand
TGGTCGGGCTTTTTTTTGGCTAATTTTCAATCCATTGTCATATCTCTGCTACGCTTTTGTCATAAAGGCACGTCAGCCTGTCAGTTACCGGCAGCAGGATTCAGGGCGAGATTTTGGAAAAATCGACGATTAGCCAGCGTTTTTTACAAGTAAGATCGCAAACCTTGGCACTCACCGAAGGATTGAGCGCCGAGGACATGGCCGTTCAGTCGATGCCGGATGCCAGCCCGGTTAAATGGCACCTTGCTCACACCAGCTGGTTCTTTGAAACCTTTATCTTACTTGCTTGTGATAACCACTATCAGCCTTATAACCGGGCTTTCCAAAGCTTGTTTAATTCCTATTACAATGGCATCGGTGAACAGTTTTCCCGGCCGCTACGCGGCGTATTGAGCCGTCCTTCACTTGAGGACGTGTTGGCATACCGTCGGTATATCGATGAGGCGATTATCAACTGGCTGAGCAAACCCAACCCCGAGTTGCTGTTTACGCTCGAGCTGGGCCTGCACCATGAACAGCAACATCAGGAACTCATCGTCACGGATTTAAAGCATGCTTTTTGGTTAAATCCGCTCAAACCCCGCATTCAGGCCGTTGACGCTAACCCCACCTACTCAAATGATCCGGCGGTTTTTCACAACATATCCGAGGGGTTATACCAGGTCGGCGCGAGCGCAGCGGACTTCAGTTTTGACAACGAACAGCCCAGGCACCCAGTGTATTTGCATGATTTTGCTATCAGTGACCGTTTGGTCACCAATCAACAGGTCAAAGACTTTATTGATGATGGCGGTTATCAGCGACCTGAGCTTTGGCTGTCAGATGGCTGGAGCAACCTGCAGCAACGTAAGCATCCCTTGTATTGGCAACAGCAAGACAATCAATGGTTCGAATTTACTCTGACCGGCTTACAAACCATGCTGCCCAACGCCCCTGCCAGCCATCTTAGTTATTATGAAGCGGACGCCATTGCACGCTGGCTTGATTGTCGCCTACCGACAGAGTTTGAATGGGAGGTGGCCGCAGAGTTGATATCCGCACCGCCTGCTGCAGGGCATTTTGGGCAACACGGTTCAGCGCAAGCTGACGACCAAACGTGTTGTTGTTTTCATGGCGAACGATGGCAGTGGACATCAAGCGGCTATGCGCCTTATCCCGGTTATCGCCCGTTTGCCGGCGTCGCCGGTGAATACAATGGCAAATTTATGGCCAATCAATATGTGTTACGCGGAGGCTCATGCGCGACACCACGCAGTCACTATCGACCGACGTACCGCAATTTCTTTTATCCCCATCAATGCTGGCAGTTTACAGGCATCCGGTTAGTGAAAAATTAACGGAGTAAAACATGAATACCGCAGATCAACGTTCTCCTCAACCAGCAAAATCACAACTTTTAGAAGATACCCTCAAAGGCCTGTTGGCAACACCCAAAACCTTGCCCTGCAAATACCTTTACGATGAGAAAGGCAGTGAGCTGTTTGAACAAATTTGTGCCTGTAAGGATTATTACGTAACCCGAACTGAGATGGCGTTAATGCACGACTGCATTGAGGAGGTGGCACATTGCATTGGTAAACACGCCAACATTATTGAGCCCGGTGCAGGCGCAGGACAAAAAACCCGTACTTTACTGTCTGCCCTGGATAGTCCTGAAGCCTACACCGCGGTAGAAATCTCCCCCACTGCTCTTGCACAATCAGCTCAACGTATTACTGAGCAGTTTCCGGCGTTAACCGTTTGCTCCGTGTGCGCAGACTTCAGTCGCCCTTTTGACCATGCTCCGGTCGCCCAAACCAATATTAACAATGTGGTTTATTTTCCAGGTTCAACGCTGGGCAACTTTGACAGTATTGAAGCGCAACGCTTGCTTCAACGTCTTAAACAGCTGGCAGGTGACAAGGGGGCGATTTTGCTGGGCGTAGATTTACTAAAAGATCGGCAAGTGCTGGAACGCGCTTACGATGACAGCGAGGGGGTTACTGCTCAATTTAATCTGAATCTGCTGGCCCGCTTAAACCATGAACTGGATTGCGACTTTGCGTTAAATAATTTTACCCACGAGGCCAGATTCAACGGCCGATTTAATCGTATTGAAATGCATTTGGTCAGTCAGTGCCGGCAACAGGTGCACGTTTGTGGGCAGACCATCAGTTTCCAACAAGGTGAAACCATTCACACCGAAAATTCCCATAAATACACCTTGCCAGGGTTAAAACAGCTACTTGCCAGCGCAGGATTGTGCATAGAAAAAGCGTGGACGGACAAAAAATCCTGGTTTGGCTTATTTTATTTGCGTAGCAGCAAATCTGTCTGATTTACAAGAACCCTATGGGTTTCAAAGAGTTACTTTAACCCGATATGTAACCGCTTACATTTAGGTATTAAAAAATATAACAAGCTATTGACCTTGATACCTTAATCGTTTTAGTTTTTGTGTATTATTTGTTCAGTTTCTCCCAAACACTGTCTGACAGAGTTCCCGAAACTAACATCCTTATTTGGCCCAGTTCCCCGCTGGGCTTTTTTTTGCCCGCTAAACACCAAGCACCTTGATTATGCAGCTTGCACAAAGAATTCGTAGTTCATTTCGGCTTACAAAATCTGCACTTTAGCGCAAACTCAGGGGTAACCTAAGTGATTGATAATTAATCAGGAAATTTAACTCTAAAACGTTTTTGAACTTCATCAACTAAAAGATCAGGTTGGAACTTAGAAATAAACCCGTCACAGCCGACCTTTTTGACCATCGCATTATTGAAATTTCCACTCAGGGAGGTGTTAAGGACAATGTGCAGATCCTGCATGCGGGGATCGTCGCGTACCTCTGCCGTTAAACGGTAGCCATCCATCTCCGGCATTTCTGCATCTGTGATCATCAATAGCAACTCATCAGCAACACGAATGCCCTGCTCTGCCCAATTTTTCAGTCGTGCTAATGCCTCGGCACCATTTTTGTCTTCAATGATCTCCAGACCCAACTGCTCCAGTGTCTGGCGGCATTGATTTCTTGCTGTCGATGAGTCATCAACAATCAGCACTTTGTGACCCGCCATGCGTGGCAATAACTGAGTATCCAGTGTTTGCTCGGAAATCGATACATCGTAATCGATGATTTCCGCCAAGACTTTTTCTACATCAATAATTTCAACTAACTGTTGCTGCCCTTGAATATCTATACGGGTAATCGCGGTCAGATAGTTATGTCTGCCAGCACTTAGTGGCGGCGCCTGAATTTCACTCCAGGAGGTATTGACGATGTTAAGCACCTCACCCACATAAAAACCCTGCACCGAGCGATTGTATTCAGTGATAATTACATTCTCACGCCGATCTGCTACGGGGCGGGTGGCCGGCATATTGATAGCGTTACGTAAATCGATAATCGGGATAGACTGGCCGCGATAATTGGTCACCCCGCGCATGTTGTAGTGCGCGCCGGGCATCTTATTCAACTTTGGCACCTCAATGACTTCACGAATTTTAAATACGTTCAACGCGAACACCTGCATGCTGTGTAAACGAAACAGCAACAGTTCCAGTCGATTTTCTCCCACTAACTGGGTTCGTTGATCAACAGATGCTAAAACACCGGCCATAAGCTTTCGAATCTCTCAGGTCATAGATTAAATTTAGACATGTTTTTGTCTATGCGCACAAAAAAGCCGCCTTAAGGCGGCCCAGCGTTGGGAACACTGTTAGGTAGGGCTAACGGTTAACTTTACTCACCTGCCAATACAGAGGGTCAGAGTAAGTAACGAATGACTCCGATACTGAGATAGCTATAAGTATCATATTGTCTTTCGTAAGGCTAAGAAAAAGTGGCCTAAAGTTTCTTATTTTCAGCCACTTAGCTTTATCCTTCGGGTTAATTAGCCAAATTGGTTCATGGTGTTATCTTCACCTGAGGCTTTTAACGCCGCGTCACCCGAGAAGTACTCTTTATGATCGTCACCCATATCTGAGCCGGCCATATTCTGGTGCTTAACACAGGCGATTGACTGACGAATTTCCTGACGCTGTACGCCCTGTACATAGGCCAGCATACCTTCATCGCCAAAGTAACCCTTGGCAAGATTATCCGTTGAAAGCGCTGCTGTGTGGTAAGTCGGCAAGGTGATCAGGTGATGGAAGATACCGGCCTCGCGGGCGGCGTCTGCCTGGAAGGCCTGAATTTTTGCATCTGCTTCCTGTGCCAGTTCTGATTGGTCGTAATCGACGCTCATCAGGTTAGCTCTGTCGTAACCGCTGACATCTTTACCCGCTTCCTGCCATGCGTCGAATACCTGCTGACGGAAGTTTAATGTCCAGTTAAATGAAGGGCTGTTGTTGTAGACCAGCTTGGCATTTGGAACCACTTCGCGGATACGGTTTACCATGCCGGCAATTTGTCCCACGTGAGGTTTTTCGGTTTCGATCCAAAGTAAATCAGCGCCGTTTTGTAAGCTGGTAATACAGTCAAGTACCACACGATCTTCACCGGAGCCTTTCTTAAACTGGAACAAACCAGATGGCAGGCGCTTAGGCTTAAGCAGTTTACCGTTGGCTTTGACAACCACGTCACCATTAGCAATGTCGTCAGCACTGTCAATGTAGTCGCCATCGAGGAAACTGTTGTATTGATCGCCAAGGTCACCCGGTTCGTTGGTCACCGCAATCTGTTTGGTCAGACCCGCACCGAGAGAGTCGGTACGCGCAACGATAACGCCTTCTTCAACACCCAGCTCCAGAAAGGCGTAGCGAACAGCATTGATTTTGGCTAAAAAGTCGGCGTGAGGCACAGTAACTTTGCCGTCCTGATGGCCGCATTGCTTTTCGTCAGAGACTTGGTTTTCAATCTGAATTGCACAGGCACCTGCCTCAATCATTTTCTTCGCCAGCAAATATGTTGCTTCTTCGTTTCCGAAACCGGCATCGATATCGGCAATAATAGGAACAACATGGGTTTCGAAATTATCGATTTGCGCTTGAATTTGATCCGCCTTGGCCTGATCACCTGCCTCACGAGCAGCATCCAGTTCCCGGAACAATCCGCCCATTTCACGGGCATCAGCCTGGCGCAAGAAGGTATAAAGCTCTTCGATTAATGCCGGCACCGAGGTTTTTTCATGCATTGATTGATCTGGCAATGGTCCGAACTCACTGCGAAGCGCAGCAATCATCCAACCTGACAAGTAAAGGTAGCGTTTTTTGGTCGCACCGAAATGTTTCTTAATTGAAATCATCTTCTGCTGACCAATAAATCCATGCCAGCAACCCAAAGATTGCGTGTACTGGCTGCTATCTGCATCGTACTCGGCCATGTCCTTACGCATGATTGACGCTGTATAGCGCGCTATATCAAGGCCTGTTTTAAAACGATTCTGCGCCTTCATTCGCGCTGCATACTCTGGATTAATCGCGTGCCATGCATCGCGCTCTTTACGCAGTTGAGTAATCGCTTCGATATCCTGTTTATACGTTGACATAGGGTCTCTCCGGTATTCCATGGGTACATGGATGTTTGTCTATCTGTTATTTATAAGTCAGATTCTGCGGGTCAATTTGTTGATTCTGCGAATCTGTTGCTGACAAGCATATCCATCGGGTATATGATTCAACCAATTTATAAACATCATACCGGGCATTTACTTTATGAATATATCGCGGATCGATTTGAATTTATTGGTGTACTTTGACGTTTTACTGCGTGAACGCAGTGTCACTAAAGCAGCTAATCAGCTGTCGATTACCCAGCCTGCAATGTCCAATGGCTTAAAACGACTTCGGGAGCTATTTAATGATCCTGTGCTAGTGCGCACCAGCGACGGTATGACACCGACTAAGCGAGCTTTGGAATTACAGCCCGTGGTACGCGATGTGCTGTCTCGTCTGGAAACCGCGATTCAGCCAAAAACCGAGTTTGATCCCACCAGCAGCGAACGTACCTTCAGAATCATGGCCAGTGATTACGCCGAATCTACCCTATTAATTGAGGTATTGCGCCGCTTAACGCAGCAAGCACCGAATATCACCCTGGATATTATTACCCCCTCAGACGTCACTTTTCACGACGTTGAGCACGGTAAAGTCGACATGGCCATCAACCGTTTCGAAGAGCTGCCGCTGTCCTTCCATCAAAAGGTGCTTTGGTACGATACCTTTTCATGCGTGCTGAACAAATCAAACCCTGCTCACGCCGAATTCAACTTGGATAACTATCTCAATTCACAGCATATCTGGGTAAGTAAAACTGGATTTGGCGTTGGTGTAGGGGTTGATCCTAACGAGGTACAAAAACTGGGATGGGTTGATGCCGAGCTGAATAAACTGGGCAAAAAACGACGCATCAAGATATTTACCCGGCACTACCACGTGGCGCTGCAACTGGCCCGCGAACAGAATCTGGTGGCAACCCTACCGAGTCGTGCTGCGCGAATTTATCAACACGATCCTAATATGGTAATTTGCGATCCGCCCTTTGATATTCCGCCCATTGCGCTGAAAATGGCCTGGAGCGCCTTATTGCAGCACGATGCCGGCCATATCTGGCTCAGACGCCTGATTATGGACGTTGCAGACTCATTATAACTTACATGAATATTCATAATTAAATCCATTCACTAAAAAACTGACCTTAGGTTACTTATAGTGACAGAACGATTTTCAGGAGAAGCATCATGCCTACTACCCCCTACACCCGTTATGGGCGACTCGATGTCGCTCAATCCATTGAGCAATTGATCAACGATGAGCTCCTGCCAGCCGTTAAACTGGACAAAGATACTTTTTACACCGAATTAGAAGCCTTGTTTGCCGACCTGATTCCCCGCAATCAGGCGCTGCTTGCTGAACGCGACGATATCCAGCAACGCATTGATGAATTTCACAAGGCCTTTCCTAACGCGCAATTCGATGAATATAAAGCGTTCCTGCAAGACATTGGTTATTTGCAGCCAAGTCCGCCACAGGTTCAGATTTCGACCACCAAGGTAGACGATGAAATCGCTACCCTGGCAGGACCTCAGTTAGTCGTGCCAATCAATAATGCCCGTTACGCCCTCAATGCGGCCAATGCACGTTGGGGTAGCCTCTACGATGCCCTTTACGGTAGCGACATCATTTCTGAGCAGCAAGGACAGGAGAAAGGCACGGGATACAACCCGGTTCGTGGCGCACGGGTCGTCGAAACCGCTCGCCTGTGGCTCGACGCGATTGCGCCTCTTTCGAACGGCTCCCATCAGGGATCCAGCGCCTATCAAATTGTTGGTCAACAACTGACAGTGACCCTTGCTGATGGCAGTCAAGCTACCCTGGCCGACAGCGCGGAGTTAATCGGTTATCGCGGTGAGCGGGCAAACCCAAGTGCTATTTTAGTCAAGCACCATGGCTTGCATGCGGAGCTGCAGTTCGACCCAGAACACCCCATTGGCAAGGATGACCCAGCCAATATCAAAGACATTATTTTGGAGTCGGCTCTGACCACCATTATGGATTGTGAAGACTCGGTGGCTGCTGTTGACGCTGAGGACAAAACGCTGGTGTACCGCAATTGGCTGGGCCTGATTCGCGGTGACCTGAGTGAGACCATGCAAAAAGGCGGTAAAACTATCGAGCGCCGCTTAAACGAGGACCGCCAGTATCTGGATCTGAACGACGAAGCCATCCGTTTATCCGGCCGCAGCCTGATGTTTATTCGTAATGTTGGGCACCTGATGACCACGGATGCCATGTTATTCGATGGCGAAGAAGTGCCAGAAGGCATTCTTGATGGCGTCGTCACAAGTTTAATAGCCAGTCAGGATTTACAGGGTCTGGGCCAATACCGTAATAGCCAGAAAGGCAGTATTTACATTGTTAAGCCGAAAATGCATGGCCCGAAAGAAGTGGCCTTTACCGATGACTTGTTCAGTGCGGTAGAGTCGCTGTTGCGTCTTGAAGCACATACCCTAAAAGTGGGTATTATGGATGAGGAGCGCCGCACCACAGTCAACCTGAAAGCGTGTATTGCCGCCGCACAGCACAGAGTTGTGTTTATCAATACCGGCTTTTTGGACCGCACTGGCGATGAAATTCATACCAGCATGCAATTAGGTGCGTTCGCCCGCAAAGCCGACATCAAAGCGATGCCCTGGTTAGACGCTTATGAACGCGCAAACGTCGCCAACGGCTTGGCATCCGGTTTGAGCGGTAAAGCTCAGATTGGTAAAGGCATGTGGCCGATTCCGGATCAAATGCGCGCGATGATGGAAGCCAAAATTGCTCACCCACGGGCCGGTGCCAATACCGCCTGGGTTCCCTCGCCCACTGCTGCTACTTTGCATGCACTGCATTATCACATTGCTGATGTGTTTGCTGAGCAAGCCGAGTTGCTTAGTGAGCCATTTGAAGACGCTGATGTTATCTTGCAAATTCCGTTATTGCCTGCCGATAGCAAGCTCAGCGCAGATGAGATCCAACATGAGCTGGACAATAACATTCAGGGGATTTTGGGTTACGTTGTACGTTGGGTACACCAAGGCGTTGGCTGCTCCAAGGTGCCGGATATCAATAATGTCGGCCTGATGGAAGATCGCGCCACCCTGCGGATATCCTCACAACATATTGCCAACTGGTTAGTCCATGGCATGGTCAGTCAACAACAGGTGCAGGCATCATTAGAAAAAATGGCGCAACTGGTCGATAAGCAAAACGCCAATGATCCAGAGTACATCCCTTTGTGCCCTGATTTAGCCGATAATATTGCTTTCCAAGCTGCCTCAGCGCTGATATTTGAAGGGACCCGCCAACCCAATGGCTACACCGAGCCTTTGTTACATCAAAAGCGCCGGGAAATGAAAGCCCGTCTTGCCAACTAGACTTTCTACAGCGCCAAGTCGGCGCTGTTTTTTTATCTTTGTTTTAGGCTATCTAGGCGCACTGACATAGCCATCAGGTCGCGAATAACATACATTCTTAGTCTGATTCGTGAGTCATGATTGAGAATAACAATGAAAAAACACCGACTACTGAGCAGCGCAGCGGCGCTGCTTTTCATCCCCAGTCTGGTTTTGGCCAGCACCGCAGAGCGTTTTGAAGCCCATATGACATTTCTCGCCAGCGACCTGTTAGAAGGGCGGGAAACCGGTAAGCGTGGATATGATTTAGCTGCCCAATACGTGGAAACCGAACTGCGTAAATATGGTGTCAAGCCTGCCAACAATGGCAGTTATCGACAGACTGTGCAGTTACGCTCTGGTCATTTAGACCTTAACTCGCCCAAGTTTACCGTGTCTCACGGCGACACCCGCTTGTCATTTTCCTTTCCGGATGAAATGGCCACCTATGCGGAGCTAACTCAGAGCGAGATCGACCAGCAAGGTGAGATGGTGTTTGTTGGCTTTGGCTTGCATGCGCCTTACCTCAATCACTCTGATTTGGATAAGATTGATTTAACCGGTAAAATCGCCGTGCTGGTGCAAGGCTACCCGGAGAATTTCCCCAGCGAAGAAGTTGCTCATTATAAACGCCAAACGACCCGTGCTTTGGCTCGCCATGGC
>CAXQZJ010000116.1:0-10028 GCA_964228145.1 Alteromonadaceae bacterium | reverse complement strand
GGAGGTTTTTTGTGAGGTTATCTTTACGGCTGGGGTTATATTGTACGCTTGTTACCTTGTGTGCATTGACCGTTTATCTTTTTTAGCCCTGTTAAACAAACATAGAAAAAGCGCCAGGTTACTGGCGCTTTTTTCGTTTATTGCTGAAGCGCCTTTTAGATTTCTGCAATCAAATCTGGATTGGCTGGTGTCACACGTTGAGAATAATGCTTCACGACTTCTCCGTCGCGGTTTACCAGATAGTTGTTGAAGTTCCAGCTTGGTTCTTTGCCGGTGGCTTTTTTCAACATTCTGTATAGTGGGTCAATATCGTCACCACTGACAATTGTCGGCTCAAACATCGGGAATTTTACCCCGTAGGTCAGCTCGCATAGCTCTGCTGTTTTTCCTTCGTCGTCGGCTTCCTGATTAAAATCGTGAGAGGGAAAGCCCAGAACCACTAATCCCTGCTCTTTGTATTTGGCGTACAGCGCTTCAAGTCCTTCGAATTGAGGGGTATAGCCGCAATAGCTGGCGGTATTAACGATTAACAGTGGTTTGCCAGCGTAGCTGTCACACAGGTTGACGGTCTCTTGGGAGTTGAGCTTACGTTTGACGAATTTCAGCACACTTGGGCAGGAGTCTGCCGCAAATACATTGAAACTCAACAGGGATAAAAACAGTATAAATTTTTTCACGATTGTCTCTCCTTAGTGGGTGCCTGAAGTACGCTTATGCTAACAGGGGCGATCACTTGTTTGCTTATCAGTTTGATATCTCGAATAATATGCATTGCTTTTGATAAGGTCACTCGGTAAATGAAAATAATCAGAAAAACATTACTCTGTGCATTGATAGGCTCAGCGCTTATCAGTTGTACTGCAACATCAGAATCTACGACACCAACCCAGGCTCTTGCTGAGCCAAGCACCCCCAAGGTAATTGATGCGCCAGCGGTTAACCCGGGTGCTAAGGGTGAAATCAGTTTAGAAAAGATCATGTCGGATCCTGATTGGTTGGGTCGTCAGCCTCAGGCTGCCTATTGGTCTGATGACAGTAAGGGCATTTACTTTGAACGTAAGAGAGCCGGCGTTAAATTAGATGACCTTTTCTTCCAGTCGGCGGACAGCGCTGGCAACGGCGTAAAAGTGCCATTAGCAGATTTACATCAGGCCAGCTATCGCAACCGTATTGTCAATCATGACAGGTCTCAGGCTGCGTGGTTGTTTGAAGGAAATTTATTCGTCAAAGATTTAACCAATGGTGAAATACGTCAACTCACCCGCGGCAGTATGTCAATACGACAACTTGCATACATGGCAAATGGCCGGCTGAGCTTTCGTGATGGCGACAAGTTTATTGCCATCGACCCGACAACGGGCATCAGTGAAGTCCTTGCCAGCTGGTCTTTCAGCGAAGCACCGACAGCAGTGAAACCGGCCGCAGATTACATCGCTGCAGAACAACAACGCCTGATTCGGGTGATTGCCGACAGACGTGCCACTGCCGAAGCACGTTTTGCACAAAGACAAGCCCTGATGGCCGAGAATGCCACTGTCACAACGTCACCCTTTTATTTAGGCAAAGGACAGGAACTCGTAACAGCGTCGTTGTCACCCAATGGTCAGTGGGCAATTTTGGTGACTCAAAAGCCACAGAGTTGGCGCGCTGAAGGCGATATCATGCCGAATTATATTAACGAGGACGGACGTATCTCGTCCGAGCGTGTCCGCCGCCGGGTGGCTGATGCGAAGCCCGTTAACCAGCAGCTGGTATTACTGGATCTGACAAACGGTACGCAACATAGCCTGAGTTATGCGGGGCTGCCCGGTTATAACGAAGATGTCCTGGCCGCAGTAAAACAAGAGAATGCAGAAGCCAAAGGGGAAACCTACACGCCCAATCGCGTACCCCGTGAAATTGGTATCTTACCCAGCTGGCCGCAAAGTGCCATTCAATGGCACCAGCAAGGTGATCAGGTGGCGATGATGCTTGAGGCATGGGATAACAAAGATCGCTGGCTGGTGACTGTAGATCTGGCTAATAAGCAATTACAGACGCAAGAGCGCTTGCATGACGATGCCTGGATTAACTATCGTTTTAATTCATTCGGTTGGCTCAATCAAACTGCCACTTTGTATTATTTGTCAGAGCGAAGTGGCTATGCACACTTATACCTGCAAAAACCCGGACAAGAGGCCCGTGCCCTGACCTCAGGTAAATATGAAGTCGATCAGCTTACCCTTAGTCACGACGACCAATTTATTTATTTTCAGGCCAACAAAGTGCATCCGGGGATTTATGAGATTTACCGGGTTAATCTGCAAGATGGTCAACTGCAGCAGTTGACTCGCCTCAACGGCATGACCGACTATCAGCTCAGCCCTGACGAAACCCGGTTGTTGCTGACTCACTCGACGACTACTATGCCTCCCGAACTTTATGTTCAGGCGGTAGACAGTCAACAAGCCATGCGCCTTACCCATACTGTCAGTGACGAGTTTTTAGCGCTTCCCTGGGTGGCCCCTGATATTGTGCCTGTCCCCTCTAGCCATACTGACGAGCCAATCTATTCGCGGGTCTATCGCCCAGCGGAAGAGGGTACCTCACCCCGCAGAGCAGTTATTTTCAACCATGGTGCTGGGTATTTACAAAACGCGCACTTGGGATGGTCCGGTTATTTCCGCGAGTTCATGTTCCATAGCCTGTTAGTTCAACAGGGCTATGTGGTTATGGACATGGACTACCGTGCCTCAAAAGGCTATGGACGCGATTGGCGCACCGCGATATACCGCCAAATGGGTACGCCAGAAACGCAGGATTTGGTTGATGGCGTTAATTGGTTGGTCAGCAACGCCAATGTCGACCGGCAACGGATTGGCACCTACGGTGGCAGCTACGGTGGCTTTATGACGTTTATGGCGTTGTTTACCGAACCGGAACTGTTCCAGGCCGGCGCAGCCCTTCGCCCGGTAACAGATTGGGCTCATTACAACACAGGATACACTTCGAACATTCTGAATACGCCGGACGTTGACCCGATTGCCTATGAACGTAGCTCACCGATTTATTTCGCTGAAGGTCTGACCAAGCCACTGCTTATCAATGCTCCTATGGTTGATGACAATGTGTTCTTCGTTGACGTGGTGCGTTTGGTTCAACGTTTAATTGAGCTGGAAAAGCAAGACTTCGAGACGGCGATATTTCCGGTTGAGCCCCATGGGTTTATCGAGCCATCCTCCTGGCTTGATGAATACCGACGTATCTATGCGTTGTTTGAAGACAACCTATAAAGTAAAGCCGGCGCTAGCCGGCTTTTTTATTGCTGATGGCTAACGTCAGTAAAACGGCTACAACGCCACTGATGGCGCCAAACAGGTGGGCATCGACGGCAACGGCAGCATCAATTAAACTGCTGACCTGGACACTGGCACCGCGCCATTGTTCATCAGCAACCTTGAGCACGACGCCGATCAACAGCAGGTAACCGGTTTTTTCCTGGTGACGAATATCCATAACAGCACCATAGATGAACAAACCATGCAGTGCCCCTGATAAGCCTACGTACCACATCATATCCGGCGCATTTAAATAAAGTCCCAGCGTCGTACCTGCACTGGTGAGCAGCAACAGTGAAACAAAGCCTCGTGACGAGTAATAGCGGCCATGCAGCGCCCAGATTAATGCCAGTCCGATTAAGTTCAATAGTAAATGCATGCCGTTAGTATGTAACAAATTGGCACTGATAAAGCGCCAGGCCTGTTCGGGTAGGAGTGTTCTGTCATAACGCAGCAGCTGGTGGACCTCAAGGGGCAGGATAAACAGAGCTATACAGCTCAACCCTAATATCAGAGGAGTAATGGTGTTGGGTGGATAAACAAACTGACGCAAGCGCATGCCTCACGAAACACAACAAAAAACCGGTTAGATACAGTATCATAGACACATTACTGAACCACATGTTTCGAACAGGGGAATGCCATGTCGCTGGTAGTGACTCAAAAACAGGGGGCAATCGCAAAGATTCGCCTTAACCGACCCGAGAAGAAAAATTCGCTGAACCAAGCCATGTACCAGGTGCTGGATGAGGCACTGAAAGAGGCCATTGCCGACGATGAGATAAAAGTCATAGGCTTAAGTGGTGAAGGACAGAGCTTCACAGCCGGTAATGATGTGGCTGATTTTGCCAATATGGAAACAGAGCCGAATATCGGTGCCACGGTCAACTTTATGCGCACCTTGCTGACCTGTCCAAAGCCGGTGGTCGCCAGCGTTCAGGGAATGGCAATTGGTATCGGTACCACAATGCTGCTGCATTGTGATCTGGTTATCGCCAGTAAGGATGCCACTTTTGCGATGCCGTTCGTTAATTTAGGGTTGGTGCCCGAGTATGCGTCGAGTTTGGTACTGCCACGCTTAGCAGGACACCAAAAAGCCGCCGAATGGCTGCTATTGGGTGAAACCTTTGGCGCTGACGAGGCTTGTCAGTTTGGTTTGGTCAACAAGGTGGTAGAAAACGACGCATTGACGGAGCAAACAGACAACTGGCTGGCTAAGCTGGCGGCCAAGCCCCGTCAGTCTCTGCTACAATCCAAAGCGCTGATGCGTCCCGATGTGGACAATGTCATGCAGCATATGGAACTGGAACTCGATGTGTTTATTGAGCATTTGCAAAGTCCTGCAGCTAAAGAGGCCTTTGCGGCGTTTTTAGAAAAGCGCAAACCTGATCCGGCTAAATTTCAATAGGAGTCTGATGTGTTGAAAAAATTTGTGGTCGCGGCCTGTGTACTGACGGTTCATTTTTCTGCCGTTGGCCGCGATGAACCAGCGCCAGAAGCAGCAACAGGTTACACAGAGCGACACGCTCAGATTGGCAAGGACTACATGATATCTGTTGCCAATCCACACGCGGCATTTATCGGTAAAAAAATCCTCAAGGAAGGCGGCTCGGCCATCGATGCTGCCATAGCGATGCAGGCGACATTGACGCTGGTTGAACCCCAATCGTCGGGAATTGGCGGTGGTGCTTTTATCCTTTATTGGGATAACAAGGCCAAAAAATTACACACCTTTGATGGTCGCGAAACCGCCCCCCGGGATGTCAATGCTAACTTATTTATGGACAACAAAGGCAATCCTGTTCCCTGGCAGGATGCAATCCAGGGGGGGCGTGCCGTGGGAACGCCAGGGGTTTTGCGGGCCCTGGAAATGGCGCACAAAAGATTTGGCAAACTGGATTGGGCCAGCTTGTTCTTTGACGCGGCGCGCTTGGCTGAACTGGGGTTTAACGTCTCGCCTCGCTTAGCCAAATTGTTAGAAAAAGAGATTCATCCGGGTCTGAAAAAAATGGCGCCTGCGCGCTATTACTTTTATCCGTTCGGCAAACCCCTTCAGGAGGGGACCCGCTTATTGAACGATCCTCTTGCCAAAACCTTACTGGCGATTGGATCAGAAGGGGCAGATTATTTCTATCAGGGGCCACTGGCGCAGGAAATTGTCTCAGCAGTACAAAATAGCACGATTAATCCCGGTAAGTTGTCGCTAGATGACCTGAAAAGCTATCAAGCCAAAGAGCGGCCGCCAGTCTGTGTAGGTTATAAAACCTATCGCTTGTGTAGCATGGGGCCACCCAGTTCAGGTGGATTGACCGTGATGCAGATTTTACTGATGCTTGAAGATAAAGGCATTGAGAAACTTAAACCAAATAGTGTTGAGATGGTGCACCTGTTTACTCAGGCCTCGCGTTTGGCGTTTGCTGACCGTAACGCCTATATGGCGGACACCGATTTTACCCGCTTGCCTTATGGTGCGCTGATCAATCCTAGTTACATCGACGGCCGAGCGCAGCGAATCGACGCTAAAAAAGACAGTGGCTTTGCCCGCCCGGGTAATCCTTATCCGAATACGTTGGGCGGCACAGATAACGCGATTGAACGGCCAAACACCAGCCATATGTCAATTGTCGATAAAGACGGCAATGCGGTATCCATGACGACCACGATTGAGATGGGATTTGGTTCTGGTGTGATGGTCAATGGCTTTTTGTTGAACAACCAGATGACCGATTTTTCCCGGGATCCCATGCAAAACGGAAAATGGGTGCTGAACAGAATCGAACCGGGCAAACGTCCGCGCAGTTCAATGGCCCCTTTTATGGTGTTTGATCAGAATAATAAACTGATACTGGTCATCGGTAGCCCGGGTGGTTCCCGGATTATCAACTATGTTGCCCTTTCACTAATTGGTGTCCTGGATTGGAAAATGGACGTGCAGCAGGCAATAAACCTGCCGCGAATTGCCAATGTAAATAGTCGTACTGAACTGGAAGCCGGTACACCGTTGGAAGCGCTAAAAGGTGAACTCGAGCAGCGTGGTCACAGCGTGGTTATTCGCGATCTCAACAGTGGCTTACACGGCATCGAAGTGTATGCTGACCGTTTGGTCGGTGGCGCCGACCCGCGCCGAGAGGGCGCTGTGGTGACCAATACGGACTAGGTGGCGGCTAGTCCCTAGCGCCTTAATAGTATACGTCGTTTTCTATTTCATCGACGCGCCAGTGGTTCTTAATGTTTTTAAGATGGACGCGTCGCACTTCATCAATTTTCTTGTCCTGATAAAAGCCGGTCATCACTATGGTGACCGTCATTTGCTCGGCATATTGCGTACGCATCCGAATATTACCGGTATCTAAGGTTAAATTTACTTCGTCGTAGAGGCGATTAAGAATGTGACGTTGCACATTGGGAATGGCAGCATAAGACTCAATCAGGCGTCGCATACGAGGCGTACTGAGTTCCAGAACAGTGTCCATGTCACGGGTTTGGTAAACTGCGGTAAAGAAATTAATAGCTGCCGCTTCAGGTGTTTCGTCAAAGGCTGGCTCTTCAGGCGCCTTCTCGCACCCGCCGACCACAATTAAACAAAAGATGAGATAACAAGATCGCCAAAAAGACATGAATAGCGTACTTCCCTGAGAGTCATGATAATAACAAGTGTGGGTGTTGAAAGGCAGAAAGTAAAGCGGCGACGGGCGCCACCGCTCGTGTTTTTTAGCTTATTGCTCGGTTTCAGACTCACTGAAGATCCCGGCAAATAGCGGGCTGGACAGATAACGCTCGGCTGAACTGGGGAGAATGACGACGATATTTTTGTCGGCGTTTTCAGGTTTTTCTGCCAAACGCTTAGCAGCAACTACAGCTGCGCCGGAAGAAATACCGGCCAAAATGCCTTCTTCTTTCATCAGGCGATGGGCCATTTCCATGGACTCGTCATTGCCGATTTGTTCAACGGAATCAATCAGATCCAGGTCAAGGTTTCCCGGAATAAAACCGGCGCCAATACCCTGAATTTTGTGTGGCCCCGGTGTCAGGTCCTGACCTTGCTTAGCCTGGCTGATGACAGGGGAGTCAGTCGGCTCTACCGCTACTGTGTGAACGGCTTTACCCTGGGTTTTTTTCAAATAACGGCTTACACCTGTAATGGTGCCACCGGTACCCACACCCGCAACAAAGATATCGACTGCACCGTCCATATCAGTCCAGATTTCCGGACCAGTGGTTTTCTCATGGATTTCAGGGTTGGCCGGATTATCAAATTGCTGAAGTAATACGTACTTGTCTGGGTTTGACTGATAAATCTCTTGCGCTTTGGCAACGGCACCTTTCATGCCCAGAGGGCCTTCGGTCAGCACCAGGTTGGCGCCGAGCGCTTTAAGCAACTTACGGCGCTCGAGACTCATCGTTGCCGGCATGGTCAGGGTCAGCTTGTAGCCTCGTGACGCAGCAACAAACGCCAGCGCAATGCCGGTATTGCCACTGGTTGGCTCAACCAGTTCTTTGTCCTGGGTTAATACACCACGCTTTTCTGCGTCCCAAATCATGTTGGCGCCGATACGGCATTTCACACTGAAGCTTGGGTTGCGTGATTCAATCTTCGCGAACACATTACCACCGGTCACGCGGTTGAGTTTGACCAGAGGTGTGCGGCCTATGGCCAATGAATTATCATCATATACTTGCATATCGGATTCCTTGCTTGCGCAAATTTCTACCCTTACTAGAGTAGGGCCAAAAGATAAAAAGCGAAGTGATTTTTTGCTATATCATAGAATGACAAACGCCACACAGCGGCGAGGGGAGATTTATTCCATAAAAAAACGGCCTGAGCGGCCGTTTTTTAACTAACTCGATAACAAGTTATTGGTCATCCAAGAAGCTTTTCAGCTGTTCGGAACGGCTTGGGTGACGAAGCTTACGCAAGGCTTTTGCTTCAATCTGACGAATACGCTCACGGGTAACGTCAAACTGCTTACCTACCTCTTCCAGGGTATGGTCGGTGTTCATATCAATGCCAAAGCGCATCCGCAGGACTTTCGCTTCACGAGCCGTCAAGCCTGCCAGGACTTCCTGGGTTGCCCACTTCAGATTATTGGATGTGGCAGAGTCGAGGGGCTGAGTGATCGTCGTATCCTCGATAAAGTCACCCAGATGTGAATCTTCATCATCACCGATTGGGGTTTCCATCGAAATCGGCTCTTTGGCGATCTTGAGCACTTTACGAATTTTATCTTCAGGCATTACCATCCGCTCAGATAATTCTTCTGGCGTGGGCTCACGGCCCATCTCCTGCAACATCTGACGAGAAATACGGTTCAGCTTATTGATGGTTTCAATCATGTGTACCGGAATTCGAATCGTCCGCGCCTGATCTGCAATAGAACGGGTAATTGCCTGACGAATCCACCAGGTTGCATAGGTTGAAAACTTATAACCGCGACGATATTCAAACTTATCTACGGCTTTCATCAGGCCAATATTACCTTCCTGAATCAAATCAAGGAATTGCAGGCCACGGTTGGTGTATTTCTTAGCAATTGAAATAACCAGTCGAAGGTTAGCCTCTACCATTTCCTTTTTGGCTCGACGGGCCTTCGCCTCACCAATTGACATACGACGGTTGATGTCTTTAATGTCATTGATACTTAGACCCGTTTCTTCCTCGACGTGGGCCAGCTTTTGGACGCTACGCTCAAGCTCTTCACGCAACTCGGTTAATGCTGAAGAGTAAGGCTTGCCTGCTGCAATTAACTTATCCAGCCAGGCAGAATTTGTTTCATTACCTGCAAAGGCTTGCAGGAAGTCGCGCTTTGGCATTTTAGCGTGCATCACACAGTGCTTCATGACCAAACGCTCTTGAACACGTACTTTGTCCATCATGCCACGCATGTTCTTAACCATACGGTCAAATTGCTTGGGCACTAGACGGAAGGTTTTAAACACCTCGCTCAGTTGTGCGATTTGTTCTTTGGCATCAGGGTGAGCACGACCTTTACTTTCAATCACTTCACGGGTGATTTGGTATTGTTCACGCAATGCAGCGAATTGCTCCCGGGCAAACTCGGGGTCGACGCTGTTGTCATCGCTGTCTTCATCGTCGTCTTCATCGCCATCATCGTCTTCATCATCCAGCTCTTCCTCGGATAATTCCGAGCCAACGTGGGTAGCAGTCGGTGCCACGTCGTCTTCATTGGGATCGATAAAGCCAAGAATTATATCGCTCAGGCGTAATTCTTCTGCTTCATACATATCCCACTGGTCGAGCAGGTAGGTGATGGCTTCAGGGTATTCCGCTACTGAGCACTGAACCTGGTTAATACCTTCTTCAATGCGTTTGGCAATGTCAATTTCGCCTTCACGAGTAAGCAGTTCAACCGTACCCATTTCACGCATATACATACGAACAGGGTCAGTGGTGCGGCCTATTTCGCTCTCAACTGAGGCCAGTGCCTGCGCAGCCGCTTCCGCCGCATCTTCATCAGCGGTGGTTTCCTGCATCAATAATTCATCAGCATCCGGTGCACTTTCAAACACCTGAATACCCATGTCATTGATCATGCGAATGATATCTTCGATTTGATCAGAATCGACAATATCCTGGGGCAAGTGATCATTGACCTCGGCAAAGGTCAGGTAGCCCTGTTCTTTACCTTTTGCGATCAGGAGTTTTACTTGCGACTGCTTGTTTGACACCATAAAGACTTCCGAAAGTTA
>CAXQZJ010000115.1:0-17309 GCA_964228145.1 Alteromonadaceae bacterium | reverse complement strand
GCGTTAATCCCGTTTTGTGCCTGAATCGACAAGACGCGAATACGCTGCAACGCTGTGGTTATTTCCTGTAGCGCTCCTTCCGCAGTTTGCGCTAGAGAAATACCGTCATTGGCGTTCCTGACGGCCATATCAAGCCCCATCACCTGGCTGGATAAGCGTTCAGAAATCTGCAATCCGGCCGCGTCATCCTTGGCACTGTTGATCCGATAGCCTGACGATAAACGCTCGAAGGCAGTGCTCAGATTGTTATTCGACGTAAACAGTTGTCGTTTCGCGTTTAACGACGAAATATTGGTTGAAACATATAAACTCATGGCTCTCTCCTAATGTTCCAGCTCCTTGCTTTTATTATTGTTATTTTCTTAAGCAACTTACTGAAATTAAACAAAAACATAAATTTGGCACACTATGTGCTTTGATTTACATGCCTGTCGGGTTTCCGACGGGTGTTTTTGCTAGGTGCCGAGCCTGCAAAAAGTCTTGCTAAAAATTGAGCCCTGCTCAAGTCGACCGATGGGTTTGATGGCCTGATACCTCAAACCTCTCACTACCTCCTGGCGTTAAGCCTGTCGGTCGGCGCTTTTACGCAAAAAAGCCGCAGTGCTGTTCAACTGCCGACTTGCTAAAGGCCCGCAGTCTTTTTGTAATCTTTGTGTCTTGCAAAATTCTCTGTCTTCGGGTCGGTTGCAGCTTGCCCCCACAATTTGTATACCGACCTTTTTCTTTCTATCTTCGCTCAGTTGCCAGTGCTTGCCCCCGCATTAACCGGCTTGTGCTTTTTCATTTTTATCCTTGCAGCAGACTCAACGCTGATTGAGGACGCTGATTCGCCTGTCCTAGAACGGTAATACTTGCCTGCTGAATAATCTGCCAGCGCGTCAGTTCAGCGGTTTCAGTCGCGAAATCCGTGTCACGAATACGTGAACGTGCGGCCGAAACATTTTCAGAAATATTACTCAGGTTTCTGATCGTGCTTTGAAATCGGTTTTGAATTGCACCCAATTCAGCCCGGGTGGCATTCACTGCCGATATAGCGGCAACAACTTGCCCCAGGGCGGCCGATGCGTTAGCAATATCCGAAATATCCACATTGGCACCTAGACCTGACGTCGTGAACCCCATATTGCGTGAAATATTGATTGATATTGTCTGTCCGGCATTTGCCCCAACCAAAAAGCGTGAAGAAAAATCACCGCGTAAAATATACTGAGAACCAAATGTGGTCGTCTCAGCAATCCGCGTAATTTCCAGCTTTAAAGCTGACACTTCACGTTGCAGGGCGACACGGTCGGCAGATGCATTGATACCGTTTTGTGCCTGAATAGCCAAAACCCGGATCCGTTGCAACGCATTGGTGATTTCCTGCATTGCCCCTTCTGCGGTTTGCGCCAGGGAGATGCCATCGTTGGCGTTACGTACTGCCATGTCCAAACCTAAAATTTGGCTGGTCATACGCTCAGATATCTGTAAACCGGCGGCATCATCTTTCGCACTATTGATGCGATAACCCGATGACAACCGCTCGAACGCGGTACTCAAATTACTATTAGACGTGAACAGCTGACGTCTTGCGTTCAAAGACGACACGTTCGTACTGACGTACAAGCTCATTTTTTCTCTCCTAACTTGATTTTGGCCGCCAGACTATTGTTTTTATTAGCTGTCTTTAGCGGATTCCGGCCATATTTTTATTATTAGCGGCTCGGTGTGGCAGGCTTGTTTTTATTATTAATGCCTTGCCTTTGTTCCATTTATCGTTGTGAGATGGGAAAAGCTTGAGGAATAAATTTGATGTTTTTTATAAGTGATTGTTATTTAAGGAATTTTAACCACGAAAAAAGCCGAGGCAATGCCCCGGCTAGCCGCTCTTCGTTAGGAGAGAGTGAGCGAAACTCTCTACCGTTTGGTCTATCTTCCCCTCACTACCTCTGGCGTCAAAAGCTCAAACGGAAGGATGAAGAGATAGTGTTTTATTAACCCAACAGTGATAATGCTGACTGAGGACGCTGATTCGCCTGACTCAGTACAGTGATACTTGCCTGCTGGATAATCTGATTACGGGTCAGCTCAGCCGTTTCTGTCGCGAAATCAGTATCACGAATACGTGAACGTGCTGCTGATACGTTTTCTGAGATGTTACTCAGGTTACGGATAGTTGACTGGAAACGGTTCTGCAGAGCACCCAAATCAGCGCGAGCTGCACCAATTGTAGATAATGCTTGGTCTACAGACGTTAATGCGCTTGATGCGTCAGCAAAAGTACCGACCGTCAGGCTAGCTAATGACAAGCCAGAAGCACCATAGCCACCGGAATTTTGCAATGATACATCGATAGTTTGACCACCGTTAGCACCCACCAGGAAGGTCGCAGATAAGGTACCTTTCAACAGGTCTTTACCGCCGAATTGGGTAGTTTGACCGATACGGCTGATTTCAGTTTTCAGTGCAGACACTTCTTTTTGCAATGCTACACGGTCGGCTGATGTATTGATGCCGTTTTGAGACTGAACAGCCAGCTGACGGATGCGCTGCAATGAAGATGAAATCTCACCCATCGCGCCTTCAGCGGTCTGCACCAGTGAAATTGCATCGTTAGCGTTACGAACTGCCTGGTCCAAACCTTGGATTTGTGACGTTAGGCGATCAGAAATCTGCAAACCAGCTGCATCATCGGCCGCACGATTAATACGGAAACCTGATGACAAACGCTCGAATGAGGTATTCAGTGATTGGGCAGAATTAAACAGTTGGCGCTGCGCATTTAACGCAGACACATTTGTGTTGACGAACATACTCATGGGACTCTCTCCTACACTCTCAGTCCAGCAGTCGCTGGCGCCGATCACTGGGATCGACGGTTAGTACACTTTTTAAGTGACAACCGCTTGCTTATGCAAAACAATTGTTACTGGCTCTCTCGGTTTAATTTATCGACCCTGGCTGAGATCCCTTTAGAAAAAAACACAAATTTTGTTCAACTGCTACCGTGACACGACCAAACAATGTGCATAAAGCATTGAAAACAATAGATAAAATAAAGAGTAATAAAATGAAATTTTTTTTAACCACTAAGCCCAAAAGACTGACTTTTGACCGCTACCACAATGCATTTTGTGATCTCTTTGCGCTTGGTGAGTTTTTTTTAGTCAGTTTCCGCCGAGCAAATGATCATATGGCCAAACGCGGAGACATTGTAATTTTAAAGTTGAATCGTCACGGCGATCTGATCAACAAACAGGTGTTGTCATTGCCCAACTGTGATCTACGCGATCCGAAATTGACCCGGGACAGTCAAGGCCGTGTTTATTTGAATGCATACGGTCGATTCTACGCCGAGGATGGCACTCATCTTAATTCTCAAAGCGTGATCGCGTTTTCTGATGATGGTTGGCAATTTTCACAGTTGCGGACTTATGGCAAATCCTATTGGTGGATTTGGAAGTTACGCTGGTATCAGGGTCATGCTTATGGTTTCGCATATCGGCGGTCTCAGCAACAGTTAGCCTTGTATCGAGGCAACCCATTACGAACCTTCCACCCCATCTCTGCGCCAGCAATGTGTCAACAGCGCGATGGCCTTGGCTACCCCAATGAAACTGACCTGCTGTTCAATTCTCAACAAGCACTGAGTGTGGTTCGTCGTGATGCAGATAGCTATAGTGCCCAATTAGGCACCGCTGTGTTTCCTTTTCATCGGTGGCATTGGCGCTCACTGAGTGGCTATATTGCCTCACCTGCTATGGTTGCAATAAACCATTACCTGGTTGTGGTAGGTCGGATTTGGTATCAGGGTCGGTTCGTAACTGCATTACTCACGGTTGACCCTAAATGCGGTAAGGTCAAACGTCGCTTGGTTTTGCCTAGTGGGGGCGATTGCGGTTACCCCGGACTTCACCTCGAGGACAATGAACTGCATGTTGCTTATTACAGTAGTCATCAGGACAACAATAGTCATGTGTACTTGGCTAAGATACACATCAATTACTAACAACTATAAGAAGTCGAACAAACTCAGTGTGGTCACCCTGCCAAATGTTTGTTGGGCAGCCTGCAGTGCAGTTTCCTGCTTGGATAACTCAGAAATTGCTTCGGCGTAATCAACGTCCTGAATTTTACCCCGCGCAGTTTTCAGGGTGACTTCCTGATCAAGGTTTGATTCAAATACCGACTCTGCAACGTTAAGGCGGCCACCCACGGCTGAAATGGTATTTGCGAGTTTATCCATACCATTGTCCAGCCCGACTATCGCATCGGCAATCGCGTCATCAAGGCGTTGACCGACCAAATCCGGATCCTGCAATTTCAGGAAGAAGTCATTAAGGGTTTCAGCAATGTTTTTCTTCTGCGGATCATCAAGCGTAAACTCAATGGTCTGGCCCGGTCCTGCCGAGGTATCAAACTGCAAACCCTGATAAACGAAAGACTGTTCTGGGTCATAGTCAAAAGTCCCCAGCGTTGCCCCTGTACCAATGTTGGTTACGGTAATTTGATCGCCGCTTCCATTAACAGTCAGACGAAAATCATTATTCGCGGGTGTCAACCTGTCATAGTTATCCTGATAAAACTCATCAAAAGTATCTTGTTGGCTTATGTACAAATTGGCACCGGCACTCCCCCCACTTACCGAGCCGGTGTAACGCGCCAGCACATTTTCAAACACTTCTTTACCGGAATCCCCTGCTTTCAGATTGACCGAGGCTGAGATTTGCACCCGGTTAAAGCCATCATCACCTTCAAACTGGTATTTATTCCCTGTTGCGCCCGGTGTGTAGCTAAACGCTGGCGAGTGAGATTCGTGGCCAGCGAAGATATAATCGCCGTCGGCATTTTGGCTGTTCATCAGGTCAAATACCTGATCACGTATTTGTTTTATTTCCTGACTGATCGCTTTGAGATCATCATTACTCATGATGCCATTGCCAGCCTGAATCGCAAGTTGACGCGCTTTATTCAGCGCATCATTGATATTGCGCATGGCCGTCTCTTGTTGTTCAAGGGCACTGGTAACCAGATTGTTGTTTTTCTGATATTGAGCCAGTTCGTCCAGACTCTCGGTTAATCTGATCACCTGCGCAGAGCCTACCGGATCGTCAGACGGATTTATTATACGTTTACCGGTGGCAAGTTGTTGCTGCACCTTAGACAAGTCATCCTGGTTATCCAGTATTCCACGAATACTGCGGTCAAATAGCTGATTAGTCGACACGCGCATAATTTACCTACCTGGCTGCACTTAAAATGGTATCAAACAAGGTTTGCGCGGTGCTCAGCACCCGCGCAGACGCAGAATATGCTTGCTGGAAACGTACCAGATTGGCGGCTTCTTCATCAAGACTGACACCGGACACTGACTCATACCAACTCTCAGAGCTACGTTGCATGGCTTCCGCGGCACCGAACGCTATATCGGCAGATGCCACTCTTTCTCCAATCGTTCCTACCGTGGTTGAAAACGCCTCGTGGAAGGTGAATTGGTTACGACCTCCACTGGCGGCTGAGGCATTGCGGCGCATGGTATCGACGTCGTCAAGGTTGGCTAACAATAAGCCATTACGGTTGTCGTCCGTGCCGTCAGTATTGAAGCTTAGCGTGAAGCTGTCACCGGCTTGGGGCACACCCTGCAGACTAAAATCATAGCCCGGATAATCATTTAATGCAGACCAGGCGGCTGGCCAGCCTGCCTGAGCAGCGCCCTGCTCAAGGATGTTTTCCAAGGTGTTGGTTCCACTGACAGTGACAATTGTCGTGCCGGCACTGTCGCGCAACTCAAAGCTGTTGGCGCTGGTAAAATACACTTCAACCGGTGCGCCCACAGTACCACCTGGTGCGGCCCCCGGGCCCTGAATGCCAGCGGGTGATGTAAATGCTGAGGTTTCCGGGTCCGTATTGGTGGCATCAATAGTGGTATTGGTGACCACCGAATTGATGATTTCGGTGTCACCTAAATTACTGATATTACTGTTCACTATGATTGGCGAAGCCAACGCTAAATCTTCACCGCGGGTGGTCTGCATATTCATTAAATCGGCGGCATACTTTGTCGGTTGTAGCAAAAAGGCATCACCTGGCGCATAAGCTGCGCCATCGGGCAATTCTAGCTGCAGCCCATCGTCGATAGAAATCCAGTTACCCTGACCCGTCTCAACCCCTGTATAGGTGAAATTAATATCATTGCCATCAATATCCTTCACCACACTGCCATCCGGATTTACTGCCTCAACAAACAAGTCAGCAGTTGACGGAGGGCCACCGGCGACGTTTGTAATGGTCACGCGGTAATCTGCAGTGGTAATTTCGTTAGAGCGCCCCGCTTCTACACGCACGTTCATTTGCAAATTTTGGTTGGAGTTTTCGTCAAACTCCATGCCACCGATCGATGGCAATTTAAAAATGTCGCCGCCTAGTTGGCCATCTAAATCCAAGCCTTTATGATTCTGCTGGTTTACCGCATCTCCCAATGCTAACGCGAGTTGACCTAACTGGCGCTGAGACTGTGTCAAAATTTCGTCTCTGAAGGTAAACAAGCCGCCAAGACGTCCACCGATTTCCGAGTCCGGTAATTTAATACTTACACCACGACTGTTGTTCAGCAGTTCAATTTGTTTGTGCATCAAATCGGGGTTACCGTTGATATCGAACATATTGAAGGTTCCATCCTGCATCACAAGTGCCTGGCCAGTGTCTAAATAGACTAACGTCCTGCCATCCTCTAAGTTTTGGGTATTAATCGCCACTAACTCAGATAATTCTAAAATGGCCTGGTCCCGCTGGTCAGCAAGTACCCCGGGCGTACCACTGCTATTCGCCGCGGTGGTCAGAGTTATCTGATTATTCAGACTAGAGATCTTTTCTATCAGTGAATTGGCTCTTTCTGTGGTGGCGTCAAACTCAAAATTGAGTTCTTTTTCCAGGTTGCTCATGTAGCCGGATAAAAACTCAAAATGGCCTAGCAATGATTCGCCTTCGCCTAACACCAAAGAACGCGCTGCCATATTGTTTGGTTCGTCGGCCGCAGTTTGAAGTGAAGCAAAAAACTGGCTGATGCTGCCGGATAAATTAGTCTCGGCATTAGCAAACACCCCATCAAGCAACTCAGACTTTTGCAGGTAAGCGTCCAGCTCACTATAAATACTGGTATCACGACGCAGTTGATTGAGGGCGAACTGATCCAGCACCCGGTTGGTGTAACCTTGGCCAACCCCGCCTGAAACTTCTGACTCAAAGACAGTGCGCTGACGCACATATCCTTCGGTATTAACATTGGCAATGTTATTACCTGTGGTTTGTAACAACTGCTGTTGGGTGCGCAGACCGGATGTGGCTATATTGAGCAGGTCATTGGTGATTGGCATTGAACTACCTCACTAAGCCAAATTGTGCGGCGATGGACTTAACACTATCGAGGACCGCGTTAATTTTATTGGCATAATTGGGATCTGTGGCATAGCCGGCTTGTTGTAAGGCGTTAAAATACTGTTTCGCGTCGCCAGCTACTTCCAATGCTTGCTGATATCGCGGGCTGGCACTGATTAAATTTACGTAATCTTGCATTGAAGCAGAAAAATCTTCGTAAGCTTTGAATGCTGAGCGGGATTTGCTCGCCTGACCATCACTGTATTCCACGGAGTCAATCAAGGTTTTATTCCCTTGCCAATCGCGATTTGCCTTAATTCCAAACAAGTTATGACTATTTTGACCGTTCACGGCGTGAATCATATGTTGACCCCAACCGGTTTCAACGGCAGCCTGGGCAATCAGATGTTCGCCAGGAATGCCACTCTGCTCGGCAATTTGCTGAGCTACAGGCAGTAATTTCGTTACAAACTCAGTCCGGTCCGCAAATGCCGCCTCGCGGTGTCCGTTGTCGGTTCGACCCACTGCACTCACCTCTTCACTGGTCTGAATGCGATGGTGCATGGGCGGTTTTAACACACTGGATGGGGTGAAATTGGGATCGCCGCCCAATTGTCGAACAATCATATCTGCCAACCCCAATCCATCTCCCGAGGTCATTTCGACAGCAAGTTGTTGGTCGTGCATGTCACGATAAAACTTCACTTGCTGGGAGTTCATTGGGTTGTCATCGTCAGCGAGGATATCGTTTGATTGACGCATTCCCTTCAACATCATTTGCACAAAAATAGATTCAAAGTGACGCGCAGCTTCGCGCAATGCGCCTTGCTCATCCTGTTGCGCGGCACTACGCAATTTATCCAGACCGTTGAAGTCATGGACGTTTCGCGCCATGTCCATTTGAGCTTTTAATTGTCCGGAAATATCCACCATCGACTCCTTAAATAACGATCAACTCGCCCTGCAATGCACCCGCCTCGCGCAGTGCTTCCAGGATGGCCATCAAATCACCCGGCGCCGCGCCGACTTCATTTACCGCCCGAACTAATTGATCAAGGGTTACGCCCGGGTCAAACTTAAACATACGGGTATCATCCGCTCTGACATCGATAATGCTATTTTGGGTAATCGTAGTCTGGCCTTCAGCTAAGGGGTTTGGTTGCACCACATTTTGGTTTTCCGCAATGGTGACCGTTAATCCACCATGGGTGATGGCTGCCGGTAACAGACGGACTTTTTGCCCAATCACTATGGTACCAGTTCGGCTGTTGATGATGATTCGTGCGGGTGCATCTGCCGGAGTAAATTCGAAGTTCTCCAAGGTTGCTACAAAGCCAACACGCTGGCCGGGATCGCGCGGCGCATTAACTCTGACTGACGCTGCATCAATCGGCGTGGCGACCCGATACCCGTTTTGTGGATCTGCGCCTAACCGCTGATTAATGGCATCTGCCAAGGCTTTGGCTGTTGAGAAGTCCGGGTAGTTGAGGTTCAGAGTTAAAAAGTCATTTTGACCGAATCCGCTTTTGACCTCACGTTCTACCATGGCACCACCAGGGATACGGCCCACCGTTGGCGTGTTGCTAACCACCCTTGAACCATCAGCCCCCTGAACACCAAAGCCACTGACCACCAGCGAGCCCTGAGCAACCGCATAAATATTGCCGTCCAAACCTTTCAAGAACGTTTGCAGTAAGGTACCGCCGGACAAACTTGACGCTTCGCCCATGGAGGAAACTGTTACATCGATGGTTTGGCCCGGTTTCGCAAAGGCAGGTAATTCGGCGTGTACGGCAACCGCAGCCACATTTTTAATTTTTGGTTTTAAGCCATCATCTATTTTTATGCCGAAATTAGCCAACATAGTGCGAAAGCTTTGCTCGGTAAAAGGACTCTGCTCGCCTGTCCCATTCAGGCCAACCACTAAACCGTAACCCACTAATTGGTTACTGCGCACGCCTTGAATAGTCGCCAAGTCTTTAATACGTTGGGCTTGGGCAATCGGCGATAGCAGCAAACTAATACAAATAAATAAACTAATGAAATAACGCATAACGCCCCCTAAAATGGCCACCATTCAGCCGCAAAAAACCGGGTTAACCACCCCCGTTGCTGGACATTAGCAAAGTCACCCGTGCCACTGTATTGAATCCGCGCGTTAGCAATTTTTGTCGACTCCACTTCATTTTGTGGCGAGATGTCCGCGGTTCTTACGATGCCGGTTAAACGAATGTATTCATCGCCGTTATTGAGCGTCAGCCATTTCTCTCCCCTCACGACTAAATTGTCGTTCGGCAGCACCTGTACCACTGTCACGGAAATATTACCGGTGAGGGTGTTACTTTGATTGGTACTGGCATCTCCGGAAAAATCATCCGCGGTGTTCAAGCCTAACTGGATAGATTCGTTACCAATATTGATAGGGTTACCGGCCAATCCCGTAATCGGGTTAACTGATGTCGCGTTTGATTTGCTGGTTGCTGTACTGGCTGACTTGGACGCACTGGTCGTTTCTTCCAGCACAACCGTTATGATGTCGCCTACCCGACGCGCTTTGACATCAGAAAATAAACCGTTCACATATCCCTGTTGAAACAAGGACCCATCTTCACTGATTTTTTGCGCTGGCATGTCCGGTATCACCGGCGCATAAAACGGGTCATTGGGCAGTGTCTCACGCACTTGTGGTGTGCTACCACAAGCCGTCAACACCAGCGAAGAGACAATTAACAGTATACGCATCAGACACCCGTTACAGCTGTTGGATGACCTGACCAAGCATCTGGTCTACAGAGCTGATCACTTTCGAGTTCATTTCGTACAGACGTTGGCTTTCAATCAGGTTTACCAATTCCTCGGTTACATTGACATTAGAAGTTTCCAATGCCCCCTGCATAATGGCGCCCATACCTTCGAGCCCCGGTACACCTTGGATAGGCGCGCCACTGGTGGCGGTCTCGGTAAACAGATTTTGACCGATGGGCTGTAAGCCTACCGGATTAATAAAGTCTGAAAGCGTTAGCTGGCCAACCACTACAGGTTCAGCCTGTCCTTGAACAGTTACTGAAACCTCTCCATCCTGAGACACCGTAATTTGTTGAGCGTCGTCGGGAATGGCAATATTTGGCTGCAATAAGAAGCCAGCTCCTGGCGTAACTATCTGACCTTGATCATCAAGGGTAAACTGACCATTTCGCGTGTAGGCTAAGGAGCCATCCGGCATCAGAATTTCAAAAAAGCCATTACCCTGAATTGACATATCCAACGCATTGTCGGTGGTCAGCAGGTTGCCCTGAGAAAACTCTTTTTGGGTTGCCACGACTTTACTACCTGCGCCTAACATCAGGCCAGAAGGTAACTCAGTATCTGCTGACGAGCGACCGCCAGGTTGGTTGATATTTTGGTACAGCAAATCTTCAAAAATCGCCCGACCTTTCTTGAAGCCTACCGTGCTGGCGTTAGCCAGATTATTTGAAATCACCGACACATCGGTTTGCGCCGCGTCGAGTCCGGTTTTACTAATCCATAATGCTGGGTGCATCGTTCATCTCCCCATGCGTGTTTTTAGTGGTAGCCAAGGCCACCACCATGAATTAAATGATTCGTAGTAACATGTTGCCGCGAGTATCCAACTCCTCGGCTTTCTTCATCATCTTGACTTGCAGTTCGTAATGGCGCTGCAATTCAATCATCGAAACCAGCTCTTCGACCGGATTTACGTTACTGTTTTCTACCATGCCGCTTTTTACCGCAACGGCCGCGTCAGCGGCGGCCACTTCACCATTTTTCTGGCGAAATAATCCATCGTTGCCGCGCTCCATTTCGCGTACGTCGGGCTTAACCAGTTTTAACCGATCAACTTCTTCGAACACGAATACCGGGGCACCGAGCTGACGAACACTGATGGTGCCATCATCAGCGATATTGATATTGTCGAGCGGAATCGGAAGCTGAATTGGACCATTGTCACCGATAATCGCATTGCCATCCTGATCGGTGAGTACACCGTTGGCATCTAAATGGAAACTACCGGCGCGGGTATAAGCTTCGTTACCCTCTTTATCTAAGACCGAAAACCAGCCATCTCCCTGAATTGCCACATCGAGATCCCGGTTGGTTTGCACCATTGCGCCCGACTCGTAGTTATTGCTGGGGTTTTCTGTCATCGCGAACACACGGGTAGGCAAGCCTTCACCAAAGGCAGGCATGCTGCGGGCATTCTCCAACTGGGCTCGAAAACCTGTGGTTTGTGCGTTGGCTAAATTGTTCGCTCTGACTGCCGTCGCCAGAAGATCTTGTTTGGCGCCGGAGCTGGCGATATAGAGCATTTTATCCATGACAGCTTTTTGACTGGTTAACTAACATAAACAGAATTCTGCAAAAACAGTGCCAGCTATCGTTGTAGAGCAATAAAAAACCCGCCTTTTGGCGGGTTTTCAGATAGTTACAACAGCCCTTATCGAATATTCAGGACTGTCTGATTTAACTGATTATTGACTTCCAGCGCCCGGCTGTTGGCCTGGAAGTTTCGCTGAGCGATGATCATATCAATCAGCTCGGAGGTTAAGTTAACGTTAGCCTGCTCCAAAGCAGATGAATTAATCTCACCAAAGGTTCCGGTAGTAGCCTCACCTGCGAGCGCCTCACCTGACAAAATACTCTCTTTCCAGCTGGTACCACTTTGCTGGTCAAGACCTTGTTCGTTAGCAAAACGAGCCAAAGCGATACGGGTAATTGGTTCAGAGGTACCGTTCGAATAGGTTGCACGAACCAAGCCGTCAGGGCCAATATCGACGCCGGTCAAACGACCGACTGGCAAACCATCTTGCTCCAGTGATGTCACCTCGAATGAGCTGGCGAACTGGGTTGGCTCATCCGCTGTGGCCAGTGCCTGATTCAGGTTAAAGTCGATGGTGATGGTCTGAGTAGGATCAGAGCCGTTACTTAAAATCGTTGCGCCAAGCGCCTGAGTTACCAGTTTCGAATCCAGTTGAGCTCCACCATCTGGGGATTCAATACCAGTAAAGTCACCACCGCTACTGAATAACATACGGGCACCGGTTACCGGGTTCCCCGCATTCGTGCCACCAAAGTTTCCTGACGCCACAACGTCTGCATCAGTTACCGAAGTATCCGAACCGTCGGTGGAGCGTGCCAAATTAATCAGATTTCCGTCGATAGCCGTAAACATCAGCCATTCGTTGTCCGTCGGGAAATTGGCATCTTTTATAAAATAAAATGTCTGAACATGGCTGTCGCCCAGTGAGTCATAAACCGTCACTGAGGTCGCGTTGTTATAAGTCAGTGGATCTGACGGGTCGAAATCCGCAGGATCCAACGCCTGGTCACCGGCCGGCAGGTTCATTTTAAGATCGACTTCCTGGGTCTGCTGAGGTGAACCCGATGAGTCAGGGATCCGCACGGGCTCAGTAGTACTCAGTGCTACGGAAGAGGAAGTTCCATCGTTGTTCACTGGGAAGCCTAATAAATTATCACCTGACGAATTGACCACATAGTTATCGGCATCAAGTTTAAACATACCAGCACGCGTGTATGAGTATTCCCGGCTACTGATTTCTGGCACTGTCACAAAAAAACCATTTCCGGTTATTGCCAAATCTAAGGCGTTATTAGTGAACTGCAAGCTACCCTGACTAAATTGTTGGGCTACTTCCTGAGTCAGCACACCGTCACCCACTTTGGTTTTACCGCCCGCTAAAAGAGACGCTGCATACACATCGCCAAACTCTGCGCGGGACTCTTTAAAGCCCACCGTGTTAACGTTGGCAATGTTGTTCGCCGTTGTGTCTAAATCTTTTTGTGCGGCGTTAACACCACTTAATGCAATATTAAAAGACATCGCTCGCTCTCTCCTATTTAACCACCAATCTCTATGACATCACTCAGCTTCACGCTGGTATTGCCATACAGATTTAAAACTACACCTTGAGTACTTGACGCCAGGCTCACACTGTTTACCTGGTGATAAGTTGCTGTTGGCAACTCAACGCCTTCGCCACTCGCGGTTCCACTGGCACGGATGCGGTAATTGCCGGGCGGCATAATATTGCCGCTTTGGTCTTTTCCGTCCCAACTAAATTCAATGTTACCGGCTTGTTGGTCACCCAGGTTCATGGTTCTGACAACCTGTCCAATGCCGTTCTCGATGGTGACTTTCATATCACCAATACGCTCGCCACTGATCACCATGGCAGTCAAATCACCGTCTTGCTGCAGCGTGCCAACGTTACCTTCCAACAACACACGCTGCCCGATTAAGCTCGACGCTTGCAGTGCCTGGTTTGAGGTCATGCTGGTTGCAAACTCATCAAACTTACTGTTTAACTGACTCAGGGAATCTGCCATCGTAAATGACGTCATCTGCGCTATCATTTGGTCGTTATCAACCGGCTTGGTCGGGTCTTGCATCGACAACTGTTCTGTCAGTAATGAAAAGAAATCTTCCTGGGTTAGCTGACCGTTTTGATTGCCGACCGGTACCTGTTCTTCCTGCCAGTAAAGATCGTTGCTGAGGCCGTTGTTGTTATTAATGGTATTCATCACTCAATCCCCTTACTGGCCCTGACCTAACATGAGCACTCGACGGAATACACGCTTGGTGGTATCCGCCATCTGCACATTCGTTTCATAGGCTTTAGACGCGGACATCATATCCGCCATCTGCTCCACCACATTGACGTTTGGCTTATAGATATAGCCGTCTTTGTCTGCCATAGGGTGTGTAGGATTGAATTCGATGTTGAGCGGTTTATCACTCTCGACGATGCCCGCAACACGTACCCCGACACCATTACCTAAATCCTGATTCGCGTGTTCCAGTGCAGTTGCAAATACAGGCACTCGTGCCCGGTATGTCTGATCTATGCTGCTGCTCACAGTGTTAGCATTGGCAATGTTACTGGCCACCGTATTTAGCCTGACATTCTCAGCGCTCATACCGCTCGCAGCGACGTTCATGATGTTAAAGAGGCTCATTGACCTTGCCCTCCACTGATGGCTTTTTTCATGCCTTTAATCTTACCGTTGATAAACTGAAGACTCGCTTGGTAGCGCATGCTCTCTTCCAGAAACTTATTTCTTTCTAGTTGCACATCAACGGAGTTACCGTCGCCTGTGTCTGGCTGCTCTGGAATCACGTATTGCTGATCTAACCGACGATGTGACGGAATATCGAAATGCTTGTCATTGGTGCGCGTTAACCCACCTGAAACAGATTGCATACCGCTTGATTGCGAGCTTGTCGCTTGCTGCAATGCATGTTTGAAGTCGATATCACGGGCTTTGTAGCCTGGGGTATTCGCATTTGCAATGTTGCCAGAAATGACCTCGAGTCGGTCGTTTCTGATACTCAGTGCTGAATGGTGATAACCCATCAACTTGTCGAGGCTGATTGCCATTGTCGCGTGTCTCCGGCGTCAATAATTAGATGACTGGAGAATGAATCTGCAATAGCTGTGCCAAATTGAATATAGTAAATGGGCCGCCCCTGGGTGGGCGGCTGGTAAGTTATTGTTTTTTGGTAAAATATAAGCCAGGTGAACAGCGGTGTAATTCGAATTGATCGGATAGTCCTGAGAGGGATTCAGAGGCACCGAGAAACAAAATGCCATCCTTCGGCAAACAGGCGGCAATTTGCTGCAGTATGCGGGACTTATTCTCTGCAGAAAAATAAATTAACACGTTTCGACAAAACACAATGTCAAACTTGCCCAATCCCAAATAGCTTTCGAGCAAATTCAACGGCCTGAACGAAACCATATCGCGAATGTCACTGTTGATACGGCTGTTACCGTTGGGTAATGATGCAAAAAAGCGCTGGCGCCGCTCGGCCGATAACCCCCGAGCCAATGACAAATCGTCGTATTCTCCCGTTTTACATTGGGCTAACACTTTACTGGAAATGTCTGTGGCGACAATCTGCACACCTTGTCTGAATGACCCCGGTTTGCGGCGCCTGTATTCATTCACCGTCATCGCGATGGAATAAGGTTCCTGGCCACTGGAACAGGCCGCCGACCAGATCTTTAACGGGCGATTCAGGCTTTCAAATTGTGGAAGTAACTGTTCTGCCAACAGCGTAAAAGGGTAGCTATCACGAAACCACAGGGTTTCGTTGGTCGTCATTGCGTCGACCACCTTGGTCATCAGTGCACTATCTCGCCCACTGATTACCTGATTGATAAGCACACCAAAATCTGACATTCCCAACTGCTTAAGCAACGGGTTGAGACGGCTTCTTACCAGGTATTGTTTGTTGTCACCCAGTACGATGCCACACCGTGTCTCAAGAAACTGACAGAACTGTTGGTAATCTGATTGAGTGATATTCGTTGGTTGCAAACAGCCAATCCTTATTCGTTATCGAGTCCAAGCCACTTTTTAACCGCATTGGCGAGTTCGTCAGGGTGGAACTTAGCAATAAAGTCGTCTGCCCCCACCTTTTTCACCATGGCTTGGTTAAACACCCCACTCAACGAGGTGTGCAGTATGATATGCAGGTTTTTCAACTCCGGTGAGTTTTTTAGCTCTGCTGTAAGGGTATAGCCATCCATTTCTGGCATTTCAATATCGGACACCAATAAGCCGACCTTATCGGTGACATCACCGGTTTCTTCGGCCAATTCACGTAAACGCTGCAAGGCTTCGAAACCATTTTTTGCCGCTTCTATTTTCAGCCCTAGCGGAGTAAGTGCCTTCTTAACCTGATTGCGGGCTACCGAAGAATCGTCGGCAATAAAGATGATTTTATCTTTAATATCAGCAATATCCAGATTATCTGTGACGTCAGCACTCAAATCTGTATTGATTGGCGAGATTTCATCCAGAATTTTCTCAACATCCAGGATTTCTACCAACTCCTTGTCAACTTCGGTAACCGCCGTCAGATAACTGGCACGCCCTGCCCCTTTTGGCGGTGGCATGATTGAATCCCAGTTAATATTGATGATCCTCTCTACCGAGCCAACCAAAAAGCCCTGCACTGAGCGGTTGTATTCAGCAATGATAATAAAACGCTTGCTGATGTCCTCAATCGGACGGCCGCCGGTGGCCATGGAAAGATCGATCACGGAAATGGTTTGTCCACGAATGTGCGCAACGCCACGAACTAATGGATTTAGCTTTGGCATCGCAGTAAGTGGCGGACATTGCAACACCTCACGCACCTTAAACACGTTAATGCCAAAACGCTGGCGTCCGCTCAATCTGAATAACAACAACTCCAAACGGTTTTGGCCAACGAGTTGGGTACGTTGGTTAACTGAATCTAAAACTCCCGCCATGAGGCACTCCAATTTTCACGTAGGCACGATAATTGCCACACTACCAATATAAGCTTTTCGATGACCATTTTTTGACGGTCATGTATTTATCGACTTGATGCTTTGTGTTTTTAACAGTAAAGCATAGTCAAAGACACTTAAAGTGAACATGAAAAATATCATAGACTTCAAACGTTTTAGCCAAATGGGTGTAATTTTATCTACGTTGGCAATGTCGAATTTGGTTTTCGCCAACCAAAACGACACGCATCGCCAGGTGGAGCAGTTGGCGTCTGAGTACGTGCTGAGTCAGCTCCACAGGAGCGCAGATGACCACACTCAAGCCAGTACACAACCGATAGATAAGCGGATTCATATTCCCGTTTGCGATAGCCCCTTTATACCCTATGCCAGTCATCAATCGTTGCAACAATCAAACGTCACGGTGAAAGTCTCCTGTGAGAGCAGTGACTGGTATCTTTACGTGATGGTTAAGGTTCAGCAAACGCAACCGGTAGTGGTTGCCACATCTGCTCTTTCACCGGGAAGTATTATTGGAAAAAACGATATCACACTGGTGAACATGGATAAAAACCAGTTAAGAAAATCCACTTTTGCCGATATAGATGATGTCATTGGCGCCCGCAGCAAACGTCGCTTGCGAAGTGGCCAACC
>CAXQZJ010000114.1:0-4327 GCA_964228145.1 Alteromonadaceae bacterium | reverse complement strand
TGCTAATCGACAGACAGGGAAAGCATGTTCAAACACTACGGTTCACCACTGGTTTTTCTTCTCCTACTTTTTGTGAGTGGAGTTCACGCTCAGGAATACATCAGCGAAGCACAGGTTCGCGCCCCCTATGGCAGTCAGGGGGACAGTTGGGGGCTGTCTTGGAGTGGGATGTGCGCGCCCAGGGTGGCCGTGGATGTTTCCTATACCGGCCGGTCATTTCTGAACGACAAGCAGCAACAAGTTATCGACTATATCCGCAACACTGCCAAACATGTGGTAGCAAGGTGCCCAGAGGTGGAAATCCTGCATGTTTTGGCCTCCGGCGGCAAACATAATCGTGAAAACCCCGTCGGTAGCTGGCGGCTGCAGCTGCAAAAATCCAACAACTGGCAAGTCACGGATCAATTCTGGGTGAATGAGGCCACTTTCGCACAACAACACGCCCAAGGCGCGTATATCCTGAAGGTTAACATTCCTGTGGTGCGTGCCATCCTTGAATTAGAACAAGGGCGACTTCAGGGCCGTTATGGCGCCAAGTTACACGGCAGTATGACCTCAGACGCCATTCAAAAGCGCATGCTCCCCGGTGTCACTCCCGCGCGTCTTCAATACTATGAAATCAAAGGCTTCTGGTACGAATTGGGTCAAATAAAAACTCAGCCGATTTGCGATAATGTGCGTAATGGTTATCCCCAGTGGGGGCGCTTTTCACTGCTTATTGACCCTCTTGGCAATAGTAGCTATTTAAACAGAACGTTTTGCACTGAAGACGGACAAGCCGGTAAGACGGAACAATTAACTGTGCGAAGTTATCAGGATTTGGTTACCAAAAGTGGACGACGAGATACACAATCACTGCAGCAGTTAGCAAGCGAACTCAGTACACTTACCCTGTCATCCGGGGAAACGCGGGAAGAATATCTGGCTCGGCGCAAGCCCTTATATCAAAGCGCCGAATTTAGCCTTTACGCCAAAGATCCCGAATTTTGTCACGACAAGCGCTTTGATGTTTATTATCCGATGCCCAGCGAGAGACGGGATCAAGTTTTTGCAGGGAAATACAAGGAAAGTGTCGGCGCGGTATTGGCCAAAGTGTTACACCAGCAATGTAAAGAGGCAACCCGGGCCAGGGTGTATAACGCGCAGCAAGGTAGCAGCGAGCCTTGGGACAGCCATAGCTTTCAATTTAAGCCGCTGACAAAAGCCGAACAATACCTCACATTAACCTACCCCAGAGTGGTGGATTACCACGCCTATGACAGGGCCAAAGCCCACCAATTAAAAATGCTACAACATCATTTCGGCGAGCCCTGTGTTGATCAACCCTTTTGTGAGTTAACTGCGGGCAACTTTTTAAATGCCATTTATCGAGGTGATGTCGCGCTATTAGTCAAGGCTGAGCAGATACATCAGCAGGAATTTGAAGCCAGTTTGCCGGGACTAAGCCATGATCAAAAAATGGTGGTTAACTTTCTGCAGCGACTGGCGAGTCACAAACATGGTGTTGGTTTATTGGTCATGACGGCTAACAAATATATGTACCACTATCCGAATTGGGGCCAGCAGTGTTTTGAGGATGGCGCCAGCGCACGAACCTTTGTCGAAACCACTGATGCCAGTATGACCATTAATTTTGATGGCAGTATCGATTCAGAGCCAGGTCAGCAGCGCAAGGTGACGTACACAACCAACCCGGAATTTGCAGAAATCCGTGATCTCATCGGGCCCAGTTACATGGGAGCGCCGAGGACGAGTAAAGACCGTTTAACCTTAAGTTACCGTCAGATCTTACAAGGCTTGGAACAAATGCAGCGGAATTACCCCTGTGACGCGCCTGAAGTAAAGCAATTTGAAAAAAACCTGGTTCATTTTACCCAACGACAACTGGCGAAAGAGCCGTTGGATGGGACAGTGGCCGCAAACTCTGTGCTACCCGGCACCGGGCCGGGCAAGGACCAGCCGGCGGATGAGCAGCAGGTCAAATCCACCGAGGGTACGCCGCGTGTGATATCGCCACCTACTGCCCCAGTCGCAACGGAATCGGTACCAACACCTGATGTTCAAGGAACTGCAAAAGATCAGGCCGCTGATACCCGCGCCGCAAACGGTCAACAACAAAGACAACAAATGGCAGAGGAGTTAGAAGCTTTGTCGCACCAGGTAGCAGACTTGTTGCAACGAGCTCAGACAAAACTCAAGCAGGATATGCGCAGCGCGAGCAGTGCCCAGCAGCGTAACGAACTAATGTTGGAATTTCAGGCACAGCTACAAAAGATTAATGCTGAGGCTAAACAGAAAACTGAGCAAATTAAACGGAAATACCAGTAATTGACTGATCCATTAGATTTGAATGGCGTACCTAACTCCACTGCGCAAGGAAGAGTAAGTATCTGACATAACAGCGACAATGTAAGGCTGTGTAAAGATGTTTGCCGGAGTGTCGCTGAGTTTGTTTCAATATCCCAATTAATTAAAATTACTGGTAATTTCGCTATGAGCCAAAGGAAGTTCCGGGTCGCTGCCGGCGCTGCATTAGTCAGTCTGGCGTTGACCGGCTGCGTCACTGATCTCCAGCAGGGTCAATACGTCAGCCAGCTGGATGCGCCTGCCGTTTGGCAAACGGTCGCTGAAGATGCAGCTGTCAAGCAAGGTTGGCTAGCCAGCTTTAATGAGCCTGACTTGCAGGCGTTAGTAATGCAGGCCATCGGCCAAAATCAACAGCTAAAGCAGCAATGGTACAAATTAAAGCAAGCAGAACAAGATGTGGTGATCAGTGGTGCTGATCTATGGCCCTCGTTGGACCTATCCACTTCAGTGCGGCGCAGCAAAGACAATCAACCGGTAAGTTATAACAATGCCGCGAGTGTTTCGTTGGATGTTAGCTATGAATTGGACATTACCGGGAAGATTGCCGCGGCGGAACAGCGTGCTAATCTCTTGCTAAAAGCCGAGCAACTGAATTACCAGCAAGCCCTCGAGCAACTGGTTGCTGATGTGGCGCTGGCCTACTTTGACCTGATACGTCAGCAGGAGCTTCTGACCTTGCAACAACAGCAGGTCGCAAATGCTAAAGCCGATCTGGACATCATTGAACGGGGCTATCAGCAGGGTCTAAACGAGGCCCTCGATGTTTATCTTACCCGTAACGCATTGGCATCAGAGCAGGCGGCGTTGGCGGAGCAAAAAACATCACATTTGCGAGCCGTGCGCACCCTGGAGAGGTTAGTGGGGGGATATCCCCACGGTCGGTTAATTATCAATAAAACCTTGCCCGTGCTTGATACAAGCGTTGCAGTGGGGATTCCCAGTGAGTTAATCACGCGCAAACCGGCTTTGCAAAGTGCCTGGTATAGTTTGTTAAGCAGCAACGCATCATTAGCCATCGCCCATAAAAACCGCTATCCAAGTATCAGACTGAGTGCTGCATTGAGCGATAGCGGAGATAATCTTGGCGATTTGTTGTCCTCATCACAGTTGGCCTGGTCTTTACTGGGCTCGTTGTCGGCACCCATTTTTCAGGGGGGCAGATTGGAAGCGCAGCAAGAAAAAGCAGCGCTGGCGGTAAAGCAAAGTGAGCAAACCTATCTGGATACCTTGTATGACGCGTTTAATCAGGTCGAAAATGCACTCACACAACAACAAAACCTGGCCGAACGTTACCTAAAAACGTTGGCGGCCACTGAAAACGCAGAACGGGCTGAACAGTTATCTTTCAAGCAATATCAGCGTGGCTTGGTGAGTTATACCACGGTACTCGATGCCCAAGACCGCGCGTTTAACGCCCAGACTAACTTGCTTAACCTGCGCTATCAGCGAATTGAAAACCGCATTGCCCTGTTTCTTGCCCTCGGTGGCAGTTACGACCAATCCTCACAGAATTCGGCGAACCCTAGTAATGAAATCAACTAAATTAATCAAAAAGCTCATTCCTCTTATCGTCCTGGCGCTGGGTATTTTTGCCTGGCACTTTATTACTTCAAACCCACCTCAGCAGCGCCGTGGTGGGCCACCAGAGGTGGCCAAGATCAGTGTTTCGGTAACCCGACTGGAACCACAGACCTTCAGTGTTGACGTGGCCAGTTATGGGGTCGTTCGTCCTCGCACGCAAAGTACACTTTCATCCCAGGTTGGTGGGCAAATTGTAGAGATTAGCGAGGCTTTTCGGGATGGCGGCTTTTTTGAACAAGGGGATGTGCTAGTACGCATTGATGACCGTGATTTAAAGGCCGCTGTGCAATCTGCCAGTGCCACACTTGAACAGGCAAAGCAGGCATTACAAGAGGAAGTCGCTCGTGGGCAACAGGCATTAGAAGATTGGCAGACGCTG
>CAXQZJ010000113.1:0-20983 GCA_964228145.1 Alteromonadaceae bacterium | reverse complement strand
GTTTAGAAATTAACCATTAAATTTGACAAAATAAATAATCTAACATAATCGTTAATTGTCCAAGGTAATCGTTTCTCGTTTTCCGAGGAGCTGTAGGGAAACAGCGAAGTGAGGGACACATCACTTTCAATTAAGGATATGTTATGAATATTCAAAGGGTGACCCGCCTGTCTTCATCTATATATCGCCTATTTAATAAACAGGCCAACGTAATTTTTAGTGATCGAACCTATAGCGGTGAAGTCAGTGAAAATCCTACTTCGGGCAGTATTTTTTCAGCATTTAGTCTAAAGTTTAGTTCATGTATCCGATTTAAAATGAGGATCATTTCTCAGCCTTGGAGCGACATTTCATGGTTTTTAAATGACGCTCTATCATCCCGTAACTGTGTCCTAAACGCTCGCTTTAAGATTCTGAACAATAACCCGATGGACACCACATGACCAAAAAATTACGCCCATGATTTGGTGTTGTTTGATTTGTAAATGAGAAGGGAAATTAACCCAACAGAGATGTTTTTGACTGTTTTCATAGAAAGTAAAAATGAAAGTAAAAGGAGGCTATTATGCCACGGAGAAAAAGGATATCGGTTCCAGGCATTACCGAGCACATATATCATCGTTCAATTAAGAATAGGAAGTTTTTTCAGGATGATGAGGATAAAGAGTTTTACTTGCGTCAGTTAGAACTTTATTCGTCGCATTACCAGGTAGCGATACATGCGTGGGTGTTAATGGATCGGCATGTACGAATATTATGTACACCGACGGCGAAAACAGCGGTGTCTAAAATGATGCAGTCTATCGGAAGGCAGTACGTGAGTTTTGCCAATCGAAAATATGATTTTGAGGGCAGTATGATGAAAGACCGCTATAAGTCATGTTTAATCGATGATTCCAACTATTTTCTGCAAGTCTGTCGATATGTTGAACTTAATCCGCAACGATCGCGCACTGTCGAGCATGTGTCGGATTACTCATGGTCGAGTTATCGCTCCAATGCGCTGGGAATTCGAAGCGGTTTATTGACGCAACACCATGCCTATCTCGGTTTAGGAAAATCAAAAGGAGAAAGATGTTTATCTTATCGGCGATGGTGCAGATATGTAGCGTCAAATGCAGAGTTAGATGCGATTCGGCGAAGTCTGCGTAAAGGACTGGTTTACGGGAGTGAACCTTTTAAAGTGAGCTTAGAAATGGCTACAGGCTATGAGTTCATTGACAGGGATCCGGGGCGGCCCTCACTTGTCTTTACTGCCTGATCTAGATGTTGACCACCTGATTGTCCTGTTGGATCAGTGTAAGGGGGGAGTCTGACCTTGCCGTATAGCGAAAATGTTGTTTCGCGGAGGTTGCCAAAACAATCGTTTTTGCGGATAGATCGCCTCAGGTTTCGACAACCCAATATCAGTGAAAGTGACAGACGACAAATAGGGTCTACACTGGTTACCATTATTTTCGAGTAACCAGTGAAACTGAAATGCGTACGGTTGATACTTTTTTATTATGTGCGGTTGCAGTGTTGTCTTTTGGGGTTAACAGTGAGCCCTGTGACGATGTATTTATAGACGTGTTAGGCTCTGGTGGGCCAGAATTAAGCGATGGACGACGCTCAACCTCCTACCTGATATGGAAAAACTTTGAGAGTATTATACTGGTGGATGCAGGGGCGGGCAGTTCCGTAGCCGTTGGAGAGGCAGGGGGCGACTTTGGGCAACTTAAAGCGATACTTTTTTCACATCTCCACGTAGACCATACCGGTGACCTGCCAGCCTACATTAAGGGCAGCTATTTTACCCAGCGCACCAATAGGTTGTTTATCAGAGGCCCAGCGGGTAATGAATTGATGCCGTCTACAACTGAATTTGTGCATCGATTATTCGGTTCAAAGGGAGCCTACTCTTATTTGAGCGGCTACTTGGCACAAGGCGAAGAATCCTACCTGTTAGATGTTGCAGATATTACCCCAGACTCTGAGCGTAGCCACCCATTTCAAGTTAATGATGATATTAATACCCGGGCTATAAGTGTCCATCATGGTCCGATACCCGCCTTGAGTTGGCGGGTGTCCTTGTCCGGGTGTGAAATCGCCTTCACAGGTGATATGAATACCAGCAGCAAGGGATTATCTGCTTTTGCTACCGGTGCGGATCTGCTGGTGGTTCACAATGCCATTAATGATCAAGCAGGAAGCGCAGCAAAAAATTTACACGCGACTCCTGAGCAACTTATCGATTTAATTGGTAAGGCTAAACCTAAGAAGGTGCTGCTTTCACACTTTATGCGTCGCTCCGTTCACAATAGACAGGCTTTGCGAGATTTAATTGAAAAGCAGCTGGGAATAACAACTGTACTCGCTGAAGATCGCATGCGTGTAAGCATTAATTAGTTTCTACGCAAGATGCTGGCTAATCAGATTTTCTTGCTGAAATGAATGTATTCAATACACAATTTGAACGGACCGGATTGCTTATCAGAAATCATGAGTGATACCTGCTCACTGCTTTGCAAACTCAGCGGCGGCTGTTGAGATAATTTTCTGCCACGCCAAACTGGGTCAAATTCAGATTGGTGAAACTGCAAAGTTTGCCAGCTACCCGGGGTTGTCTCGAAACTTCGGGCGTAGGCGACACCGTCCATGTAGCCGTTTTGCCTGAACCTCAGCTGGTAGTTTTTGCCATCGCCCAGAACCCTTATTTCAACAGTATCAACGGCGTGTTGGGATAGGTTTATAGCATGTCTTACTGATGCAAATCCGCCATTATTTTCTAGCGACACTTCACCAGTAAAACACTGGTAATCACGCTCATTAACGACCATAGATGAGGATTGACCACCCATTACCGTATCATTCACACTGAACCAACCAGCGCTATTGGCAGCGGCAAGAGTTAAAATGCTGGTTACTACACTTGTCATGCTTAAAGGAGTCATTGGTTGAATTTCGTTGCGTCACTAAATAACAGTACGTCTGGTTGAACAGCCGGATCACTGGTTTGCAATTGACCCTCTGGAATTCGCAAAGGTGTACAGGTGTAAATTAAGTGCTATGCAACGGATGTCATGAAACTATGTTTATTTCGTCACCGCTTTTTCACAATCTCAATCTAGCCTTGGATGACGTTAACTCGCCAAGGACTTTGAATGCTCGCAAGACAACGTTCCCATCACTTTGCTGGAAAGTACAACCAGCATAAGGTCTTCGTTCCGGCTAATGCCCGTGAGAACCATTACTTGCTCGCGGAAATAGATACACAAGCGTTGGCTCTTGAGCCACTGGCTCAGCAACAGCGCGTGTATCAGCTAATGAGCCAACGCTTATTCCAGCTTTGCCGCGCTTATCAGATAACTAACGTGTGCTTTTTAGCTTCAGAAAAACGGGTGAAAGTGAGATTTGCTGAAGAGTTCCAACTAATAGAAACCCGACAACAATTATTGCTGTTTTATCATCCATCACATAATTGCGGCTTCCGCACACTGTTTGACCATGGTGGCACGTCGCGGATTCGACTGGTGTTTCTTGCCCATGGTGAGCGCTTGCGCGAGCATGCGGTTGTATTTCATCAACAGGTCAGTCAATTGCTGGAACAATTCTGTAGCGACAATGGCCTTGACCGCCAGGCTGTCAGCTTCGAAGATCGTCAGCACCTGACGTTTGACATGTTCGCCGCGGAAAAAGGTCAAAAGCACACTCAGCCTCATCATTTTCGTTACCTAAGTGAGCGCTACCGGCAGCAGGCGCTCATCCTTCCTAAACATGCCCAGCCCTTAGCTTATGGTATCGGAAGGCTAACACTCACAGATGGCGTAATAGGGAATTTAGGTGTTGATATCGACAGGGCGGAGGACTTTGAATCTGTGTATACGCGCTTGTACGCGGCTTTTTGCCGGCAATTGAAAAGCAGCCAAATTCATCAGGGCTATATGTTGGCGACAGACAAAAATGTTGTCGTGAATATTGGTCCAACCAATAGCATTGAACGTCAGGCGGAATTACTATATTTACAAGTTGGTGTCAGTGACAACGATCAGCAACCCCATAGCAGTTGGCCGTCAATCGGGTTAGTTAATTGTATTCAGTGTGTGTTCGTGGCCAGACATGGACAAGGCGATAAATCTCACGGTAAGTTTGTTAATCAACAATTATCCCTGATGCGAAATTTTGCCCGAGAGATAGGGGTTAACCCCAACAGCGAAGCACTCACAATGCGCTTTTATCAATCATTGCGGTATTCGTTAGACTTCTGATGGCAATAAAAAAGGCACCCTAGGGTGCCTTTTTTTAATCAGCTAAGTTAAGCGACTTCTGCTTCTTTTTTAGGAGCAGCTTTCGCTTTGGTCGCGCGCTTCGGTTTACTGCCTTGTGCGGGCAATTCTTCTGGCGCAAAGTCATCAACGTTTATGGCTAATAGTCGACCTGCCTCTGTTCTGCGCAGCAGGTCCGCTTCTTGTTCGTTAATGGCACCAAGCTCCAAACCTTTGTCGGCTAACATATCCAGACGCGTCATCGGCAGGCGTTCACCGATAGCTTTACAAACCTTTTTAAACACAGGCTCAGCGGCCAACATGTCTTCAAGGGTTTGCTCCTGAATACCAACCGGATTCTCAGGCTCTCTGGTCAGGTACTGACCACTGATGAGTCGATTTCGTGCCTCACCAGGGGTTTGTAGTAACTTAGAGATTTCATAATCCAGTTGATCAGAGGGCTTACCAAATGCTTTACCAAACGGCATCACAAATACGCGCAGGGCGATGCCCAGTGCTTTAGACGGGAAGTTCGCTAGTAGCTCACTTTGCGCATCTTCCAGTTGCTGCAGCGCATTTTGTATAGCCCAATGCATAAGTGGCTCATCGGCCTTTTGACGACCTTCGTCATCGAAACGCTTCAACACACAGCTTGCCAAGTAAATTTGGCTCAGCATGTCACCTAAGCGAGCTGAAAGACGCTCACGACGTTTCAATTCGCCGCCTAATACGCCCATGGCAACGTCAGACAGCAATGCAAGGTTAGTTGAATAACGTTCTAACGCTCGATAGTACTTGGCTGTGCTGTCACTGAATGGTGCACTGGCAAAGCGGGCGCCAGTTAGAGAGAACCAGGTCGCACGGAAGAAGTTGCTGATGGCAAATCCAATATGGCCAAACAGTGCTGAGTCAAAGTCGTTCAGTGCTTGCTTACGATCATCATTGTTGGCGGCATAAAGTTCTTTCAGCACGTAGGGGTGACAACGCATGGCGCCTTGGCCGTAGATCATCATATTACGAGTCAGAATGTTTGCACCTTCAACGGTAATGCCGATTGGAATCGCCTGATATCCGCGACCAAGATAGTTATTTGGTCCCAAACAGATACCCTTGCCTCCATGGACATCCATAGCTGCATCCATTACTTCACGCGCTTTCTCGGTCATGTGGTACTTACAGATAGCTGAGATAACCGATGGCTTCTCACCCATGCCCAAGCCAGCGGTTGTCATACTGGTTACCGCGTCCATCAGGTAGGTTTCACCACCAATCAGGCCGAGTTTCTCTTCGATACCCTCCATGGCGCCGATTGGCAGCTTAAACTGACGACGAATACGCGAGTAAGAGCCGGTTGCTGCTGCAACGGTCTTGGAACCACCAGCGGAGTTGGATGGCAGTGTGATACAACGTCCAACTGACAAACACTCTACCAACATACGCCAACCCTGGCCGGCCATTTCCGGACCACCGATTATATAGTCTAGTGGTACAAAAACGTCTTCACCGCGAATCGGACCGTTCATGAAAGGCACGTTAAGCGGGAAGTGGCGATTACCGATATCCATGCCTTTGGTGTCGCGGGGGATCAACGCACAGGTGATACCAAGGTCTTGCTCATCACCCAACAGACCCTCTGGATCTTGCAGTTTGAATGCCAGACCGACAACAGTGGCAACAGGAGCCAAGGTAATATAGCGTTTATTAAATGTCAGGCGCATACCCAACACTTCTTTGCCTTCAAATTCACCTTTACACACGATACCCACGTCAGGAATTGCGCCTGCATCGGAACCTGCCTCTGGGCTGGTCAATGCAAAACACGGAATTTCCTGTCCTTCGGCTAAACGCGGTAAGTAGTGATTTTTCTGATCTTCAGTGCCATAGTGCTGCAACAATTCGCCCGGGCCTAAAGAGTTAGGTACACCTACTGTACTGGCAAGTACCGCACCTTTTGAGCACAATTTTTGCAAAACACGCGATTGCGCGTATTGAGAAAACTCCAGACCACCGTATTTCTTTTTGATGATCATGGCGAAGAACTTATTGTCTTTCAGGTACTGCCAAATGTGTGGTGGCAGATCGGCCAACTTGTGGTTGACTTCCCATTCGTCGACCATACGACACACTTCTTCACACGGACCGTCCAAAAAGGCTTGTTCCTCTGCGGTCAAACGTCCGGCAGGGAAGCTGTGCAGCTTGTGCCAATCTGGTTTTCCACTGAAGATATCGCCGTCCCACCATACGGTGCCGGCATCAATTGCTTCTTGCTCGGTGCGTGACATTTCCGGCATGATCTTTTTGTAGACCTTTAAAATCGGAAGGGTCAGGTTGTTTTTACGGAATGACTCAACGTTAAGCGCCGCTGCAATTGCACCGAAGATTAACCAACTAATGATGCCGAATGTGCCACTGAATAACGTACCCAGTAACATGACTGCACCAATGGTCAGAGTCGCTGATTTTAGTTTAAAACGTTGATAACTAACGAACCCAATGGTTGCGATCAGTACCAACACCCAGATAAGGCCTTGCATAATGGCTCCTTGATAAGAGGTCAGACCAGACGATGTTACATAAACGTATTACGTAAGAGACCAAAAATCAAGATCACATTGCGCTAAATCGGTGTTGCTGTGTAATCGGGAATGGACGCGCAACAACGCGCCATTGGTGATTTCGGGGAAATTTGCAGAAATTTAGCTCAGATAGAAGCGATTTACGCCAAATGTGCAGATTAAATGTGCTGATAACATTTTTTTCACTTATTTAGCCTGGTAATTGCTTAAGCGAATATCAGCTTGTTCATCCCCATCTTTAAACTGTTGAATTCTCACCATGACATAATCTAACGACGGGGCGAACCAAATGAAGGTTTGCCTCGAGGAGTCTTCCCGTACCCGTTCGACTTTTAACGCTTCGACTTCGCCAAAGGGCAGTGAAAGGGTTTCTTTCGCTGCCACTCGAAATGACAGGTCACGTAAGTCACCACGCTGATTAATGACAGAAAAGCTAAATTGTTCTTGCTGATTCGCTAATGCTTCACGAATAGCCAGCTGGTAAAGTTGGTTATCTAATGCATTAGTGTGTTCTATCAGCTCGCCGTTGACTTCAGCCTGATTGCCGTTAAAGCGGATTTGGGTTTCGCGGTCTTTTCCCGTTCCAGTGCGCTGATAATGGTAGCGAACGGGCTCGAGTTTTGACTGCTTAATTCTAAACTCAGAGGTTTCTTTGCGTTTGTCGGATAAAAACAACCAAGACGCTTTCGATTGATAGGTAAGGGTAAAAGAACCACTCTGATTTTCAATCAGTGTTTGGGTTGCATGACCCAATTGGTCGCCGTCACGATATGCGTGATATTCGGCCTGATACGGTGTCCAGGCCAATGCTGATGCGCTCGCTGTCAATGCAGCGAGCATCAGGGCAAGTTTATTCAGCTGCGTAACCCGACGGGCCAATGCGTATTTCGTCCAAATAGGCATAATCACCTTGCATGTTAAGTCTGTTATTACAAAACCAGCTACATACTAACGGATAAATTTGACGCTCTTGCTCCTGAACACGTTGGGCAAGGGTCTCGGTGGTATCTTGTGAAAACACCGGGACCTTGGCTTGCAATATCACGGGCCCACCGTCTAAGTCAGCTGTGACAAAGTGTACCGAGCAACCATGTTCCTCATCACCGGCCTCAATGGCGCGCTGATGCGTATGTAACCCTTTGTATTTAGGCAACAAAGATGGGTGAATGTTCAACATTTTTCCAGCAAAGTGTTGTACCAGTCCCGGTGTCAGAATTCGCATGAAGCCGGCAAGCACGATCAAATCGGGCTTTACTTGGTCAATCGTGGCGCGTAATTGCGCATCGTAGCTGTCTCTGTCCGGATAGTCTTTGTGGTCGACAACTGCTGTTGGTATGCCTGCCTGGCTTGCTCTTGTCAGACCGTAGGCGTCAGCTTTGTTACTGATCACCAGACTAACGCGTCCGTTTATTTTGCCTTGCTCGCATTGATCTATAACGGCTTGCAAATTGGAACCGTTACCACTGATAAGGACGACAATTGATTTCATGCTTAAATGATCTCTACCGCGTTTTCGTCAGCTTTTTCAGCAACATGACCGATTACCCAAGCGTTTTCACCATGCTCATTGAGTAAATTTACGGCTTGCTCTGCATGCTCTTGAGGCAGGGCGATGACCAAGCCAACCCCACAATTGAAGGTACGGTACATTTCGTGGGTTGTTACATTGCCTTTTTCCTGCAACCAGTTAAAGATTGCTGGCCATTGCCAACTGTCACCTTCGATAACTGCTTTGAGATTGTCGGGTAAAACCCGGGGGATGTTTTCCCAGAAACCACCACCAGTGATATGCGAAATTGCGTGCACAGGCGATGATTCTAACAGGGCTAACACCGACTTAACGTAAATTTTGGTTGGTGTTAGTAACCAATCTGCCAGGGATTTCCCTTCAAATTCGCTGTGAGGATCACTTCCGCTTACTTCGATAATTTTGCGAATTAAGGAGTACCCGTTCGAATGAGGACCACTTGAACCTAACGCAATAAGTGCATCTCCTGCGGCTACTTGGGTTCCATCGATGACCTTATCCTGCTCAACCACACCAACGCAAAAGCCGGCGATGTCGTAATCTTCACCGTGGTACATTCCCGGCATTTCAGCGGTTTCTCCGCCAATCAAGGCACAACCCGCTTGTTCACAACCCAGGCCGATTCCGGTTACAACCGCCGCTGCAGTGTCGACGTCCAATTTGCCCGTCGCATAATAATCGAGGAAAAACAGAGGTTCGGCACCTTGTACAATCAGGTCGTTGACACACATGGCTACCAGGTCGATACCAACCGTGTCGTGACGTTTGAGATCCATCGCGAGCCTGAGTTTGGTTCCAACGCCATCTGTACCAGATACCAATAGCGGTTTGTTGTACTTTTCAGGAATAGCACATAAGGCGCCAAAACCACCTAAGCCTCCGCGCACTTCCGGACGAGCGGTTTTTTTGCTGACGGATTTGATTCTTTCAACTAACTGGTTTCCGGCATCAATATCGACACCAGCATCTTTGTAGCTCAGGGGGGCAGAAGACTGACTCACAGGGACCTCGAACGGTGAAAATCAAAATTTGCGCGGATTTTAGCAGTTTAACTGCGCAAAGGTAACTCGAATTAGTCAGTTAAGAGGTGCAATTTGATCCTAAATCTATAAGAATACACAGAATTTCTAAATCAACGGTGAGAAGTCGGCTCGAATGCGTAAATTGCTAGCAATTTGGATATGCCTGTTTGGTGGCTTTTGCAGTGCCGGTGAGGTACGCGACTTGTATTCAGCTACGGTGGAAGCTGAGAACTCTCAGACACGTAATGCGTCAAACGCGCTGAAACAGGTATTGATCAAAGTTTCCGGCGACCGGGATATTTTAGATAACCCTTTGATAAGAACACAGCTGCGTAGTGCTCAGGACTTGGTGTTGTCTTTTGCATTTACGACAGACCAGCAGACGCGGCTTTATCGCGCGCGATTCGATGACGCAAAAGTCCAATCCCTGATTAAAAATGCCGGATTCCCACTATGGCCGGCAGTCCGTCCACACACCTTGATATGGTTGGCTGAGCAAACTGACGCTGGCGACCGTCAAATTCTTACTGAAACCGATGGACAGCCGGGTGTTAGTGGCATACACAAGCAGGCGCGTAATCTGGGTTTAGATATTTCGTTGCCGATAGGCGATATCACGGATTTACAAGCACTCAGTGTGTTTGATGTGTGGGGACGTTTTGAATACCCCATCCGACAGGCTAGCGAAAGGTACAAGCCTGACCTGATTGTCGTTGCGAGGATTACGCAAAACCAGGTTGATGACAATTCACCCGCGGAGCCAGACTATTTTGCTGAGCCCACTGAGTTGCAAGTATTTGAAGGGGATTGGTTGATTCAGTGGCAAGTGCTTAATGGGCCATCGCCGAATCAAATTTACACACTAGCGAATGATGATAAAACTGCCTTAATCACCGCATTCACTGAAGAATTGGCAAGTCAGCAAGCTAAAACATTTTCGATTGACACCACCCAGAGCCCGGAGCAGCGTCAATCAATCGCGCTCATCGTTCATCAAGTTAACGGAATTGTTGCGTATCAACGAGCTCTTGAGTATCTGGAGCAGCTTACGGCGGTCAACAGTGCAACGGTGAGCAGCGTAAAAGGTAACAGCGTACACTTCAGGTTGTCCATGTTAGGCACGGAAGAGGACATCAGAAACGCCATCACATTGGGTAATCAGTTACAACCGTTGCGCGATCAATTCGGTTTTCCCGTCCCGCAGCTGGAATTTGTTTGGGTGGAGTAATGCAAGAGCAGTTATCACTTCCAGTCAATTTGCCAGATGATCAAACGCTCAACAGTTTTGTTGTTGGGCAAAACGGCACCGTAGTTGCCCATTTGAATAATGTACTCAATGGTCTGGGTGATATTCCGCCGCTGACGTTCGTCGGTGGAGACAGTGGTGCTGGCAAAACTCACTTATTGTATGGGATCTGTCATGCTACCGCTGCACTTAACAAACATGCTGCATATTTGGACCTGGCGCTGATAGAGCAACTGCAACCGGCGCTGCTGACGGGTTTGGAACAGTATGATGTAGTGTGTTTGGACAACGTACAACAATTGCACCAACAGCCGAAGTGGCAAGAAGCTTTGTTTGACCTGATAAATCGTTGCATCGAGTCCGGACGTTGTCACTTAGTGATAACCGCTGACTGCGGTCCCAAATCAGTCCCGCTGGAACTGCCCGACCTGGGTAGCCGCTTAGCGTGGGGAACCAGTTTTATGTTAGCGTCGCTGGATGACGGAGGTTTACAACAAATGCTAATGCAACGAGCGAAATTGCGGGGCATTACCATGAGCGCTGACGTCGCGCAGTTCATATTGAATCGTTATACCCGGCATAGCCAACAACTGATGGCGTTGTTGGCTAAGTTGGATAACCTTTCGTTGCAGCAACAAAAAAAGCTAACAATCCCGTTCGTCAAGCAAGTATTGTCATTGTAGCGGTTGGGTAGGGCGCCCCGAGTGCGTATGTGTGGCCGGGCGCAAATCGTTCTCATTTAACCACGTTCGCTGTTGAATCTTACCCTGCTGACAACGAGGATCTGCCGGTGCAACGGTACACAAAACCGACTCTCCGGGCGTAAGCGCCATATCGGACATCAGCCCGTTCAAAATTGTCTGGCTTTCTAACTCGGGAATAATTCCGTCCAGAATGAAACGCGCTTTGGCAGATAAATCGTCACGGGATACCCTGTTTTGCTCTGCCCAACCACTTAAGCCATCATCGGTATTGTAAATCACGGTAACCGTATCCACGCCATAGGTGGTTTGCATCATAATATGCTGAAAATACATGGCTAAATCTTCTGCAATACTGGAATAACTGTAAAAGTCCGTCGCTGAGTCATCATCAAAAAAATAGCCGATATCCTCAGCGCGGTAGCTTTTTTGAATATCAGTGTATGCAGGCTCTGAGCCTGCAGAACTGCGAAAACGCAACGCTGCTAAGTCGAGCATTGTCTGCGAAGTGAGCGGATAACGCTGTGACATGACATCACTGATACTACTGGACTGACTAGCGCTTAACGGGCTTTGGCTGGCGGCAAGATTATTCCAGCGGCTGGCGTCGATATAGTCATTTGCATGGGCTAACTCATGGTACATAAGGCGGCTGAGATCTTTTTCCATTTCTGAAAATGGGCGCGTCAGCCGTTGTGATATGGGAAAACCGGCAAAAAATAACGACTGTTGCTTGGCGTAATAGGTGCCCATGCTAAACTGCAGCGCGTCACCAAAACCGGCCCGGTAATCAGGAGAGGTGAGTAAAGTATCGCGCTCCTGAGGTGTTCTCCACAGGTAGTCAGCATCCAGGTAAATGGCACCTGTCGCAGACCAATAGAACGCGGGTCGAATGTCGTAACTGATTACCACCGCAGTCGTGGCTCTAAGTAAACGTAACATGTCATCAGCCGCAGGGGAATTGCGCAAATATTCCTCAAACCTTTGTCCCATCCAGGGATGAGACACAACAACCCGGTCAAGCACATCATCAACGGTGGGGGTGGCGGTTTGCATGCCGAGTAACGGTAGTCGACTAAACTGACATGAACTATCAATCGTGTTGCTATATACGCATTGGGTTAGTTGTTCAGCGTAGGGGGAATCTGCTCGATAGGGTTTGACGCTGGTACTGATAATTTGACCAAAATAGCGCGGGAAATAGCCATCTTCTGCATCGGCCTCAACATTCTTAATCAGCACAAAGGCCTGCTCAGAAGCCGTTTGACCATCTGCATAAGTTACTGTGACTTCAAATTCTGCTAATTGATCTGAAGAGACTGCAGGCGGTGCAAAAAATATTGATGTTGCGTTAGGCCCGGTGTCGGTGTCGAAGTTAATCGTTGGGCCACTGGTTTGTGACCAAGTGGCAGAATCAAATGCCGTTGCGCTATCGAGACGTAATGAAACGGTTTGCTTTCCCGTTCGATAAGGGTTCGATGGTGCAAGTTGTTCCGGTACAACCCTGTCCGGACGAAGCTGCACAACGGGACCATTGGGGCTAGTGACGCTCACACTGATACGTTCTGACTGTTGCTGACCATTGACAGAAGCGGTCGCTTCAAATACGTATTCACCCGCTTGGTTTGCGTCAAAACTGGTCACCTCAGCACTGGTGTCCAAAAGTTCGGCACTGGGGCCAGAGATTTGCCGCCATTGCACGTTAGTGTATTGACCCTGAATTTGTGCCACCAATCCGACAGACTCTCCGGCTTGCGGGGCATTTTGTGCTTTCAAAGCTATTGAAGGCGACGACGGCGGCGCAGGGGGAGTGGGGGTGCGAGTCACATCGCTACTGCCACCACCGCCGCAGGCACTTAACGTTAATCCGGTTAATACACTTAAAAGTACCCGCATAACACACCTCTACTTCGTTGTGGGGAAATTCACTTCTGTTCAGACGCTTTTTTTAATCCCAGGCCTAACTCTCTGCCCCGGTGGCGTGCGTAAAAACTACAGCCTATAAACATACCGGTCGCTAACAACAATTCGATCACTGCATAGATCCATTCGCCGCGATGATCATACACAGCGGTCAGGCTGTGGAGAAAATAAAACATCACGATAAAATTGGCCCAAGCATGGGTATAAGGCCTGCCCGCAATAATGCCGGGTAAAGGTAACAACAAGGGCAAAATAAAAGCTAAGAAAATAAACAGGATTGAATACGGCTGTTCCGCTCTTAACACCAATTGCCACAAGCAAACGAACAGCAGCAAACCAATGTGACTGTAGAGTGCCAAATATCTGAATTTTTTTGTTAAAGGTTGCATAAATTTCTCTGATATGGGTCATCCATCGGGATAAATCGGTTATCCCGGTTTACGCGTGCTTAAAGCAAATCAATCACATTTTCCGGTGGACGCCCAATTCTGGCTTGCTTGTCTTTGATCACAATTGGCCGCTCGAGCAGTTTTGGTGTCTCAATTAGCGCTTCAATCAACTGCTGCTCATTTGCATTTTTTAAGTCAGCATCTTTGTATTCGACTTCCTTGGTACGCATAAATTCCCGTACTGACTGAACTGCCAATGCCTGTTTCAGCTCTTGTATAACCAATTGGGTTAGGCCTTGTTTTAGGTATTCATTGACGACAGGCTCGATGCCTCTATCTTGCAATAATTGTAATGTTTGGCGGCTCTTGGAACAGCGCGGATTGTGGAAGATTGTAATTTCTGACATTTGCCTATAGCGTAGTGAATTGTTAATAAGGTTTATTCTGCCTTACTCAACAAAACAGGTATAGAGAAAGTGGTTAAAAAAATTAGTTTGGCAGTTGTTGGATTGCTCGCCATGCTCACTGGTATGTGGGTAGCCAACAGGCCGCAAGCAGAGATTATTTTTATCGATGGAAACACCGCCCGATGGTCTGATTTTCAAGGCCAAACCGTGGTTGTAAATTATTTTGCCGAATGGTGTGCTCCGTGTCTGAAAGAGGTACCTGAACTAAACGCGTTTGCCAGTAACTTGCCGCCAAACACCCGGTTTTTGGCGGTCAGTTGGGATGAACTAGATCGTCCGCAATTAACCGCCATCGCAGAAAAATATAGTATGACGTTTGACCTCGCGATGCTGACACCGGAAGCCAAGTTACCCTTTGCAAAGCCGGATAAGTTACCGGCTACGTTTGTGCTTAATACTCAAGGGCAATTAGCCGACACTTTATGGGGAGAGCAAACCGAGCAGAGTTTGCGGGCCGCTATTGTTGATTCAGCAAGATAGACCTTACATCGATTTAAGTTTTCGCTCTGCTGTTCTGAATTGCTCAATTCGAGCGCGAATGCGCTGTTTTTCAAGGGCTTGGTCGCCGCTATAATTATAAGCGTTTTGTAACTCGTCGATGGCCTTGGGATAAACAGATAGCAAAGCATAAAATTCCGCTCGGGCCTGATGCATTTCCATTTGCTGTTTGCTCTCTGCATACGCGTCTGCGAGCAACTGGTAGCTAAGCGTATGTTCAGGGTTAACTAACAAGTAATCTTTTAAAACGACAATGGCCCGCGGATAATTTTGCACTTTTAGCAGCGCGTTGGCCAGATTTAGACTAACCACCAAATTTCGCGGCATTTTGCGCAACATAGGCTCAAGCAAATCGACGGCCTCCTGAGCGCGCTTTTGCTCGATCAGCACATCTGTCATGCAGTCCAGATAAAAAAGATTGTCTGGCTCCCGTGCCAATAGGGCGGTTAAACGCTTTTCGGCACTGGTGTAATTTTGTTGCTTCATGTCCAGTAAAACATGCCCATAATCGCCTGCATCTCGCCATGGTTTTTCAGGGTGACTTTGTAACTTGGTAAAGTACTCCCGGTTTAACGCGTCGCTGTCGGTATACCTGACCATGACGCGGACTTTTGCCAACGCAAATGCCTGACTTGAACTTCGCGCCTGAGGGGCTATCGCGTACAGATTTGCGCGACTGCGCGCATCGGCAATACGAGATTCCGGTAGCGGATGCGTGAGCAAAAACTGAGGCGGCTTGGACTGGTAACGATATCGCTCGGCCAACTTACTGAAAAAAGAAGCCGCGGCATTCGGATCGAAACCGGCTTTAGACAAGACCTGAATGCCGATCCGGTCTGCTTCACGCTCGTTGGAACGGGTGTAATTTATTGCCGCCTGTTGGGCGCCCGCCATCCCTGAGGTCATGATGGCGATGCCAGCTTCCGGGTTGGCCATTGAAACAAGCACGCCGCCAAGCATAGATAAAAGCTGCACGGGCGTGTTGGCCTGGCTGGATTCGATACTACGCGCCAGATGTCGTTGGGTTACGTGGGTTACCTCGTGGGCTAAAACCGACGCTAGCTCACTTTCGTTTTCGGCGTTTATCAGCAAACCGGTGTGAACACCTACATGACCGCCGAAAAAAGCAAAAGCATTAATTTCCTGGTTATTGATCCAAAAAAAGTTAAATGGAAATTTGACGTTCTCAGCGTTAGCCACGAGTCGGTTGCCCAAATCTTGCAAGTACTCCTGTAACAGAGGGTCATGCAGCATCGGAGCCTGAGCCCGGATTTGACGCATGTAGATATCGCCAATTGCTTTTTCTTTATCAATACTTAACGCATTGGATGCCACTACGCCGATTTCGGGCAGTTGATTTTTTTGGTTGCCGAGTTGCAGTGTCTGTGCAGACACACTGGCGGCGATGAGACTTATTGCAATTATCGTTGGGCGAAACATTCCTGCTACTCGTAACTTCTGGCAAGGGTTTGAGAAAAGTCGGACCTTGAAAGTTCCATTTAAATTGCCATAGTAGGTCTAAAGTAAGGAGTCTCAGAGCATTTTACAATGGCTGTCTTTGTATCTTTTCGTCGCGTGCCCAGTAATCTGCGTTTTTCTGCTGATGGTTGCTGGGGGCTTTGATGCTACAATCAGGCGCAAAGGCTAAAGGAATCTCAAGTGACGCAACTTTCTGAGTTGGATGTACGAACAATGCGTTGCCCCATGGCATTACTAACTGTTAAGCGTTGGTTAGTGTCGCAACCAGACGGCCATACATGCAAAATTTATATCAGCCAACGTCCTGACCATCTCGATATTGTCAATTGGCTTACGAACAGATATCCCACTGTGGTATTTGATCACCAACGATTAACCCTGACTTTGTGTTTATAGATAAGGAAATAAGCTGCAATGCTGAACGTGTTTGCCAATTGGTACAAGCGTAAGTTCTCAGATCCGGATGCCGCGACATTAGCTGCACTGATTTTGGTTACTGTGCTGCTGTTTGCGTTTTGGGGGAATCTTTTGATGCCAGTGCTGGTGTCGATTGTTTTTGCTTATTTGCTGGATTGGCCAGTCGAGCGCTTGTCTAGGATGGGCGTGTCGCGCACCTTGGGGAGCATACTGATGGTCGTGTTGCTGGCCGCCGTTGGTTTAGTCATTATGTTGGGCTTGGTGCCTTTGTTGTTCAAGCAAGGCATAAACTTGCTGGGTGAGTTACCCGATATTTGGGCAAAAACAAAACAATGGATGTTAATGCTTCCTGATCGCTACCCCGGATTTGTTGATGCGGAGCAAGTTCGCGCCACCTGGCAGTCGGTCAACGACCATATCGTTGATGTCGGCCAGGAAATTCTCAGTGCCTCGTTCAGTTCACTGTTAAATATTGCGGCATTACTGATTTACCTGATTTTGGTTCCCCTGATGGTCCTGTTTATGCTCAAGGATAAAGCATTGCTGGTGGAGCATGTCAGCCGCTTACTGCCCAAGGAACGCAGGTTAATTACCCAAGTAGGACGTGAAATGAACGGCCAAATTGTCAATTACATTCGCGGAAAAGTGATGGAGATTCTGATTGTCGGTTCAGTGTCTGCAATCACCTTTGCCCTGATGGACTTGCGCTATGCATTGTTACTGGGTGTGCTAGTGGGATTTTCCGTCCTGATTCCGTATATCGGTGCCGCTGTTGTTACATTACCTGTTGCGGTTGTCGCCTTGTTTCAGTGGGGCGTGACGGCGGACTTTTGGTATCTCATGATTGCTTACGGCATTATTCAGGCATTGGACGGCAATCTGTTGGTGCCGGTGCTTTTCTCTGAGGCAGTCAGTTTGCATCCGGTTTATATCATCATTGCGGTGCTATTTTTTGGCGGGTTGTGGGGCTTTTGGGGGGTGTTTTTTGCGATTCCTTTAGCAACGTTGGTCAAGGCAATTGGTACCGCTTGGTCAGAAACATCGAATCAACAGATTATTGAAGCCAGTGAATAATCACTGGCTTGTTTAGCTTGATTAAGCCTTTAGATAATCTAACACCACTTCATGGTGATTTTTGGTTTTGAACTTATCAAATACCTTTTCTATCTTGCCATTTTCATCAATCAAAAACGTAATGCGATGCAAGCCGTCATACTCTTTACCCATAAATTTCTTCGGTCCCCAAACACCAAACTGTTCCGCAACCGCATGATCTTCATCGGACAGTAACGTGAAGTTTAGCTCGTCACGTTCAATAAACTTGGGTAAGCGTTTAACTGGGTCAATACTGATGCCAAAAACAACAACTCCCGCCTGGTCCAATTCACTTTTGCTGTCTCGCAAGCCTTGCGCCTGAACGGTACAACCGGGTGTCATGGCTTTAGGGTAAAAATACACCAGCACTTTTTTACCTTTGTAGTCTGAAAGACTAATCGGGTTTCCATCTTGATCGGGTAGCGTAAACAGGGGAGCGTTTTGGCCTTCTTGTAATCTATTCATGAGGTTTCCTTGTGTATTCGGTTTAGGCTGTTATGAACATATTGTCACATTGGATCACTCGGGTGACAAATCATCCTATAAAAACTTTGTGAAACACCGCCGAGCGCCTTGTAATTTCTTGGGTGCGTCAGTATTATCGTGCGCTAATTAAGCACGGAGCCAACATGTTTAAAGGTAGTATCGTTGCGCTAATCACGCCGATGAACAGCAAGGGTGACATCGACTTTGCCGCACTCAAGCAACTCGTAGAATTCCATATCAGGTCGGGTACCCACGGTATCGTTGCAGTCGGCACGACCGGAGAATCCGCAACTTTGCCGGTGGATGAGCACATTGCCGTGGTCAAAGCGATTGTTGAATATACTGCGGGTCGTATTCCTGTTATTGCTGGTAGTGGCGCAAACTCGACTCAGGAAGCGATTGAATTGAGTCAGGCCATGGCGCCGCTGGGCGTGGATGGATTCCTTAGTGTCGTTCCCTATTACAACAAACCTCAACAAAAGGGCATGATTGCCCACTTTACGGCAATTGCAGACAGTACTGATTTACCTGTGCTGTTATACAATGTTCCATCGCGCACGGTCGCAGACATGCTCCCAGAAACCGTCATTGAATTAGCACGTCACCCCAAAATTGTTGGGATAAAAGAAGCAACAGGCGATCTGTCGCGTATCAATGCCATAAAACAAGGCGTAGGTGAAGATTTTATTTTACTGTCGGGTGACGACGAAACTGGCTGCGAATTTATTTGTCGTGGTGGTGACGGTGTTATCTCTGTGTCAAATAATGTTGCCCCGGCACTAATGGCAAAGATGGTGAATACCGCACTGGCAGGTGAGGCCGATGTGGCGCGCCAAATTGATGCTCACCTGGCACCGTTACACAACGCGTTGTTTTTAGAACCAAATCCGGTTATGCCAAAGTATGCACTGCACCGAATGGGTATGATTGCATCAGATTTTTTGCGTTTACCTATGGTGACCGCGGAACAAAACAATAAGAAGAGTATCGAAAAGGTCATGCTCGATATGGGCCTGATTGAATAAAGGAGAAGGCATGAACCGACATGCACTAGTATCTGTAGCCATCGCGCTCGCTTTAGCGGGTTGCAGCAGCGCAGAATCACGTCGAATCGCTAACGGTGATTTTAACTACACAACGTTGAATCAACAGCAGAAGCTGAAGGTACCAGAAAACCTAGACGCACCTGCATTCAGCCGCGATTATGAATTACCTGAACTAGGTGAAAATGCACCGAAAGATCTGGTTGGCGACAAGTTGGACATTTCTTCCCCGTCCTTGGTGTTGGCAACAGTGAACGGAACCCATGTGGAAGAAGGGCGGCGAGATGCCGTTGTGTTGTTCGACAAGATTGACGACAGCAAACCATTAGATACGCAAATCTGGGATAATTTAATCGCCTATCTGGATAAAAATAACATTGCTATTGATGCCTTTGACAAAGAGAGCAACCAACTAACCACTGACTGGATCCGCGTAGACCAGCAAAGTGGATTTGGTTGGCTAAGTGTCAATGAAGAAAATCGTAGTCTGGGTCAACGTTTTACCTTCAGTATCGACATGAAGCCCCATGGCCGTTCCGCGACATTGAAAGTCACGCTGGAAGATTACATGGAAACCCTCAATGGTAATGTGATTGCAACTGCGAAGGATGTCGATCCACGACGTCTGGAAGTGAATATGCTTAATCAGGTTATCGGTCATTATGAAAACCAGCTGTTAATTGAGGACGCCCGTCGTGTTGCCAGAATTCGCGAAGGATTAAGTAGCGAGTTGGGGTTTGACGCCAAAGGTGAGCCTGCGATGCTGATTAATGCTGACTATCAGACAACCTGGCCGCGGCTACTTTTGGTTTTCCGCACTCTGGGCTTCAATGTCACTGATTTGGATCAATCCAGCGGGATTATTTATGCAGACTATAATGGGCAAGATGAAGGCTGGTGGGACAGTTGGTTCGGTGGTGATGACGGACTGAAATTAGATCAGAAAACCTACCATGTTTCGGTCGGTGATCTCGGCCAGCAAACGTCAATTACCTTCATGAATGAGGAAAATGACGTGTTTACTCCCGAGCAATTAAAAGCGTTATTTGCACCTTTTTCAGCCACAATGGCTGATGATGACTTAGACCTCTAACTACGAGAAACTGACTACATGGAAAAGCGCGCTGAACTCTATCGCGGTAAAGCAAAAACTGTGTTTACCACCGATGACGATAACCTGTTGATTCTTCAATTCAGAAATGACACGTCAGCATTTGACGGTGAAAAAGTAGAACAACTAGATCGTAAGGGCATGGTAAATAACCGTTTCAATCATTTTATTATGTCCAAGTTAGAGCAGGCCGGGATTCCTACACAGGTTGAAGCCCTATTGAGTGACACTGAGTCGTTGGTAAAAAAGCTCGAAATGATTCCGGTAGAGTGTGTTGTTCGTAACCGCGCGGCGGGTTCCTTGGTACGTCGATTAGGCGTGCAAGAAGGGCTAGCGTTGACGCCGCCGACGTTTGAACTGTTTTTGAAAAACGATGCGCTGCACGACCCGATGATCAATGAGTCTCATGCGATCGCGTTTGGCTGGGCAACTGAGTCGCAATTAAACACTATGAAGACCTTAACTTTTAAAGTTAACGATGTTTTGACCCGACTGTTCGATGAAGCTGGTCTTATTCTGGTCGATTACAAACTGGAATTTGGTGTAGCGAACGGTGAAATTGTGCTGGGTGATGAGTTCAGTCCTGATGGCTGCCGCCTATGGGACAAAGCGACCATGCAGAAAATGGACAAAGACAGGTTCCGTCAGGGACTGGGTAACGTTGTTGAAGCATATGAAGAAGTTGCCTCCCGACTGGGTGTTGAACTTCCATAACAAGGTACATTATCAGCGTATCAAAGCCGGCTATTCGCCGGCTT
>CAXQZJ010000112.1:0-8734 GCA_964228145.1 Alteromonadaceae bacterium | reverse complement strand
CGTGGTTTGTATGCCTACAGCGGTAAGAAACCGGGTAAAGAGGTCGATGAGTCGGTCTACACCTTGCTTGGCGTGACACCATCACAACAATTGAGCCATGACCAAATTGCTGAACGCTGTGTATTGTTGATGCTTAACGAAGCGGCGATGTGCCTGGACGAAGGCTTGATCCGCAGTGCCCGCGATGGTGATATTGGTGCTATCTTCGGGATAGGCTTCCCGCCGTTCCTGGGTGGTCCATTCCGTTACATGGATAGCCTCGGCATTGACCATGTTGTTGCACGCTTGAATCACTATGAAAAGCTGTTGGGCAGCAAGTTCGCACCGGCTGAGGTGCTGAAGTCGATGGCGGCGGAGCAAAAAACGTTTTATTAACATTTAGTCAGTAAAACAAAACGAAAATAGCGGGCTTGGCCCGCTATTTTCATTTAGTCAGTAAAACAAAACGAAAATAGCGGGCCAAGCCCGCTATTTTTTTGTCAGTTGAGCTGGTGGATTTTTGTTCAGTTGGTAGAATGCGCCGCGACGTTAACGAGGAGGTATTATGCTGTTACCCGTATTAGCTGCACTGGTGTGTTCATTGTTTTTCTATGTGCAGGCATTTAAATATGCGTTATCGCCTAAGCGCTGGGCGATGATCGGTTTGTTGGCGGGCCCCATTGCGCTACCTTTGTTTAATGTCTATCGCCACCTTGCATGGCGCCGTGCCGTTGGGTTTAACAACGTTTCCATCCGAGCATAAAAAAAAGCGCCTTTGAGGCGCTTTTTCGATACAAATAGCACGTCTTAGCGAATTACGCCGCCAGGCTTTGAAATTGCCTTCTCAGCACGGATAACACCACCCGGCTTAGAAATGGCCATTTCTGTGCGAATCACGCCACCCGGCTTAGAAATTGCCATTTCAGCGCGAATGACGCCACCCGGCTTAGAAATCGCTTTCTCAGCGCGGATAACACCACCAGGCTTAGAAATTTGCATTTCTGCGTCGGCACGAATTACACCACCAGGTTTTGAAATTGCCATAGCTGGCATTGAAGCGACTACTGCAGCCGCGATGACTAGTGCTTTTAACATTGTTTTATTCCTTTAGATTACATCATTGTTTTGTATTGTTATGTGAGCTATGTGAGCGCTCTACGATGTATTTGCGAGAAATATGCCAACTTTTTAATGTCGCACAGAGTCAGGCAGAATAAGGGCTGTAGCCCGGCGTCAATTATTTGAACGAAGGTCAGTTAAATAGAGGAGGGTGCCATTAAGCTGACACCAGGCTTAGATATTGTGGTTTATTAGTTTGCGCATGGTGTGGCTCTCACTGAGCAACTTGCCAAAGCGTTCTTTATTGAGGGGGCGGCTGTACAGAAAGCCTTGAATCATTTCACACTGGTAGCGGCGTAATATCGCTAATTGCTTTTCATCTTCAACACCTTCTGCGACTACGGTCAGGCCCAGATTGTGAGCGATGGTGATGATTGCTGAGGTCATGTGGCGATCCACTTCACTGGTGACAATATCGTCTATAAAGGCTTTGTCTATCTTCAGTGTATTTAACGGGAACTTCTTCAAATAGGCCAAAGATGAATATCCCGTACCAAAGTCGTCCAGCGCCAGATGAATGCCCATTTCACGCAGGCGCTCCATGGTCTTCAGCGCTGCCTGAGGATTTTGCATCAGGGTGCCTTCGGTGATTTCCAGCTCGAGATAACGTGGCGATAAGCCTGTTTTCTTGAGGATTGCGTCAATCCTCTCATCCAGATCCTGAAGTTCAAACTGACGTGCAGAGAGGTTAATCGCGACCCGCCCTTTGAACATACCCTGACTGACCCATTTTTGCGTATCAGTACAGGCTTTGAGCATAACCCGTTCACCAATATCGATAATCTGACCGGTCTCTTCTGCGAGGGGAATAAATTGGCCTGGGCTGATTATGCCCTTTTCCGGGTGCTCAAAACGCACCAAGGCTTCCATACTGACTAATTCTCCTGAGGCGACATCGACCTTAGGTTGGTAGAATACTGAGAATAAGTTTTCTTTCAGGCCGTGTCGTATCAGGGTTTCGATTTGCAACTGACGAACGGCATTTTGGTTCATTTCCCCACTGAAGAACTGATATTTATTACCGCCAGCATTTTTGGCAAAGTACATCGCGGTATCAGCATTTTTCAGCAGTTCTTGCGGTGTGCGGCCATCGTTGGGGAACACCGCTATGCCGACTGAACAGCCCAATACAAATTCCTGCCCATTCAATGAGAAAGGTTTTGCCATTTCACTCAACACGCGTTGGGCGAGGTGTGTGATACGGTGCATATCGGTTTTGTTTTCTACCAAAAGCGCGAATTCGTCACCGCCCAGGCGGTAAATGGTTTCATCTGCACCGGCAAGTTTTTGCAGTCGTGCGGCAATTTTGCAGATGAGTTGATCGCCCACCTGATGGCCCATGGAGTCATTAATTTTCTTAAAGTTATCCATGTCCAGACAGATCAACACATGGTCCGCATTTTTGCGCACCAGGTTACCTAAAGATGCCATAAAAAATGAGCGGTTAGGCAAAGAAGTGAGGGTGTCGTTATTGGCCAGTTTTAACAGTTCTTTTTCTGAACGCTTACGTCCGGTTATGTCACTGAAAACGCCAACATAGTGGGTGATTTGCTTATCTTCGCCATAAATGGCGTCCATATTAAGCTCAATCTCGAACTTTTCACCGTTGGGACGCAATGACTCAATTTCACCAAACCAATTCCCTTTTTGTTGAAGGATTTGTTTGATCTGTTTAGTAAAGGAATCCGGATACTGGTCAAAGTTTAAATTACTCGCCATGGCCCGGGCGCGGGTTTCACCAGTAATTTTACAGTAAGCCTGATTGACCGAGATATACTGGAAGCGCCTGTCGGTAATGAATACGCCATCGGAGATGGTTTCGATGGAACGTTTAAACAAACGTAATTGCTCTTCAGACTGCTTCAGGCTGGTGATATTTTTGAGGGTGCCCGCCATACGAAGTGGTTGCATTTCGTTCCATAACACTACTTTGCCCCGGTCTAACAGCCACATCCATTGCCCACGCTTATTTTTAACCCGATAGGCCACTTCAAAAAACTCGGTTTCTTTTTTGAGGTGGGACTTGAGTGCTCGTTGAACACGACGCAAATCATTCGGGTGTATGTTGGTTTGCTCTTTATTAATATTGCGCTGGTCATCAATAGGGAAGTCCAGTATCCCCCAGGTATTTGAACGAACAACTTTATTATCGCCGATATGCCAATCCCACAGCTCATCACCACTGCTCCACAGTGACATTTTCAGACGTTCTTCAGATTCCCGCAGTTGAATTTGCGCTTGTCGACGTACCTGATATTGACGTAGCCAGTAGATAAACAACAACATAGCAACGACGGAGTAACCACTCAGGGCCAGAGGTTGGAGCCAAAGAGGCGCATTAATATGGATTTGCACCGATTTACTCTCTGACCAGTCACCGCCCGGATGGCGTGCTTGAATATTAAGGTGATAGTTACCAAAGCCTAAGTTTGTAAAGGTCGCAAACCGGTTCGACGAGGTGGTTTCTATCCACTTATCAGACAAGCCAAGCATTTGATAGCGATATTGAATGGTTCTTGGCGAAGATGGGTTAACAACAGCAAACTCTATTGAAAAAGGCGAGTCTTCATTATTTAACGTGATCACTTCGGTGGTGAGTAAAGATGCCTCTGTATGCGCTTTAAGTTCTTCGAAAGAAAGTGGGTTGTTATAAATCTGAAGGCCGGTAATTTGGGGCGGCGTTAAGGGTTTCAATTCACTGGCAGAGTCGTGAACGATAGCCAACCCATCACCTAAGCCTAGTAAAACCTCGAAGGAATTAGCCGCGTGTAGGGAGCCTTCAATGATATCAGAGCCCCATTCGCGAGAGTTAAATTCTACCACAGTTCTGGAGTCTAGATTTGTCCTGAGTAAGTGCTTTCCTGTTGTGAGCCAGAGAGTGTGTTCAACCAAGGCCAGATTGTTGATCGGTGCGTTACCAATTTTATTGTTAACCGGATAGAAAGGACGTAACTTTTGGTTTTGCTTATCATACTCAAGTAAGCCATGACGAAGCGTTCCAAAATATACGGTACCCTGATACTCCACGGCAGTTGTAATCGCGATATCGTCATCGCCCAACTTTAAAAAACTCACGTCACTAGTTTCTAGGTTGAGGCGCGCCAGGCCTTTAGAGGTTGAAGCCCACAGCACATTATCTTCACCAACAAAGATGATAATCAGGTCGTCGGGGGCTCCCTCTGGAAGATCATACTCATCTGTTCTGAGCGAGAGGGTGTCAACAGTGGTAATGCCAGATTCATTGCTGATCCAGATTTTGTCATTAAATAGTCTGGCGTAGGGTGACGTTAGCGTGTAGTTGACATTCGGAAGCTTAATAAGTTGATTGTTCTCAATTCGGTATGCATGCAGTGTCTCGTCACCTGCCACCCAAATTTTATTTTCACTGTCGACTTTAATGTCCCAAATATTACTTAAATCAGAAACAGGAAAAGTAGACGTTACTCCGTCGGACTCATCAAAGATGATCAAACCGTTGTTTTGCGTTCCCAGCAAGTAATTACCAGAAAAATTCTCAATGCCCCAAATTAAACTGGGGGGAATTGAATTACCTGAATTCGATTGTGCGTATTTTGATAGCGTTGTTTTGCTGTAGTTAGTTTTATGCAGGCCCTTGGCGAAAAATGACGTGTAAACGTTGCCATTTGAATCTTCGAGTATCTTCCATACGTAACTGGCGTTCAAACCGTACTGTTGATAAATGGGCTCATGAAATGATTGGAATAAGGCTACATCTGAATAAAAGATAGCTAAACCACCATCAGTACCAATCCAAACTTCTTTGTTTCCTCGGACCTCAAGTGCGGTGATGTGATTGCTTGGCACTTGGTCTTCTTCTGCGGCATCAAGGGAGGTGACATATGCCTGATCCGTGAAGATGTGCAGTCCTTTTTGGGTACCGACCCAGTATTCGCCGTTCACCACTGCCGTAACTGTCACTTTTCCCATTTGCGGTGCGTTGGGGTACGCATCGTTCAATGATTGTAGTGTGTTGGTTTGCTCATTAAATACGTATGTCCCGCCAGCAGAAGTCGTCAGCCAAATAAGGTGGTCGGATACATGGAACGAGGCAATGGCGTCTTTTTGAATCGATGGTAAAGGTAATAATTGGAAGTCTGACTTTGAGCGCGTCTTAAAATATAACTTGTTGTCTACCAGCGCATAGACGGTTTGCTTTGTGCCAGAGTCAATTTCTTCAGCAGAGCCAGATAAAACTTCTGTAAAGGTGCTGGTAAGGTAATCAAACAAATAGATGCCAGAGCTTCCCGCTATCCACAGATTTCCATCAGCATCCACATGAACTTTTCGTGCAATCTGGTCAGCAAAGTGGTTTTGGTTGCTGCTCTGTTGATTAAACTTTTGAAATTCGTAGCCATCGTAGCGCAGCGTGCCATCTTCACCCGCTGCGACCCATATAAAACCAAATTTGTCTTCAGCGATATCTCTGATTGTGCTGAGATTTTTTTCCTTCGCTACAGGCTCGAATTGAATAAGATTCGCAATAGAGTGCTCAGCATTTTCACTGGCAGCAGTAAAGGTCCCTACGAGGGACAGAATTGAGACGCAAGCAGCTTGTAAAACATTGCGACACATTTGTGGTAAGCGCACAGAACACCTTTCAGCAGTTGGCTGCTGTTATTGTTATTGCCTTGAACATTTGGTCACGCTTTCACACGTGTCAGACCAATTTACCCCAAACAGAGATGATAACAAAGTGTAAAAAACGCTTATTTGTACTTAGTGCTGGAAATATGACCACTTATAGGCTACCGGTAAACTCATTTAGGCGCTTAAACGCCGGAATATCGGTGATGTGTTCAAAAGGTAAGGGAGTTGCATCAAGTTTTCCCTGAGTATAAAAAACCACGCCTTTATCTGCGTCAGAAGTGAGGTTATCCGTGATAAAGCGAATGACATCGTCGAGAGATAAATGATGTATAGCGTTTGCAATGCGCTGATTTTCGTCAAACGCAACGTCATTGTTAGCGATGCCCATCCACCACTGTTGTGCTTTCATGGCAATGTTGAGCGCAGGCTCTTCGAGTTGACGGGCAACCATTCGCTTTAACTTACCGAATTGCGTTTCGTCTAAGTTAGAAACAATGGTACAACTATCATCTAAGAAGTTATCGATGGCTTGTTGTATCAGGCGCGCTGAATGGCTTGGAGATTGTACGTAAAACACTACGCCAGGGTGGTTGTTGATTGGATAGTAGCCACTGCCAACCACATAACCGAGTTGTTGCTGAGTCCGCAGTTGATTAAAAAAGCGTGACGCTAACAACTGCTCGGTCACAATCGTCAAAGCTTTGCTTTTTTCATCGTTACCCTGAGTTTGAAAATAGCACACCACAGCAGCATCTTGCTGAGGGCTTTTGGCATCTACCGCCAGTCGCTGATGAGGCGCTAAGTCAAGGGTATCCCGCGGCAGCGCAGAGCATAATGTGTGGCTAGCAATTGTTTCCTCTAACCATTGAGCATGGTGATTTGCCTGGTCAGGTGTCCAGTTGCCATGCATAAATGCCTGCAAGTGAAACTGGCGGAAAAATTGCTCTGAAGCCAAAGTAAGTTGCTCACAGGTGGTTTGCTGTAACACCTCTGTCATTTCCTGTATCGGCCAGGCACTGCGCTGTACTAACACATTAAGTTTGGTGAACAACCGGTTAATAGGTTTGTTCATCAGGCTGTTATGGGCCATCTGCAATTGCTTGGCTTTAACCCTTTCAAATCGGACCCCGTCGATAGCCTGATTAAATAAGCGCGGCATAATTTCGTTAATGAGTTGCCATTGTTTGTGGGAAAACCCACTGGTGTGCAATGTCACCCCCGCCTGGTGTGCGTAGAGGTTAATGTTGAGCCCGGCAATTGCGGCATGGTAATAGTGCTCAGATAAAAAGTCTTGCATGGTGCCGGCCCATAACTTTTTAAGTGTGTGGTTACCAATACCTCCCATCACAAAAGGCAAATCAAACGACAAATAGACTTCGCCGCGCGGGCTGTGAAATTGATGCTCTGGAGCGTACCAAAACGCCATTCCCTGTTGATGTCGAATACGGGTAGGGGTTTCCTTTACCTCTGAGGTATCAAATAGTTCGAGGTTTTCAACGATAAAGGGATTGGCTTGGGGCAGTGACAATTCATCGGGTGCCGAGGCCTGCCGCCAGCGCTGCTTGCGTTTCATTGCCAGTGGCATCAGTGCAAAAGGGGTGTCGTAATAGTCGGCCACCTGAGTAGTTTTTACATCAGGATGAATGACTTTAAGACGCAAATTATCAACAGTGAATTGATTGATCACTTGGGCAAATAAATCCGGTTGGTACTCGGACAACAGGAAGTCGCAGGACATGCAATGATTGGGCGAGACGTCATGCAGGTTATCTGCAATCAACTGTGCTGTATCGACCGGCTTTGCCTGATCCTGATTGTCGAAAATTTGCTGATTGAGGCGTTTAAGTTCTTCGAAACGCCATCGACTGAGACCTTCGTCACGAATAAGGTGGATTTGCGCAAAGACAAGCTCGACGATGTCATCGATTGCCGTCAGCCCCGCCTCAGTGAGTTGAAGATTGATATTGAAGTCTTTGAAGTTATAGCCTGAAATTCCTCCCCCGGCGCTGAGATTGGTAATCAATCCGCGCTGTTTGAGTAAGTGCAGTAAACTGTTTTTGCCCTCGTCCCCCAAAAGGTGACTGATAACATCCAGTGGTTTGCTGGCATATTCTTTTTGGTAGGGTGGTAGCGCAAAAGTCAGGATCAACCGACGCGCCTGCTTCAAGGGTTTGACATTAATTTGTATCGATTTTTGCTCGGGCAAGTACAAGGGGGCATCTGGTAGCTTAGTCCGTGGCTTGTCCGGAAGCTGACTAAGTTGTTGAATTATCGATTGAGCGCATGCGTCATCAATATGCGGTGCTACGACGCACACAGCAATGTTGTCGCCGACGTAGGCAGACTCAAACTGATTGATTAACGCTTGTTGCAGTTTTGCTAATGGAATACGGCTAAATACGTCTTTGTTACCCACTGAAAACAAACTGAAAGGATGCTCAGGGTTACTGGTTTGCTTATGCACTTGGTATAGCCTGCGAAGGTCATCACTTTTTTTCAGCGAAAACTCTGCGTCTATGGCGTGAATTTCTTTTTCCAATCTGGACAGGTGAAACATAGGAGCATGCAGCATAGAGAACAATTGGTGAGCACTTTCCGTGAGGGCTTCTGGTGCAACCGAAAAGTAAAAGTGCGTGCGCTCAGTCCCTGTTGCGGCATTGGCTTGGCCACCATGTTGGCTAACGAAGTCGGGAAGATGGTTGGCGTTAGGGTAGGCGTCACATCCTAAGAACAACATATGTTCGAGCAAATGGCTCAAACCAGGCAGTTGGGCATTATTGGCAAATTGGCCTGAATTCACCGACACGGCAACAGCAGCTTTAGCCGCTGATGCGTTTTCGACCAGCATTAACTTGATGCCGTTGGTCAATGAATGAAATTTATACCTTTGTTGGTCGTTCTTTGCTGTTATCAAGGTGCAGTCCTAACTCGCTTGTGTCAGAATTAACCTTAATCAAGCATAACCTACTTTTGGTTTTTTTTGTGCAATTATCAAACACTTGTCGGTGTCGGGTTAATAATCAGCCGG
>CAXQZJ010000111.1:0-10525 GCA_964228145.1 Alteromonadaceae bacterium | reverse complement strand
CCGTCATCGAGCAAGGCTCGTCGACTTTTACTCTGGCCCATGCCTTTAAACACAAATTTCAGCGAAATACCAGATTCAAACTCATTGGTATTACGCTGGCCCAAGGCATCAACGCGGTTATTAAGATATCGCTCGGCAACGAACTGTAATGCCCAGCAGCATGATTCATATTGGATCCCTGCGTAGGACTCTATAGTACGATGTCGTTCGGCATCTTTAAACCACCTGCCGACTAAATACCAGTTTCCTGTAATTGGCCACGAAGCGGTAAGTCCTATTTGGTCAATTTTTTCACCCGAGAGTTCCCTCACATAGCGATGGGACAGTTGCACCAGCTTCTCATCTGACTCCCGGTACTCTAAAGTCAGGTTGCTTTTGCTCACTTTATTATCATCAGGATCGAATTGGGTCCCCGTTGTGATTGCCCAGCGTGGCGAAAATCGCCAGTTAACTTCAGCGGCCAGTTCAGAGCGACTGTTTTGCGAAATTTGCTCGGCAACCAGATTGTCCTGGAAGTAGAATATCTGCGCCACACTTAAGCGCAATTGCTCACGGTTTTTGGCGTCCAGCCAGCGACTGGTTAAGCCTGCGGTGATTTGATTGGTGTCGAGAATGCGGTCCGGTCCGGTGAAAGCTTGCCCTCGGAACAGGCCGATATAGTCGGTAAGTAAACGGGCCGTGTCGTAAAGACCGATCATGCTCTGATCTTTGTAGGTGGTGTATAAATATTGAAATCTTGGTTCCAAGGTTTGCAAACCACCGGTGCCAAACAGGTCGGACTCGCGCTCAAGGTTCAATGCACCATACAGCCGAAATCTTCCCAATGTACGATTTACATTTTCTTTTAAGCCAAATTGCTCACCGTCTTTTTGGTGATAATAGGTTTGCAATAAGGTTGCTTTTGCAGATAGCTCGCCCCAAGGGGCCCAACTCCGCCAACCGACGGCGGGGGCTATGTGTAAACGGCTGGCTTGGGGGGCCTGGTCGGACGGATTATCGAAATACGCCAATTCCGAGTTGATATCAAATTCAAATCCACCGCCTAACGGTCGTAAATAACCTAGTTTAAATTCCGGCAAGGCGCGATAGGTATCGGGGTGTGAGCCTATGGTTTGGAAGTCCCGAATCGCAGCACTGAAAGTGAAGTCGTTGTTGGTGTAACGGGCCATCAGATTTCTATTCAGATGAGTATCCGCACGGTTATAAAAATCTGAGTCCAGGTCAACGATGTAGTTATCATCACTCAGACCATTGAGGTCTACGTCAACCCGCCATTGTGGGGTCAGACGACTGCTGTGCTGCCAGCGATAAAAGTAGCGGGTGTCGTCATTTTCAAATTCACTGTCTTCGGGCATGTACTCCAGATCAATCTGGCCACCATGGCGCTCAGATAAATAACGAAATTCGGTTTGTAACTGGATACCGCGGCGCGCCATTAGACGCGGTGTGAACGTCGCGTCGTAGTTATCGGCAATGTTCCAGTAAATAGGCTGGGCATAACTAAAGCCGACCGAGTCATTACTGTTAAACTCAGGGCTGAGCAGTCCGCTTTGCCGTTTGTCGGTAACCGGGAAGGTAAAATACGGCAGATAAAAGACCGGGATATCCATCAGATAAAAGCGTGTGTGCCAGGCCTCACCCCAAATCTCACCGGGCTCTAAAGTGATTTCGCTGGCCTTCATTTCCCAATCTTCTTGACCTAAAGGGCAGGTGGTAAAGCTTACGTCAGTCAGTGCAATACCTTCATTGCGGGTTAGTGAAATTTGTCCCGCCTGGCCGCGTCCGGTAAAGGTAAGCATGCGGTATTCGGTTTTATCCAGTTGCAATTCACCGCTGGTAAAGTTCAGCCGGATGTCATCACTATTGACCGCGATGTCCTTGTCCTGATACGAAATGTTGCCGCTAGCGCTGAGCGATTGCTGTTGTTTATTGATCTTCGCTCGCTCAGCGGTAATTAAACTGGTGTCACTAAGAATTTCGACATTGCCGCTGAAACTGGCGAGTTGGTCCCGAATAACCTCTGTTTGGTTCGCTTTTACTTGCACACCACTGCCTTTCTCTCGGTAGTCTACCGCTTGAAGTGGCGCTACCGGACATTGCTGTTGGGCCCAGGCTGCGGAGCCAAAGGCAAGTAATGCGATAGTCAGTGGGGGGCGTAAATCAAACAAATGACGTTCCTGATCAAACCTTTGGATTTTTATTCTGGCGCAGATTGTAAGGGCTTTGCAGTATTTTACCAATAACTTATCGCATAAGATAAGTTTACCAGTGTGGTCGTGACTAGGCATAATAGTCATCAGAATCAACGAGGGAGTGGTTATGCAAATTTGGGGAAAGGTACTGGGTGCGCTAGCAGGCGCGGCATTTGCCAAGTTGCCGGGTCTGATTTTAGGTCTGTTAGTCGGCCATATGTTTGACAAAGCTTATGCACAGGACTTTTCTCGCAGCGGTGGGTTTGCGCGATTATTTACTGACCAAAACAGTATTAAGTCTCAGGCGGTATTCTTCCACGCTTTGTTTTCGACTATGGGGCATATCGCCAAGGCCGATGGCCGGGTTACGCAACAGGAAATTCAGATTGCAACGGCTTTGATGGATCAAATGATGTTGCAAGGTGAAAAGCGACGTGAAGCGCAAAAAGCGTTTACCGACGGCAAGCGAAGGGATTTTCCTCTGTCTGAGGAGCTTCGGGCGTTCAAGGAATCTTGTCATGGACGTCGTGATGTTCTGCAAATGTTTCTGGAAATTCTGATCCAAGCCGCTTACGCAGACGGCGCGCTATCTAACACAGAACTTGTGGTACTGCGCAAGGCCGCTAAGCAATTGGGTTTTGATCAGGCTGAACTGGACTATTTGCTCGGTATGTATTGGGCTGAAGTACGTTTTCGTCAGGAACAACACTCGTCATATCAACAGCAAGGACAAGCCCGGCCGACATCAAAACAAACGCTCAATAATGCCTATGGCGTGTTAGGGGTAGATCAGACCGCCAGCGACGCTGAAATTAAAAAGGCCTATCGCAAATTGATGTCAGCACATCATCCGGATAAGCTGGTCTCCAAGGGATTGCCTAAGGAAGCCATGGATATCGCAAAAGCGAAAGCACAGGATATCCAGGCAGCCTATGAAATAGTGAGAAAAGCCAGGGAGATTTAATCCTCTTTTACGACCCTGGCCTTAATCAGGATGATAGGTTCGACGGGCACGTCTTTCCAGCCTAGTTCGGGGTTAAAGTCGGTTTTCACCGCGGCCATTGCGTCAACAACATCGAAGCCCTCGACCACAGTGGCAAAGACCGCATAGCCCCACTTACGTCCGGGATCCAAGCTGTCATTATCATTCACATTAAAGAAAAACTGTCTGCCGGCAGTGTGGGGTTTACGCTCCCGGGCCATGGCAACGGTATACAGGGTGTTTTTATCGCCATTTCCTGATTCATTGGGTATTTCCTGATAAACAGGTAACACCTTAAATTCAGGGTCATAGCCACCGCCCTGAACAACAAATTCAGGCACAACGCGGTGGAAAACGGTGTTGTCATAGTCACTGTTTGCCACATAACGCAAAAAATTGTTACTGGTGATGGGGGCCTTATAACGATTTAGTTCGATAATAATTGTGCCCATGCTGGTCTCTAACCGCACTTTTGGGTAGAGGTTGTCTTTATCGACCAAGCTACCGTCATTAACTTTAGCCTGACTAAGGGAACTGACAAGCAGTAAACATGTGATCAGTATGCATCGCATCAAACTGTGCTCCTAACGTTTAAAACAAGACCAAATTGTGAATTTTTTATTCGTAGCGACAACCTGAAATCCGCCAAATAGTCGTTTGAGTTTGGCGCCATAGTCAAGGTGTCGATTACCCACTACCCGCAATTCGCCGCCGGATGGTAAGGTATTCGCGCTGTCGACAAACATTTGCCAGGCAATGTGATCAGTGATGGTGTTTTGCTGGTGAAACGGCGGATTGCATAAAATGACATCGGCATCGACGATATTATCCTCCAGACAATTATGCCAGTAAAATGAGGCAGGGTGAGATGGTCCCAGATTCGCTTCTACATTGTGCCTTGCTGAGGCGATTGCCATCCAGGATTCGTCGATAAAGCACACTTCTTTGGGCGTCATCTTGTGTAAAACGGATAATCCCAGGACGCCGTTTCCACAGCCAAGGTCAACCACCCGCCTGGCATTGCAATCAGGTAGGTTTGCGAGCAAAAAACGCGCACCAATATCCAAACTGGTACGGGCAAAAACATTGGCATGATGTTGCAAGACCAATTCAGTGCCTTCGAGTTGCCATTGGCTGGCCGAGGGCAGAGATGGCTGGAGGGATTTATTCACCCTTGTGTATATAAGTCGTGATTTTTTCTTGGCCAAAGACGTATTGGTTGAGCCAAGGGTTTGCTCAAATAAGTTCAGTACAGCAGTGGTTACCTGATTGGTTTTGCCAGCAGCAATGACGAGCGCATTTTGAGGCGCGCATGCTTGTAGTTTTGCCAATTGATAGGCGAGCATAGTCTGAGACTTGGGCAATTTTAATAAATAAACCTGACAGGGGGCAAAGTCAGTCAGGCTGTTGTGAGTCCGAATGCTTGATGAGATGATCTTGTTATGCTCGAGATTGTCTGCCAGAGCAAGGTGGGCGACTTTTGAATCACTGTACCAATCCGGCTGATAGTCATGTAAAAAGCAGCCAATCGCACCAAATTCATCGTTGATGATCGCAACCTTGGTTGACGGCGTATGTTGCAGGCTAATGAACTCGTTGATCAGGTATTCATCTGCGGCATCCCACGCTTGCAATGATTTATGTTGCAGATGACGAGGGTAACGAAAAAGCTGCATCTGTTGATCGTTAAGGGTTAACATACTGTTTGGCTGATTCATGAGGCGCTGGTGACTCTTAATTTGTTTTCTGAACCGCAACAATTCGAACTTCAGGACGGCCTGCTAAGGTACTGGCCTGAATTTTTGCCTGCTTGCGAGGCAGACCTATTGTTTACGGATTTTCAGCAAAGCTTACGTTGGCGTCAGGATTCTATCAAACTGTTCGGTAAGGTGCGCAAAATTCCGCGCTTACAGGCCTGGTATGCGGATGACGATGTCGACTACGGATATTCAGGCACCTCTCTGGTGCGACACGACTGGACAACAAATCTGCGCCGATTGCGTCAGCGTATAGAGCGACAAACGGGCTGCGCATTTAATTCCGTGCTGGCCAACTGGTACCGTGATGGCGCAGACAGCATGGGATGGCACGCTGACAATGAAACTGCGTTAGGTACCAATCCGGTGATCGCCTCGCTGACGCTGGGGCAGCAGCGAGGATTTAAGTTGCGGCATCAACAGACTCGTCAAATATTTGAACTGCCCTTAGCCCATGGCAGCCTGTTGCTTATGGAAGGGACGACGCAACACTTTTGGCAACACAGCATTGCCAAATCTCGGCGTGCCATAGGGGGGCGCATTAACCTTACCTTCAGGTTAGTTAAGTTATAGCTAAGCAGAAAATCGGTAAGAAAAAATATATTTAGCGGGGACAGAGAGTTAAGAAAAAAATTCGACGTCTGGTGAAAAGTCGTATTTTCAAATCAGCAATCAAAGTCTAAATTTAATAACTACAACGTAGCAGTTTGTCGGCTCCATGGCATGGACGGGCTGCGTGACGAGGGAAGAAGATGAACATCCAAATTGAAATAGAAAGAAAGCTCACCGAGCACTTTGAACCCGGCCATCTCGAGGTGGTCAATGAAAGCTTTCAGCATAATGTTGCCCCTGGCTCTGAAACCCACTTTAAAGTCGTGCTGGTGTCTCCCAAGTTCAGCGGTGAGCGCTTAATCAACCGCCATCGGGCAGTGAATGCGGTATTGAAAGAAGAGTTGGCCAACAAGATTCACGCGCTGGCATTGCATACTTACACTGACTCGGAGTGGCAGGGATTATACGGTGGTGCGCCAACTTCACCTAAATGCCTTGGAGGCCAAAAATCACGTGCGGTATAAGGGCATCGCAATCGCCTCAGTACAGTGAAGTGTTAAAAAAATGTAATTAATTTGCGGCGTGGCACTTTTCAGCGCCACGCTTTTTGGTAATCATGTAGCTTGTTAAAACAAAAAGAAACAAGCTGTGCTCGCTCAATTCTCTTCGATAGATTCATTTATTCGCATACTCACCCGTTGGGTCAGTTGGTTGTCAGTGGTGATGGTTGTACTGACTCTGGTGATCGTGGTGTTAAGGTACGTTTTTCAGATAGGTTCGGTACTGCTACAAGAAGCCGTGATGTACATGCATGCGTGCCTGTTCATGATTGGATGTGCTTACACCCTGCAGGTAGACCAACATGTAAGAGTGGATGTTTTCTACAGTAAAATGTCGCTGCGTCAACGACTCAAGGTGAATATTTTCGGACATGTATTTCTGCTGTTACCGGTTTGTATTTTTATCGCTTGGGTCAGTTTTGATTATGTGATTAATGCCTGGCGGATTATGGAGGGCTCCGGCGAAACCGGTGGGCTGCATGCGGTGTATATCCTTAAAAGCCTGATTCTGATTTTTGCCAGCCTGATGATACTGCAAGGAATCAGCCAGTTAATTGTTCAGCTACGCCAATTGAAGGAGCACCCCTGATGGAGTGGTTGTCTCTGGTTATGTTTGGTCTGGTCTGTGTTGTGCTGTTGGCAGGTTATCCGGTTGCGCTCACCTTAGCAGGAACTTCACTGCTTTTTGCCGGGCTTGGCAGCTTACTCGGGGTGTTCGATAACGCCTTTTTAATGGCATTGCCTAATCGCATTTACGGCGTAATGACCAATCAAACCTTGTTAGCCGTGCCCTTGTTTGTATTTATGGGCATTACGCTCGAAAAAGCACGCATCGCAGAACAGTTACTCGTGTCGATGGGTTCTTTATTCGGACGTTTCAGGGCCGGATTAGCGGTGTCGGTAATTTTAGTCGGGATGTTGCTTGCGGCGAGTACCGGAATCGTCGGAGCCACCGTAGTCACCATGGGGCTATTATCTTTGCCAAGTATGTTAAAGCAGGGCTATCAGCCGGGCTTTGCGGCCGGCAGTATTTGTGCCACAGGGACTCTGGGGCAAATTATTCCTCCCTCGATAGCGCTAGTGCTCCTAGGCGATGTCATGTCCTCGGCCTACCAGCAGGCGCAAATAAATATGGGTATATTTTCACCCGAGTCAGTGTCAGTTGGCGATTTGTTCGTAGGCGCTGTCATTCCCGGTATGGTGTTGGTTGCTGCGTATTTGCTTTATACCCTGATGGTGGTTTGGCTAAAGCCGGATTGGGTGCCAGGTAAACGGGATAATCATCAAGGCCAGGTCGCCGTTGGTAAGGTGTTATTGGCCATGCTAGCACCGTTATCACTCATTTTTGTGGTTTTGGGCTCGATATTGTTTGGGTTAGCAACACCGACGGAGGCGGCTGGCGTTGGTGCTTTCGGTGCTCTGTTTATCGCGCTGGCAAAACGCGCGTTAACGGTAGAAAAATTAAAGGACATCATGATGTCGACTCTGACGGTGACCAGTATGGTGTTTTTAATCCTGATTGGTGCCGCGTTATTTTCTCTGGTGTTTCGTGGTTTTGGCGGAGAAGCCTTTATTCATGGATTGTTTGAGAGTATACCGGGTGGCGTAACGGGTGCGTTACTGATGGTGATGGTGATCATGTTTTTGCTCGGTTTTATTCTCGACTTTATTGAGATCACTTTCATTGTTGTGCCATTGGTCGCGCCGGTATTACTGATGATGGGCGTTGATCCCATTTGGTTAGGCATTATGATCGCGGTCAATTTACAAACTTCATTTTTAACCCCGCCATTCGGCTTTGCGTTGTTTTATTTACGCGGTGTCGCACCAGCGCAGGTTTCGACCGCGAGTATTTATCGGGGGGTAATTCCATTTGTGATTATTCAATTGCTGGTGCTGGTCGCCATGGCCGTTTGGCCGGAGTTGGTAACCTGGTTACCTCAGCTGTTATCAACCAAATAAGGAGAAAGCTATGTTGACAAGAATCATTGCTGTAACAGGCATGGTACTGGCAGTGTTATTGGGCGGATGTAACGAAGCAGACCAATCACAAGGGGCCAGTCACAGCCAACACTATGAATGGAAACTGGTGACAACCTGGCCGAAAAACTTTCCTGGTCTGGGGCGCGCACCGGAGACATTCGCCCAATATGTCGAAGCTATGTCCGGTGGCCGTCTTAAAGTTAAAGTCTATGGCGCCGGTGAGCTAGTGCCTTGGAATCAGGTATTTGATGCGGTGTCAGCAGGAACCGCAGAGATGGGCCACGGAGCAGCCTATTATTGGAAAGGAAAGTCTCCCGCCGCGCAATTGTTTGCGACCATACCCTTTGGCATGAATGCCACCGAAATGAACAGCTGGTTGCATTATGGCGGAGGGATGGAGTTATGGCGCGAGACTTATCAACCTTACGGTGTGGTGCCATTTGCTGGCGGGAATACCGGCGTGCAAATGGCCGGTTGGTTTAAAAAGCCTATTGAGCGCCTGGAAGACTTAAAAGGCCTGAAAATCAGAATGCCCGGTTTGGGGGCAGAAGTACTGGATAAGATTGGTGCTGTGCCGGTGGCGATGTCGGGCGGTGAACTGTTTACTGCACTGCAAACAGGGGCGATCGATGCCACAGAATGGGTAGGGCCCTACAATGACAGAGCCTTCGGGTTATACAAAGCTGCCGATTATTACTACTACTCGGGGTGGCATGAGCCGGGCACATCGCTGGAGTTCATCGTCAACCAACAAGCGCTGGAAAGCTTGCCGGAAGATTTACGCGCAATCGTAGAAGTCGCCACTAAGGCGGTCAACCAAGACATGTTGGATGAATATACCGCCAGAAATAATGAAGCGATGCAAAGTTTGATTAGCGAACACGGCGTCGACGTTCGGCCGCTACCAGCAGATGTGATGCAAACCCTCAAGCGCGTCAGTGCACAGGTGATGGAAGAACAGGCGGCGGCAGATCCGCAATTTAAGCGGGTCTATCAATCCTACAAAAACTTTCAGCAGCGAGCAGCGGCGTATCACCAAATGTCTGAAGTGGAATACTATAAGAATCGTGACCAGTAGCTGCTCGTCCGAGTTGTTATCCATCACTGCGTCTATACAATGGGCGCAGTTTTCATACCAGGAAGGGGATTATGGTAATCCAACCTAAAATTCGCGGATTTATTTGCACGAATGCACACCCGGAAGGCTGTGCGAAAAACGTTGATGAGCAAATCAGTTATGTACAGCAGCAAGGACCCCTTTCCGGGCCAAAGCGTGTGCTAGTGCTGGGTTGCTCTACGGGTTATGGTTTGGCGTCGAGAATCGTCTCAGCGTTTGGATGTGATGCGGACACCCTAGGTGTATGTTTTGAAAAAGCGCCGTCTGAGCGCAAAACGGCGACGGCAGGTTGGTATAACGTGGCAGCGTTTCACGATCGTGCGATGAAAGCCGGTCGCTATGCTAAAACCATCAACGGTGATGCATTTTCTGACGAGATTAAGCAACAAGTCATTGCAGCAATTAAGGCTGATTTAGGCCAGGTCGATCTGGTGATATACAGCTTAGCTGCGCCGCGCCGTACAGATCCAAAAACGGGCGAGGTGTTCAAGTCTACGCTGAAGCCGGTGGGCCAGGCCTACACCACGAAAACCTATGACACGGATAAAGATAAAGTGCATGAGGTGACGCTGGAACCGGCTAATCAGGATGAAATCGATCAAACCATCAAAGTGATGGGCGGTGAAGACTGGGAATTGTGGATGCAGGCGTTGAACGACGCCGGCGTGTTAGCGCAAAACGCTAAAACAACCGCCTACACATACATAGGTAAAGAACTGACTTGGCCAATCTACGGCCATGCCACCATCGGCAAGGCCAAGGAAGATTTGGACAGAGCCGCTGCCGCAATAAATCAGCAATATGCAGATAAACAGGTCAATGCTTATGTGTCCTCATTGAAGGCACTGGTGACTCAGGCGAGTTCAGCGATTCCGGTTATGCCTCTGTATATATCACTGATTTACAAAGTGATGAAGCAAGAAGGCACCCACGAAGGCTGTATCGAACAGGTTTATGGTTTGTTTGAACAAAAACTATTACAAACGGATCCGCAAACCGATGAAGTCAATCGACTGCGAATGGATGGTAAAGAGACCAACGAGCAAACCCAGGCAAAAATTAAAGCCCTGTGGGATCAGGTCACTCAGGAAAACTTCCATGAACTGAGCGACTATGAGGGATATCATCATGAGTTCCTGCGATTATTTGGCTTCGATGTGGATGGCGTTGATTATGATGCTGACGTCAGTCCACTGAGAGATTGGTAACCAACCGTAAGTAATTGCCAAAAGCAGACCTAGGGTCTGCTTTTTTGTTTTTACGGATTTTTTACACAAATGTGTCTTTAAACTATAAATAGCGTAGCGAAAACGGTTGCTTTAATGCTAAAATTCCGAGCTTAAATCAATCCTTATAAGTATTTGATCGCGCAACGGATTGCT
>CAXQZJ010000110.1:0-5419 GCA_964228145.1 Alteromonadaceae bacterium | reverse complement strand
AGTTAGGGTATCGCCCATACCGGCGCTGGCCATGCCCGGATTGCCATCACGGCAAATAAAGGCACCCGTCGGGGTCACGACTAGGCTCCCCGCGCCTTTTAACACCACCGTAGATTTAAACTTTGTGGCTAAGGCAGTCGCGGCGCCCAGTCTGTCTTGCTCGATGTCGCTGACCGGACAATTAAGTAATCTGGCAGCTTCGCCGGGATGTGGGGTTAAAACACAGTCACGGGGCAACGAAAGTGCACCAGAGGCTAATAAATTCAGACCATCAGCGTCAATCACAGTAGGCAAGTCATGTTGGCAGGCATAGCTTACTGCCGCTTTGAAAACCTGCTGAGCCGTCTCCGTCTGACCGAGCCCCGGGCCGATGGCGAGACTGTTACACCAGCTAATTTCATCAAGATCAGTAAAATCACTCAGCAATAATTCAGGTGCGACGCTACTCAAGGTGTGGTGATGACGCGGATCGCACATCACTTTGACATAGCCGCTACCACTGCGCAGGGCAGCCTGCGCGCATAATCTGATGGCCCCCGGCATAGATTTGCTGCTGCCCACACACAACAACTTGCCTGCGGCACCTTTGTGCATTGCCGCACGGCGCCGGGGCAATGGCGGCAGATCAGCGTAGCAGTAGGTAATCGCAATGGGCTTGCCCGCATAATGGGTGAACACTCTGTCTAATCCCAGAGTATCCAGATGCAAATGCCGCCGAAAGTTGGTTGTTGGCCCGCTCAGGTTTGCTATTTTGTGTGCGATAAAGCTTACGCATTCGTCGGCCATTACCGCGGTATGTTGAGTATCGGTCAAATCTGCACACACACCTGACGGAACATCAATGGCGATCAGCGGCTTGTGCCAGGCATTGATCCTCTCAATCCATTGCTGCATGTCATTGCGCAGTGGCGGAGTAAAACCACTGCCAAGTAAGCCATCAACCAACAGGTCGCAATCTTCTAATGCAGCTAAAGGAACCGATTCCGGTTGACCACTTTGTTGCCAGCGCTGCCAGGCATGTTGGCGCGCCTCGGACATGGATTGCGGTTGTGCTGGCAGGTAAAGACTGACCCGATACCCTGCCTCGCGGGCTAGTCGCGCCACTACTAAAGCATCACCGCCATTGTTACCTTTACCGGCAAGAACACCAACATGGGCTGGGGCAGGGAGTCTGGTCTGCAAACGCGCAAAAACCGCGGCGCCGGCACGCTCCATCAGAACCGTCAGGGTTTGCCCAGAGGCTGTTGCGGCAGCTTGTTCGTTTTCGCTGATCTGCTGCGCGCACCAGACCATCTGTGGTAACCTCGCCCGGGTGTTTAACCAGCTTGCAATGTCCAATGACCGCATATTCTGACTCTCAACTTCAGCACTTTGCAGATAGTGTAAAAACCACGGCAAAAGCACTGGGTTTTCATGATGTTGGCATTAGTGACATTGACCTTAGCCGTCACGAAAAGTTCTTGCAAGCCTGGCTTGATAACGGCTATCACGGTGATATGCAGTTTATGCAAAACCACGGCATGAAGCGCGCAAGACCTGCTGAATTACTGCCCGGTACGGTGAGGGTGGTATGTGTGCGACTCAATTACCTGCCGCCCGATGCGAGCTTTGCCCGAACACTGAAACAAAACCAACTGGGCTATATCAGTCGTTACGCTGTAGGCCGCGACTATCACAAGGTGCTACGGAATAAACTTAAAAAGCTCGGTGAGGCGTTAAGGGAAACCTTACCAGAGGTGGCGTTTCGTCCGTTTGTCGACTCAGCGCCTGTGTTGGAACATGCGTTAGCAGAAAAGGCTGGCATCGGCTGGACCGGTAAGCATTCTTTAACCTTGAGCAAACAAGCCGGTAGCTGGTTCTTTCTGGGCGAACTGTTTATTAATTTGCCGCTGCCGGTCGACTCTCCGGTAGAGCCTGCCTGCGGCAGTTGTACAGCGTGTATGACCCTGTGCCCTACTGGTGCGATTGTCGAGCCTTATGTAGTCGACGCGCGTAAATGTATCTCGTATCTGACCATAGAGCTGGATGGCAGTATTCCAGAACCATTACGAAGTAAAATGGGCAACCGAATCTACGGTTGTGACGATTGCCAGTTGGCATGCCCCTGGAATCGGTTTGCTCCATTGACCGATGAACCGGATTTTGAGGCGAGAGAAGGATTGCTGGGGCTGCCCCTGACAGAGCTGTTTAGCTGGAGTGAATCACAGTTTTTAAAACGTACTGAGGGCTCACCGATACGGCGTATTGGCTTTCAACGCTGGCGGCGTAATATTGCCGTGGCGATGGGTAACGCTGATAGTAGCGACGAGATCATCGCACAGCTAAAAGAGGCGATTAGCGGTGACGATCCTCTTGTTGCGGAACATGCCCAATGGGCACTAGATCAACAGTTGGCGCAACAGAACCGGGAAAGCCGACACACACAACGGTTAATCAGGGTGGTAGAGAAAGGCCTGCCCAGAGATGCCTGAGCAGGCAAGTTACTTATAAGTGATAAGGCTTACTGTATTTATGGATGGCATCGATAAAGACTTTGGCGTGCTCGGGTGGCACATCCGGATGAATGCCATGACCCAGATTAAACACGTGGCCTGAACCCACACCAAAGCCTGCCAGAATATCCTGCACTTCCTGTTCAATACGTGCCGGTGGCGCATACAGCATAGACGGGTCCATATTGCCTTGCAGCGCAACCTTGTCGCCAATGCGGCGGCGCGCTTCGTCAATATTAATGGTCCAATCAAGGCCGACTGCATCACAGCCGGTAGCAGCGATTTTCTCAAGCCACATACCGCCGTTTTTAGTGAACAAGGTAACAGGCACTTTACGGCCGTCTGCATGGCGGGTCAGACCATTAACGATCTTCTCCATATACTGCAAAGAAAACAGTTGGTAATCACGGGGTGATAAAACGCCGCCCCAGGTATCAAATACCATCACCGATTGGGCACCCGCAGCAATTTGCGCATTCAGGTAGTGGGTCACTGAGTCGGCCAGTTTATCCAATAACAGATGCAGACTCTCTGGTTCTGCAAACGCCATCTTTTTGATTTTGGTGAACGCCTTACTCGAGCCGCCTTCGATCATGTAGGTTGCCAGGGTCCACGGGCTACCGGAAAAACCAATCAGGGGGACATCACCATTGAGATTTTTACGAATGGTGCGAACCGCATCCATGACGTAACCCAGTTCTTGTTCAGGATCGAAATCAGGCAGCTTCTTAATATCGGCCAGACAGGTGATCGGGCGTTCAAAACGCGGACCTTCGCCGGTTTCGAAATACAAACCTAAACCCATGGCATCAGGAATGGTCAAAATGTCGCTAAATAAAATTGCAGCATCTAAATCAAAACGGCGTAACGGCTGTAGGGTCACTTCACAGGCCAATTCTGGGTTTTTACACAGGCTCATGAAGTCACCAGCCTGACCACGAACTTCGCGGTACTCTGGCAAATAACGCCCTGCCTGACGCATCATCCAGACTGGGGTCACATCAACAGGTTGGCGCATCAGGGCGCGTAAATATCGATCGTTTTTTAGAGGTTGCAAAAGAGAGCTCCGACGGACTACGTAAATTGGCCCGAATTGTACACCGAAATGCGATGTTTGGGCACTTTACCCATCAATCGATAAAAAAATCGACGAAAAACTTGCCATATGTCAAAAAGCGATGCTATAAAAGCCATGCTAGTGAACAAAAACAAGAAGCTCGGTATACGAGACCACCACGCTAAAAACTTTGAAACCCCATCTCCGGATGGGGTTTTTTATATCCTGAATTCAGCTTAATCCGGATTATTCACTTGGTTTAACGTATGTGAAATCAAGCGGCCTGCGATGGAAAATGATGGCGGCGTAGTGGGTAAGGCCGAGGGCAGGAACCAATCTGCGTGAAGAATCTCTTTGCCGTCTACCTGAATCTCGCCGCTTTCCCAGTCGGCTAAAAAACCGACCATCAAAGAATGGGGAAACGGCCAGGGCTGGCTGTCAAAATAGCGCAAGTTGGTAACCTGAATACCCACCTCTTCAAATACCTCTCGGTGCACTGCCTGTTCGAGGGTTTCACCACTTTCGACAAATCCCGCTAACACCGAGTGCATACCGTCTTTGTGATGTTGCCCCTGAGCTAACAGAATCTTGTCGCCTTTACGAATCGCGACAATGATGCAGGGGGAAATTCGCGGATAGCAGCGATGCTTGCATTGATAACATTGGGTTGCTAACTCCCAGTCAACCCGCTGCATTTGGCCACCGCATTGGCCGCAATACCGGTGCGTACGCAAAAACAACACGCTCTGCCAGGCGCGTGCGAGAGTCTCGAACCACTGATGCTCCATGCTCAACAAGGCCTGACGCAAGGAGATCGGATTGTAAACACCATCATCAATGGCCTGGTAACCCAAATCGATAACATACGCCTGCTCGCCATTTGGCAGCGGTAAGACCAACTCATGCTCGTATTCAAGATCCATGCGCTGGTGGGGGGCGACACCGGTCGGTAGCGCTGATTTATCGTGTTCGATCAGCACTTTGTCACGATGAAAAACGATCCAGTGAACCTTTGATTCGCTGTGCGTTTGAGGGCTCATATTACCTCGCTTAAAGATAACCTCTGGCCGTATTTTAACAGAATTTTCCTTCTCTCAGTGTCGCTATTTAGCTGGTTTGATATACACTCAATCTTGCGAGGAGTATTGTTATAAATACAGGAGCAAGACTATGTTAAGCGGTGTTGAACTTGCGAAACAGCGTTGGGGCGGGGCCCACAGCGCCATTGATAACTGGTTAGCTGAGCGTCAGCAATTACTGGTGCTGTACTGCGAACTGGCTGGATTACCACCTTATCAGCGCGAAGCACAAAGCTTACCCGATGCCCTGAAAATTGAAGCATTCTGCGAAATCTTAATGGATTACTTGTCTGCCGGTCATTTTGAAATCTACACACAGTTTGCCGATGACGACTCAGAGCTTTATCAACGTATTGTGCCTGACATAATGCCCAGCACTGACGCGGCGCTGCGCTTCAACGATAAATATGCCAGCAACAACGACGAAAAACAGTTTTCGACCTTTGACAGTGATTTATCGGATCTTGGTCAGCAACTGGAAGTGCGCTTTGAATTGGAAGATGAACTGATTCATTCATTACATACTCACCACCTGTAATTCGATTGCGGCCATGCCCTGCGCGTGGTCAGGGCGGTAATCCCGCCATAAAGATTGGGATTTGTGTCAGTCGTCCCCATCTGATGGTTTTTGCGACGGAGAAACCGCTATGTCTCGTCATTTCGAACAGGCAGAAGGCCTGTGTGATCAAAAAGACCCTGCAACAAACGGGTTTGTGTTTAACCAGACCATGCTGCGGATTGCTGATCCAACGCGCTCGTTGGACTTTTACACCCGCGTATTGGGCATGACT
>CAXQZJ010000109.1:0-6734 GCA_964228145.1 Alteromonadaceae bacterium | reverse complement strand
ATTCGATAAGACTGCTCGTAGCTTTGGCGCTAAAACTCTGTTCCGCCAGAACCAAAAATTGCTGGCGGACTACCGCAGTGCGGTGCGTTCAGTCCCGACCTTTATTGTTAACGGTAAATACAAGGCGCAATTTTTGCGCGGTATGTCGCCGGATGACTTTAGTGACTTGGTTGTTTGGCTAACACAACTGGATTAAAAACAAAAAAGGGCAGTGAATAACACTGCCCTTTTTAATTGCGTCAGCTTCGGAAATTGAGGCGTATAACGTAATTCAAATGGTGCATAGCGTCTGTTGATGGGCGACAAAGTTGGCTTAGTGGAATAACTTTACCCACAGGCAAAGTGCCTTTAAAGTGTTAACCATGTTTGCATGAAGGATAATAGTATGGAACACAATCAACTATCCCCGCAGGATGAAGAAGCAAAGCGCAATGCCCTTATTGCCTACATTCTTTTGCTCATTGGCTGCTTTACCGGTTTGTTTTTTATCGCTGGTGGCATTTGGGCGTTAGTGAGTAAAGATAACGCGCGTCAATCTCGCTTTGCTGATCACTTTGAAAACGCTATCACGGTGTTTATTTGGGGGATTGTCCTGGGCGTCATTTTCGGTGTGCTGACCCTGATTATTATCGGTGTTCCATTGTTGTTCGCCTTGGGAATCTGGATTATTTACAGAGTCGTTAAAGGGCTAGTCAGCCTGACATCAGATCGCCCTTACCGGGCTTATCAATAAATTAAACGGGGCATGCAATCGCATGCCCTTTTTGATTAATCGACAAAGCGTGTAGTCAACCAATCGCTGATTGTATTGAGTAGCTGAGGATTCAGCGTTTCCTGAATCAGAATGTACTCATTGGGTAATCCGGTGTCTGCTTTTTGGAAGAGATGGTTCAGCGAAGCCATCTCTTTTACAGTGACATCATTATTATCGGCTTTTGCTAGGTTGTCTTTGATACCGGCCAGGTTGGCTTTACTGGTTACCTGAATATCTTTGTCGCCATTGACTGCCAGTAACGGCATCGTCAGCTTGGGTAGTACCTTGTTGGGTTGATACTGGGTAAATGAGCGGCCCCAGGGACTGGTGAGCATACTGGCGATTTGTTCAGCCTGAGCCTGAGGCATTCCCGGTATCGCGGTAAATAAGGCTAAGACCTGTTCTTTGGAGTCGCCGTTGGCGGCCATAGCCGCAGCTTTATGGTGCAAATCGTAAACCATCTTAGGGTCAGCCATGCCGAGTGCGGCGGCGATATCACTTTGCTGGGTGGCCCAAAGTGTGGTTCCGTCTACACCGAGTCCCGCCATCATAATCATGAACGCCACTTTATCGGGATATTGAGCTGCAAACATCGGGCCCGTTACTCCCCCTTCACTGTGACCAATGATGCCAATTGCAGCTTTGTCTATGTTCGGATGTTGAGCGGCAAATTGATAAGCAGAGTGAATATCGGTAACAAAAGCATTCAAGTCGGCGCTGCTAAAGTCTCCGCCTGATTCGCCTGTTCCGCGATCGTCACTACGTAGTACTGCAATACCTTGTCGGGTCAGATGATCAGCTAAAACCCAAAATGGTTTGTGCTGAGCAAGTGTTTCGTCACGATCCTGAGGCCCCGAACCGGTCACCAGAATCGCCAGAGGGAATGGCCCTTTTCCCTCTGGAAGTGTAAGTGTCGCTGCAAAATCGAACTCTTTACTCAGGTGAGGGTAAGTGACTTCTTCAATCTCATAAGGAAATGGCGCCTTGGGCATTTGTGGACGGGCAAATTTATCTTTTAATGCCTGCTGCTGTTCGACATTTAGTTTGGATAAGGTGATCGGTAAATCTTGCTGGGCTTGGGTAAACGTACCTTTGAGGGTGTCATCCCCGACGGTTGCAACCAACTTTGCTCCAATGATTGCGATATCCAAAGTCAGGGTTGATGATTCCAGCTGTGTGTTAGCCACGGGTATGCCATAACTGCCCTGGTCTGGGCTATCCAATGTAGAGGTCAATGTATCCCCCTGCTGCTCTATATGCACGACCAGGGTCAGACTGACGCCTGGCTGAATATCCAGTTTGCCTTGCCAATCGCCGACAGGTGAGGGATTTGCCGCGACAACTGACGTTAACATCGATAAGATAAAAGCACAGAATAATCGTTTAAACATAAGTTCCTCCTGATTATTGCCAGTTGAGCATAGTGGTTAAAAAAAACACAGCAGGATTGGGTAACAAAGTATGTCGGTAGATTTCACCAATATGATGCGCGTTATAAAGATATCCGCAATTGCACTGATAACTATGCTAGGGCTGATTGCTTGCAGCGAAGGGCAGCAACAGAGCGGGCCGGTTTTCACTCAACAGGCTAAAATTGATACCGACAAACTTGCCGAAGAATATGTTTTTTTAGTCTTGTCTCTCGGTGAACATGACGAGCATTACGTGGATGCCTATTACGGTCCTGAAAAATGGCGGGAAGAAGCCCGAACCCGCGCATTAGAGCTAAGTGAGATTCGCCTGCGGGCACAACAGCTGCAAGCTAAACTGGCACAGGCGGTTGTTGAGGACAAGCTGCGTCATCATTATCTGACGACGCAGTTACGGGCGTTGGTTTATCGGATTGACCAACTCAGTGGCCGCGCAGAGACTGATTTTGATATAGCTTCGATGGCACTTTACGATACGCAGGCACCACAGCATGATTATCAGGAATTTGATCAGGCGTTAGCTGAACTCGAAACTTTGTTAGCGGGTGACGGTGAGCTGACTGATCGTATTGAGCAGTTTCAGGCGCAATTCTATATCCCTAAAGATCGGCAACAGGCGGTTTTTAAGCGTGCGATTGAGGAGTGTAAGCGTCGCACGCTTGGCCGTTTAAGTTTGCCCGAAGGCGAAAATTTTACGTTGGAATATGTCACAGACAAACCTTGGTCCGGCTATAACTGGTATCAAGGCGAAGCACAAAGTCTGATTCAGTTGAACGTGGAATTACCCATTGAAATTTCTCGTGCAGTGGATTTGGGTTGTCACGAGGGATACCCGGGCCATCATACCTATAACGCGTTACTCGAACACAGTTTGGTGAAACAAAAAGGTTGGGTAGAGTTTAGTGTTTACCCCTTGTTCAGTCCCCAGTCGCTCATTGCCGAAGGCAGTGCAAATCTGGGTATCGAAATGGCCTTTCCGGGGCCTCAAAAAATGCAATTTGAGACACAGGTTTTGTACCCGTTGGCGGGAATCGATCCAACGCTGGCACCGAGATATCAGCAGTTTAATCAGATTAAACAGCGTCTTTCCTATGCCAGCAATCAGGTTGCCAGGGAGTACCTCAATGGGGACATCAGTGAACAGCAAGCTGTGGATTTACTAATAAAATACAGTCTGTATTCTGAGCAAAAAGCACGTCAAAGGGTGCGCTTTTTCGATACCTATGGTGCCTACGTAATCAATTATAACTGGGGCAAAGATTTGGTTAAGGGTTATATTCAGCAAGTCGACGATCCAGATCAGCGTTGGCAACGTTTTCAACAATTATTATCCAGCCCTCGGGTTCCATCTTCTCTATCGTGGTAACAAATGACAAAGCACCTTTTTACCTTTTTGCTATTGATTAGCTTTCCAGCCGCTGCCGTTAAAGTTTCGTTGAATTCCCAAGGCGTTTGGATAACCGAGCAAGACGGTCAAGCCATGGCAAATCCACAGCCTTCTGGTTTGGTCTATCGTCAGGGCGAGCTGTGGTTTATTTCTGACCGTAGTGCTGACGAACGTCAACGTCAGAAAATCCATCGATTGGATGCGCAAACCGGAGCGCTGCGCTACCCGGCATTGCCGATTCGTATTGATGCCAAGCTGCGAGACAACTGTTTTTACGCGTATTTGGCGGATAACCCGGATTATGAAGCCATGGTGCTGCATCCCGACAATGACGAAGAAGTCATATTGGTTACCGAAGACATGACCTATCAGCCCCTGGAAGGAGATTGCCAGCAAAGGTGGTCGGCGACCGGTTCAGCCGCTGTGCCGTTTTTGTTGTTAAGGGCAAAGGTGGTCGACGGCGAGCTGGTGGTAGATGGGGTAAGACCATTACAGTTTAATCAGAACATGGCTATCGGTGCATTTGCCAATGACGGCATTGAAGGCCTAGCGATGACGCCACAAGGTGTTTTATATCTGGCGCTGGAGAAGGACAGTCGTCGCAATCCGCGCATATTTTCGTTACAACTAGATGAGCAATTTTGGCTGACACAAGACTTCGCTGTGGTTGATGAGCCGGAATTGCAGTTCCCGCAACCCGGTGATGGCATGCACCCGCTAAACGCGATGCAATATGTGGCTTCAGAAAAGGCAGGGCATCCGGGATATTTGGCGGCGTTTGCACGCAACATCGACCAGTTGTGGCTGATAGATTTAACGGCCAGTAACCCAGCGCTCATTATCCCGATCGCCTTTTGGGCACCGACCGCCAGCGACGCGTGCCCTGCATTTGAATTGATGGATAATGCCAGCATTGAGGGATTGGCCCTGGATGGTGACCGATTATATTTGATTAATGATCCATGGAAGCTCAATTACAAAAAGAATATCCAATGCGAAAGTAATCGGGAGGCTTATTCCCGTTACGCTCCGCTATTATTTAACATCCGCTTGGATCAAGACTGGATGGCAAAGTAACAACACAACACACAGGGAAACACACAATGAAAAAACTGATCACCAGTGCAGTACTTCTGGCATTGGCAGGCTGCCAACAAGCCGCCGACAGTGACCAGCAACCCACTCAGGCAGAACAACAGGTAAAGATGGAAATTAGTTATCCGGAAACGCGTAAGGGCGACGTGGTAGACAGTTACTTTGGTCAGGAAATCGCTGACCCTTATCGTTGGTTAGAAGATGATATGAGCGAAGAGACCGCGGCTTGGGTCAAAGCCCAGAATGATGTGACCTTCGCTTACCTCAATAAAATTCCCTACCGCGAAGCGATTGAAAAGCGCCTGACTACCCTGATGGACTACGAGAAGGTCAGTTCGCCGTTTAAAGAGGGTAACTACACCTACTTCTACAAGAACGATGGCTTACAAAACCAAAGTGTTTTGTATCGCAAAAATGAGCAGGGTGAGACTGAAGTATTTCTTGATCCGAATACTTTCTCTGAAGATGGCACCACCTCGTTAGCCGGTATTTCCTTTTCAAAGGATGGCAGCAAACTCGCTTATCAGATTTCTGAAGGCGGAAGTGACTGGCGCAAAGTCATCATTATTGATGCCGAATCCGGTGAGCAACTTGAAGATGCGCTGGTGGACGTGAAGTTTTCAGGGATTTCTTGGGTAGGGAATGAAGGTTTCTATTATTCGAGCTATGACAAGCCAGACGGCAGCGAGTTATCGGCTAAAACCGATCAACACAAGGTGTATTACCACAAGCTGGGCACGGCACAAAGCCAAGACAGCCTGGTGTTCGGTGGCACTGATGCCGAGAAACACAGATACATCGGCGCCGGTGTCAGTGAAGACGATCGCTATTTATTCATTTATGCCTCTGTGTCCACGTCTGGCAACAAGTTGTTTATGCAGGATTTGAGCGAGCCTGACAGTGAGCTCGTCACTATCCTAGGCAATACCAGCTCTGATACTAGTGTGTTGGATGTTAAAGGCGATACTTTGTATTTACTGACTAATTTGGATGCACCGAATAAGCGTGTGGTGAAAGTCAGTGCAAGCAACCCGACGCCGGAAAACTGGGTAGATGTGATTCCTCACACCGATAACGTGTTAAACGTGTCGACAGGATCTGGCTATATTTTTGCAAACTACAAAGTCGATGCGGTTTCGCAGGTAAAACAATTTGATTACGACGGTAATCTGGTACGTGAGATTTCATTGCCTGGCAAAGGCTCTGCATCTGGCTTTGGTGGTAAGAAAGATCAGCAGACCTTGTATTACAGCTTTACCAGTTATACCACACCGAGAACCATCTACAGCTTAGATCCTCAGACAGGTGACTCTGCGGTTTACAATAAGCCTGAAATTGACTTTGACCCAGACCAGTTTGTGTCTAAGCAGGTTTTCTACACCTCTAAAGATGGCACTAAAGTGCCTATGATCATCACCCATAAAAAGGGTATTGAGCTTAACGGTAAAAATCCGACCATCTTGTATGGTTACGGTGGCTTCAATATTAGTCTTAGCCCCTCATTCAGCTCGGCGAATGCGGCCTGGTTGGATTTAGGTGGCGTGTATGCTGTTGCAAACCTGCGTGGTGGTGGCGAGTATGGCAAAGACTGGCATAACGCGGGTGTGCAGCTCAAGAAGCAAAACGTCTTTGACGACTTTATTGCAGCAGCGGAATATTTGCAGTCAGAGCAATATACATCGTCTGATTACCTGGCCATTCGCGGTGGTTCAAATGGTGGTTTGCTGGTTGGTGCTGTAATGACCCAACGTCCTGACTTGGTTAAGGTCGCGTTACCTGCGGTTGGCGTACTGGACATGTTGCGTTACCACACCTTTACCGCGGGTGCGGGCTGGGCCTATGACTATGGTACGTCAGAGCAAAGCAAAGAAATGTTCGAGTATTTACTGGGTTATTCACCAGTTCATAACGTCAAAGCTGGCGTGGCTTATCCAGCTACTCTGGTGACGACCGGTGATCATGATGACCGAGTTGTGCCGGCTCACTCATTTAAGTTTGCTGCTGAACTACAGGACAAGCAGGCTGGAGACAATCCGGTTATGATTCGCATAGAGACAAACGCCGGCCA
>CAXQZJ010000108.1:0-58073 GCA_964228145.1 Alteromonadaceae bacterium | reverse complement strand
CCGCCAGCAGTGTAACATATTAAGATAATGGATCACTGCTGGCGGCCTTAAGTTTGACAGCAAGCGTTAGGTTGCTGAACGCATTTGCGCGGTGAAATCGCGCAGCGCTGCAAGCATAGCGGCCTTGTCGTCCAGATGCTGTTCAATGATTTTAACAGTAGCGGAACCGGCAATGGCGCCGGCGGCACCATCTTTGACAGCTTGCGCAACCTGGGCCGGGCTGGAGATACCGAAGCCGATTATACAAGGTGCACCCTGATAGGCATTAAGGCGGCTGACCATTTGGCTAACGGGGGCGTTGGCAGCGGTATCTGTGCCTGTTACTCCTGCCCGACCTAGCAAATAAATATAGCCAGATGACGCTTTGGCAATCGCCTGTAATGCGTCATCGTCAGCATTGGGTGGGGCGATAAGGATATGGTGAATATTGTGTTGCTTGGCGGCTTGTTGGAATAACGACGCTTCGCGCAAGGGCACATCAGCAAGTAATACCGAATCCACTCCGGCTTCAGCCGCTTTTTGATAAAACGCATCAATGCCGGTGTGGAAGACCAGATTGCTGTACAACAGCAGACCGATGGGGATATCTGGGTAGCGCTTTCTCACTTCGGCAATAATGTCAAAACATGCCTGTTGGCCTATTTTGCTTGCTAAGGCACGTAACCCGGCTTTTTGAATCACCGGGCCGTCTGCTATGGGGTCTGAAAAAGGAAAACCCAGTTCCAGTGCATCGGCACCCCCTTCAATTAAGGCGCAGATAATCTCGACGCTGGTAGCCTGATCCGGGTCACCTAACATGACAAAGGGGACATAGGCACCACGCTGCTGGCGTTGTAACTGGTCAAACATGGTTTGATAACGATCCATCATAAATCTCCTGCCAGAAATTGTTGTACGTGGGCAATGTCTTTGTCACCGCGACCAGAAAGATTTACCACAATGATACGCGGTTCCGTCGCCTGTTCTGCAGCTTTGAGTGCATAGGCCAATGCATGTGAGGACTCCAGGGCCGGAATAATACCTTCTTTTCGGGCCAACAGCTGGAAGGCATCCAAGGCTTCGTCGTCGGTAACGGATTCGTAGCGTGCGCGACCACTATGATGCAAGTGGGCATGTTCTGGTCCGACAGCCGGATAGTCCAGGCCAGCTGAGACCGAATAAGACTCTTCGATTTGACCGTCGTCATCTTGCATAATGTAGGTATAGGCACCATGTAGGATACCCATACTGCCTTTGGCAATAGCAGCGCCGTGCTCGTGTGTGCTTAACCCTTTGCCAGCCGGCTCAACACCGACCAATTCAACGTCTTTATCGTCAATAAAGTCGGCAAACATGCCGATGGCATTGGAACCCCCGCCAACGCAGGCAATGACCTCATCGGGTAAGCGGCCTTCTTTTTCAAGTATTTGCGCCTTACTTTCCTCGCCAATCATGCGGTGAAACTCCCGAACTATGGTCGGGAAGGGGTGAGGGCCGGCTGCGGTGCCTAACAGATAGTGGGCCGTTTCGTAACTTGCTGACCAATCACGCATGGCTTCATTGACCGCGTCTTTCAGCGTACCGGAGCCACTGTCGACAGGGATCACTTCAGCACCCATCAAGCGCATTCGGAACACATTAGGAGCCTGACGTTCTACGTCTTTAGCACCCATATAAATGCGCGCCTTCAAGCCCAACAACGCACACGCCAATGCGGTTGCAGTGCCGTGTTGCCCTGCGCCTGTCTCTGCGATCACTTCTTTTTTACCCATACGTTTAGTCAGCAGCGCCTGCCCAAGTACCTGGTTGGTTTTATGGGCACCGCCGTGCAGTAGATCTTCACGTTTTAGATACAGACTGACCAAAGGGTTTGACACCAGATTCCGGGTTTTTGTCATGGCGGTGGGGCGACCAGCGTAGTCTTTTAGCAACGCCATAAACTCTGCCTGAAACTCAGGGTCTTGTTGGGCTTTGATGAATTCCTGCTCTAACTGGTCCAGTGCCGGAATCAGAAGCTCGGGCACATACATGCCACCAAACTGACCAAATTTACTGTCTAATTTATTCATAACTCTCTCAATACTGGCGAAGCAGATTAAACAAGCGTGTTAGCTGTGTGTGATTTTTTAGTCCCGGGCGAGATTCGACACCGGAATTAACGTCTAATAGGCCGGCGCCGGTTGCAGCGGCCTGCTGAATATTGTCGGGCGTTAAACCGCCAGCTAAGCCCAGCGCAGACTTGTCGTCAATGTCGGCAAATACCGACCAGTCGAACTGTTGGCCGGTACCGCCACTTTTACCTCCGATACGACTGTCTAACAAATGCCAGTCGACGTTGGTCATGGACAAATCAGGCAACTGATCCGTTACCCCATAAGCTTTGATAATTACACAGCTATTGGGGAGCCGTTGTCGTAACGCTAAGATGAAGGACTGGTCTTCATCGCCATGCAATTGCACCGCTGCCAGTGCCAGCTTTTGCACCAGTTCAGCGATCATATCAAGGGGCTGATTGGCAAACACGCCGACATAGCTAAATGGAACGGTGGACACGATGGTCTGCGCCTGATGCAGGCTAATACAGCGGGGTGAGGCTGGAACAAAAATTAAGCCAGCCAGACTGGCACCGGCCTGTTTAACCATCTGTGCGTCCTCCGGCAGGGTAATGCCGCAGACTTTGATATTGCCGTAGATCAGTTTGTTGACTGCGGCACTGACGTCGTCTTGCGCCATCAAACTGCTTCCTACTAAAAATCCATCAGCTAGCGGTGCCAATCGAACCACGTCCTGATGGGTATATATGCCTGACTCGCTGATCACTAATCTGTCGTCGGGAATCAGTGGCGCCAGCTTTTCTGTGGTGGCTAAATCTGTGCTCAGGTCGCGCAAGTCACGGTTGTTGATACCAATGATCTTGGCCCCCAGGGCCACGGCGCGATGGGTTTCTTGTTCGTTACTGACTTCTGTCAGAATATCCAGTTGTAACGATTCTGCGATCTTTGCCAGGGTTAGGTACTGCTCATCATCGAGAACCGATAGCATTAACAAAATCGCATCCGCATTGTGATAGCGGGCTAAATAAACCTGATACGGGTCAATAAAAAAGTCTTTGTTCAGCACCGGTTGTCTGACCCGCTCGCGCACATATTCCAAATATTCGAACTTGCCTTGAAAATACTTTTCGTCAGTTAGCACGGATATGGCGGCTGCACGGGGCGAATAAGCACCAATGATGGTGTTTAAATCAAAATCCTCGCGAATTAAGCCTTTAGAAGGAGAGGCTTTTTTACATTCCAGAATAAAGCCGGCTTCGGGGGCAGCTAACGCGTCATACATGCTGCGATCTGAAGGCGTTAATGTGTCGATGAAATCCGCCAGAGGCAACGTTTTTTTACGTTGTGCAATTTCTTGTGCTTTATCTGCGCATATTTTTTCTAAAACGTTAGCCACGGCTTACCTCTGCTGCGTGTTGGATAGTCTCATAGGGTTGACCGCTGGCAATGGTTTGCATCGCCATCTGGGTTGCTTGTTTTATGCTTTGTGCTTTACCGGCAAGGTAAAGTAATAACCCCGCATTTGCGGCGACGGCATGCACATGGGCAGCTTGTCCTTTGCCTCTCAGCAGGGCCTCTATCAGCGCTTTATTTTCTGCCGGTTCACCGCCTTTAATTTCATCCAGAGCATAGGCTGGTAAGCCAAAGTCCTCGGCCGTTAATTGTGCTCTGGTTTGCTCTCCGCGATGGAGAAAAATCACTTCTGTGGTGCCATGCAGGCTGACTTCATCTAACCCTGCTCCGTGCACTACCGCCGCGTTTTGGTAACCCATCAACGCTAGTGTACTGGCAAACGGTTGCAACAGATCAGCTGAGTAGACCCCAATCATAATGTGACTGGGGCGAGCTGGATTTGCCAGCGGCCCCAACAAGTTGAATAAGGTGCGGGATTTTAGCGCCTGTCTGACCGGCATGGCATGAGCTACACCTGCGTGATACACAGGAGCAAACAGAAAACACAGCCCGCTTTGGTCTAAACAATTGCGTGCAGTAGCCGGCGGCATGTCCAGTTTTAGCCCAAACTCAGCAAATAAATCTGCAGAGCCTGATTTACTTGAGACACTGCGATTACCGTGTTTAGCCACCTTAAGACCCGATGCCGCCGCGACGATCGCCGCCGCCGACGAAATATTGATGGTGTTGTGGCCGTCGCCACCGGTGCCAACGATATCGGCAAAGTCGTAATCGGGGCGGGGAAAGGTCAGGGCATGGTCCGTCATGGCATTGGCTGCCCCCGCAATTTCCTCCGGCGATTCGCCTCTGAATTTAAGGGCTGTGAGCATAGCAGCCAACTCTACCGGCGCTATTTCACCGCGCATCACCTGACCAAAAAACGCCTCACTTTGTGCGGTGGTTAATGATTTTCCTGAAAAAAGTTGTTCATAAAGTGCTTGCATCAGGCTTGCTCCGCTAAGAATTCAATGCTTTGTTTTAATAATTGAGCGCCCTGACTGGTCAGGATGGACTCCGGATGAAACTGAAAACCGAGCATTTTACTCGGCCCATGATAGACCGCCATGGGTATGCTCTCGTATTGGGCTAATAACGTCAGTTCGTCGGGCAACTGACTGGCCATCAGTGAATGGTACCTTGCGACCGGTAACGGGTTGGGTAGGTCGGCAAAAATAGGGTGCGGTTTGCAATCAATGGCAGAGGATTTGCCATGCAATACCTGATTGGCACGAACGACTTTCCCGCCATGATGGGCGACGATAGCCTGGTGGCCTAAACAGATACCGAGCACCGGCAACGTGCCTGCTAAGCGTTTCAAAAGCTCAGGCATGCAGCCAGCGTCTTCAGGCGTACCTGGCCCGGGCGAGAGGATTAAAACCACCTTGCCTTTGGTTTGGTTGATTTGCTCAATAATGATATCGGCATCAACACGATTGCGGTATACCTTCAGCGGATAGCCGAGTTTACGCATCTCATCTACCAGGTTGTAACTGAACGAATCGATATTATCGAGTAAAAATAGTGTGGTGCTTTCCATTTTACCCCTCCTGATTAGCCAACTGAATGGCACGGATGACGGCCTGGGCCTTATTGCGGGTTTCATCGGCTTCGGCCTGAGGAACGGAATCAAATACCACACCAGCGCCCGCCTGAATATAGGCGCGTTGATTTTTAACGAAGGCGGAGCGGATCACGATACAGGTATCAAGGTCACCGCGGCTGTTCAAATAGCCCACCGCGCCTCCGTAGCTGCCGCGGCGACGTTTTTCGACTTGGCGAATGAGTGTGGCGGCACTGACTTTGGGCGCGCCGACCAGGGTCCCCATATTCATGCACGCTGCGTATGCGTGTAAGGGATCCAGGTCATGACGAAGTTGGCCTACCACCCGGGAAACCAGATGCATTACTTGGGAGTACCGATCGACTTGCAGTAAGTCCGCGACATAGCGAGAGCCGGGTTCGCAGACCCGGGCCAAATCATTGCGGGCCAAATCCACTAACATCAGATGTTCGGCCTTTTCTTTTTGGTCCTCTCGTAGTTCCAACTCAATGCGACTATCAAGATCAGCGTCTATTTGACCAGCCTGATTCAGTCCGCGTCGTCGGGTACCCGCGATAGGATAAACTTCAACCTGATTGGTGTCCTTATCGTATTTAAGCGCTGACTCTGGAGACGCACCAAATAGTTGGAAATCTTTATCCTGCATAAAAAACATGTAGGGACTGGGGTTAAGCTTCTTTAATGAGGCATAGGCCGCGAAGCTGTCGGGGCAGGGTAACGAAAAGGTGCGAGAAGGCACTACCTGAAAAATATCACCGCTGAGGATATGTTCTTTCAGGTCGGTGACGTCGGCACAAAACGCCGCGTCGTCTTTATCCATGGTGATATCGCCCTGAACTTTTTGCCTGGATACCGGCAGTGCAGTGCTATTTTTACATTCGGTAGCAAGCTGCTCCAGACGCTGGCTTATCCGGAAGTACTCAGAGGCGACCTGCTCACCACTGAACACGCTGCCAATCAATTCGGTAGTTTGATGGGTGTGATCAATCAGCAGCAGCGTCTCAGCGACGTAAAAAACGAAATCCGGACAGCTGTTTTCACCTTCACCAACATCAGGAAGCTGTTCGTAACTTGCCAACAGATCATAAGCAAATACGCCCCCCATGAACACCGCATCGGGATGCTGACGAATCGGGGTCATTCCCTGAATAATGCTTCTCAAGGTATCGAATACCGATGTCGCTTTGAGGCGCTGATCTTCATCGAGTCCGGCTGCGGGTTGCTCAAAGGTGAGCTGTAACTGATCCGTTTGCTGCGCGCTGACCAGTTCCTTCAGCTGCGCTGCAATAACGGCAATGATGGCCTCGCCGTTGGCACTGAGTGCTTGGCAACTGACCTGGTGGCCATGGCATTCGAGGCGTAGCGCCGCATCAACTAAAAGCAGACTTTTAACATCGTCTTTCGAGCTTATTTCTGCAGACTCAAGCAGCAAGCTCGCTGAACTTGACTGACATAGCTGGTGGAAACACCCTAAGGGCTCAGCAATATAAGGCAGCGGCCGGATTAGGCTTTCAACCTTGCCCGGAACATCGCTAAGTTCTGATAACGTCATGAAAATTCTCTTATTTGTTTTATTTTATTTGGCATATTGCGAGCCGTTAAATACGAAAAAACCCGCATTATGCGGGTTTTTGGATATCTTTTTTAAACACAAAAAAACACCAGCCCGCTAAGTCGGGAAGTGCCACCACCAGTTTGCAGTCATGTTTGTGTTTAGTTGCATGTCGAATACTTATACAATGTGCGTTAATTGCCTTATAGAAGAAAACAAAAGCGGGTTAATGTCAACAACCGAAAGATTAAAAATCGATTTACACAGTCATACGACGTTTTCTGACGGCCATTTAAGTGTCCTCGAATTGATTGACCGGGCGCACAATATGCAGCTCGATGTGCTGGCGATAACCGACCATGACACCCTTGCCGGTTTGGCGCCTGCCCACGCCTATCAGGCCAAACAGCGGCGCAAATTGCATATCGTTGATGGTATCGAAATATCAACGCGCTGGCACAGTTTTGAAATTCACGTGGTTGGCTTAAAGCTGGATATAGAGAATAAGCTATTCCAAAAGCGTCTGTTGCAACAACAAGCCCGCCGCGATGAACGCGCAGAGCGCATTGCTGCCAAGTTAGCGAAGGCTGGTTTTGCAGACTGCCTCGCTGACGCGAAACAGTTGGCCGGTGAAGGTCAAGTAACCCGTGCCCATTTTGCCCGTGTGCTGGTCCAGCGCGGCGTGGTCGACCATATGCAAAAAGCCTTTGATAAGTATTTAGGCAAAGGTAAAAGGGCTTATGTCACGGCCAATTGGATTGATTTAGCTACCGCGGTAGAGTGGATTCAGCAAGCGGGAGGGCAAGCAGTGTTGGCGCATCCCTACCAGTACGATATGACGATGAAATGGTTACGGCGCTTGTTGACAGATTTTAAGGCGGCCAATGGTGACGCGATTGAGGTGATTCATGGCAGTAATTTAGATGCTCAGAGACGCAAAATGTTGGCGACCTTGTGCCGGGAGTATGGATTTAAAGCGTCAGTAGGATCAGATTTTCATCTACCCGGACGTTGGACTGAACTAGGCAAAAACCTTTCGCTCCCCGATGAGCTTGTGCCAATATGGCAAGACTGGACGATGACTGAGGAAACAGTGTGAGCCAATTTTTCTATGTCCACCCGGACAATCCCCAAGCACGTCTGCTAAAACAGGCATGTGAAATCATTCAGCATGGAGGTGTGGTGGTGTACCCAACCGACTCCGGGTATGCGATAGGCTGCCAGATGGATGATAAACAAGCACTTGAGCGGTTGTGCCAGATCAGGCAGATTCAAAAAGAGCACAAATTCTCATTGATGTGTCGTGATATGGCGGAGATCTCAGTGTATGCGCGAGTCGACAATACCGCATTCCGACAGATAAAAAACAACACCCCGGGGCCTTATACTTTTATTTTAAAGGCCACCAAAGAAGTACCAAAGCGATTGCAAAACCCCAAGCGTAAGACCATTGGAATCCGGGTGCCGGATAACAAGATCGCCTTGGGATTATTGGAAGCCCTTGGTGAACCGCTAATGTCTACTTCATTGATTTTACCGGGTAATGACTTTGCCGAATCCGACCCGGATGAGATCCGCGATAAACTGGAAAAACACGTCGATTTAATCATTCATGGTGGCTACCTGGGTGAGCAACTGACCACCGTGGTAGACATGTCAGAAGGTGATGCTGAAATTGTGCGCGAAGGTGCCGGTGATTCGAGCGTATTTGGCTAATGAGTAAAGCGTCCGCACCGCCGGTTCAACAGCCTTTGCCGTTGGCGTTTATCCACGGCGAAGCATTAATGGAAAAACCGGAGGATTTATACATTCCACCGGACGCGCTGGAAGTGATCTTGGAGGCTTTCGAAGGACCTTTGGATTTACTTTTGTACCTGATTCGCAAGCAAAAGTTTGACATCGTGCAACTGCCTGTTGCGCAAATCACTGAGCAATATATGCAGTATGTGGCGCTGATGAAAGACATCAAGCTTGAGTTGGCCGGTGAATACTTGCTGATGGCGGCGATTTTAGCTGAAATTAAATCCCGTTTACTCCTGCCTAAACGGCCTAATGATGACGGAGAAGAAGACGATCCTCGGGCGGAATTGATTCGTCGTTTGCGTGAGTATGAGGTGGTGAAACAAGCCGCACTTGAACTCGACCAAATACCTCGTATGGAGCGGGATAGCTTTGTTGCCAGCGCATCACCGGATGAGAGCTGTAAACCCCTAACGCTACAGCCAGAGGTTGTGATGCAGGATTTGGTGTTTGCGTTTCAGGCTGCCATGCAGAGGGCCAAAGCGTTCGAACACCATCAGATCACGCCGGAGGCCTTGTCTACCCGCGAACGCATGTCTCAGATACTCGACCACTTGAAAGACGAGACATTTGTCTCTTTCACGCATTTTTTCAGCATTGATGAGGGTCGGGCGGGGGTCGTTGTCACTTTTCTGGCAATTCTCGAGCTGTTAAAGGAGGGCATGATAAATTATGTCCAATCCGCACCCTTTGGGGATATTCATATTCAGGCGCGCAGCGTATAATAGTTTCCGGAAAGCATGAGCATGGCAAAAATAAATAAACAGCAATTAAAGCAACTGGTCGAAGCCGCCATCTTTGTTGCCGATCAGCCACTGGATCTTGATGCATTGCGCAGTACGGTCTTAGCTGACTGGCAAGTGTCGACGAAACAGCTGCAAGATTGCCTCGACGAACTGGCTCTGGATTATTTACCCCGTGGTATTCAATTGCAAAAGGTCGCCAGTGGCTATCGATTTCAATCAAATCCGGATTTAAGCCCGTTTCTTGCCAAATTATGGCAAGAGCAATTGCCCCGCTATTCCAGAGCAATGCTGGAAACATTGGCATTAATCGCCTATCGACAACCCATTACCCGGGGTGAGATCGAGGGCGTACGTGGCGTCTCGGTGAGCAGTCATATCATAAAGACGCTCACCGAGCGTGAATGGATAAAAGTGGTCGGGCACAAAGAAGTGCCCGGACGTCCGGCACTGTACGCAACAACAAAGGCGTTTTTGGATTATTTCTCGCTATCATCGTTAACTGAACTACCTTCTGTTGAAGCCTTTAGTCAATTAGCGGAAAATCTACAACAGCAAGAGACAGCCGGGGGGCTGCCTCCACAACAAGGTCAAATACACTAAGCAAATGAGTGAAAAACTACAGAAAGTCCTGGCAAATGCAGGCATGGGCTCCCGCCGTGAAATCGAAAAATGGATTGAGCACGGCCGCGTGTCAGTCAATGGCGGTATCGCTACACTTGGCATCCGGGTTGAAGAGTCAGACCAAATTCGCGTAGACGGACGCATAATTAATCTCGCCAATAAAAAGTCGGTTTGTCGGGTATTGATGTACAACAAGCCTGAAGGCGAAATGTGTACCCGCAAGGATCCCGATGGCAGGCCAACGGTATTTGACCGTTTACCACGGATTCGTGATGGACGCTGGATAGCCGTGGGGCGGCTGGATATCAATACCAGTGGATTATTGTTGTTCACTAACGATGGCGAGCTGGCTAACAGATTGATGCACCCGCGCCACGAAATTGAGCGTGAGTATGCAGTGCGGGTATTCGGTGAAGTGACCAACGGCCATATCGCCCAGTTGAAAAAAGGTATCGAGTTAGAAGACGGGCTGGCAAAATTCCTGCAAGTCAAACGCCGTAGTCGCGACGAAGGCCTGAATCAATGGTTTGATGTGGTGTTAACTGAAGGGCGTAACCGAGAAGTTCGACGTATGTGGGAGTCGCTGGAACTTAAGGTTAGTCGATTAATCAGGGTGCGCTACGGAAATCTCGCATTGAAAAAACGTTTACCTCAGGGGGCGTGGGTCGAATTGGAGCTGGACGAGCTTAACTACCTTCGCGAATCTGTCCAGTTACCCAAAGAAACCGAGACGCTACTGGATGAGCGCAAAGCCCAGCTCGACCATGTTCGTTTAAGCCGCATGCGCCGCTCGGTGAAAAAACACAAGCTGCATCAGCAAGCGAAAAAGAAATAAATCAAAGCCAGCGAGTAATTGCTGGCTTTTTTATTGACTATTTTTTTGCCTGGGCGTCCAGTGACTGTCCGTTAAGATCTTTGCTATCGTCACTCATTAAGTACAGATATAACGGCATCAATTCAGCTGGCGTGGGAAGCATGCTGGGTTCCTCGGCAGGGTAGGCTTTAGCACGCATGCTGGTGCGTGTGGCGCCTGGGTTTATCACATTAAAACGCAACTGGCTGTTGCTGTATTCATCGGCCAACACTTGTGCCATACCCTCAACCGCGAATTTAGATATTGCATAGCCGCCCCAAAACGCGCGGCCTTTACGTCCCACACCAGATGACGTGAAAATAACCGATGCCCTTGGTGCAGCTTCCAGCACAGGCAACAGGGCCTGCAGCATTAACACTTCGCTGGTGACGTTGATCTGCATGATTTTGCGAAACTCATCTTCGTCAATTTGTCCGAACGGGCTGAGTTTTCCCAACATACCAGCATTTAGCAATAACACGTCTAAACGACCGAACTGCTCGCCTATGGTGGCGGCTAGACCCTGATAATGGCTTGCAGTGGCACCTTCTAAATCTAGCGGCACTATGGCGGGTTGTGCGCCGCCAGCGTTAACAATTTCGTCGTACACGGCTTCGAGCTTTTTTACTGTTCTGCCAAGTAAAATAACCGTAGCACCGTGTTGCGCTGCACTTAGCGCGGCCTGGCGACCAATGCCATCACCGGCGCCCGTTATCAATACTACTTTGTCGTTGAGCGCGTCTTGAGCAATTGCTGGATACATAAAAATCTACTGAAAAAGGACAATGGTGCAATTCTATCAAAAAGGCACTGATAGTCCTTGAAAAATTTGGATTGTTAAATTGTCATAACAAATACTTAACAAGACCATTGTAAATTTTTTGCAAAGTCAATAAGATTGGGTCAATGTCAACTGGTCGTACATGTCCCTCACGCCAATTGCAAACGCAAAAGGAAGGGCAAGTGCGGTGATAACTATAAGAAATAGGTTTCTGGGAGTCGTAATGAAAAAACTCGTACTAAGCTCCACAATAGCAGCTGTGCTAGGTTTGGCAGGCTGTGGTGGAGAAACACTCGAAGATAAACGTCTGGTTGCAGGCGATGATCCGGCTAAGCCATTCGCACGCGTGGTGTTCGATCCAGGTAACAGCGATTTAAACGTACCCAATGATTTACTGATGATTCCCGATGGCGACCTGTTCGACTTTACCATCAATATCACGGACGACGCTGCTGAGGATCCGACGAACCCGCAGTATGCGCTGAGTGCCTTGGATGGCTGGTCAACCCACCATCCGTTTGTGATTCGCGTGAACGTACCGGATGGCGTTGAAGTGGATGCGGCGTCTGCGGCAGCTGAAGGATCTGTGCGCATTTTTGAAGCTGAGCAAGCGTTGGAAAGTGATGCACCCTTATGTCAGGCCATAGCGGCCGAAGTCACTGCGCCGGGTCTACCCTGTTTGTTGGGGGAAGAATTAACCTATGGTGTTGATTTCATCACCAATAAAGGCAGTGCCGGTACCGTCAATGTAGTGCCACTGAAGCCAATGAAAGCTGGCCAGGGTCACGTGTTGGTAGTCACCAATCAACTTAAAGATAATATGGGTCGTGAAGTAAAAGGTTCAACAACCTGGGAACTGGCACGCCTCGACCCTGAAACACAACCATTAGGTGATGCAAGCCAGAAGCAATTGCAACAGATTGTTGATTTCTTCATTACACTTTTAGGCGGTGAAGGTCTGGCTCGTGAAGACATTTCTTATGCGGCTTACTTCTCCACGCAATCTGTGGGTTCAACCATGAGTACCGTTAAGCAACTGAACGTTGCCCCATACGCACAGGCGTTTGCGCAGGCAATGGTTGCTACCGGTGGTGACACTGTACAGTCTTACATGGCCGCGAAAGCATATTTGCCAGAAATTGAAGTGGAAGACGCTGCCGCGCCAAATGTCTTTACCGCATTTGCAGCAACCGGTGTGTTATCTGCCGAAACATTGGCGGGTTTACAAGCTATCGGAATTACAAATTGTGACACTGCGCAGTTCGGTGCAGTATTCCAGTCAGGTAATGCTCAAGCAATTGCCGCAGCTCAGTCGGTGCTGCCATTGTGTGCAACCAAGCTTAATAGCGGCAGCGTAAGTCTGCCTTATTACCTGAGCATGGAAAATCCGTTAGGCGACTGGATGCGTGCAGCTTGTACAAACGGTGCACAGCTGCAAGCGATGGGCGCAGCAACCGTAGGCAGCTTATTGCAGGCCGGCGCGGTTGGTCCGAATAACGATTTGTGTCAGATGGCCACCGACGGTCAATTGTATGACCTCAACCTGGCTGCTGCGGGCATTACTGACCCACGTAACCTTACCAAGGTATCGCCCATTCCTGCGGCGACGGGCATGGCAGATATCGACGTACAGATTACAGTTCCAGATGAAGCCTTCCTGACCTTAGTGAACGGTGAGCCAACTATGATGCCAGCAACAGGTTGGCCTGTGGTTGTGCTGCAACACGGTATCACGTCGAAAAAAGAAGACGTGTTAGCGTTAACTGGTGCATTGAGTCTTGCCGGTTTTGCTACCGTAGCAATTGACCACCCGTTACACGGCTCTCGTGGTATCGTGGCGATGGACATGAATGGGGTAGAGCGTGAAATTAACGCCTCGACCGGTCCTGCGACTGATTATATGAATCTGGCAAGTTTGCTGACTGCTCGTGATAATATGCGTCAAAGTATCCTGGATTCATTGGGTTTGCGTTTAGGTATCCACAACGTTACCGATAACAGCAGTAACGGCGTGATGCTCAACGCTAATAATGTGAGCTATTTTGGTCACTCGCTAGGTGCCATTACCGGAACCGGAACGCTTGCGTTAGCCAATACATCCATGGGCGGTGATTTAGCCAATTTCGATGGCCTATACGCTTATCAGGCGAGCACATTAGCTATGCCTGGCGGAAGCGTTGGCGCATTCCTGCTGGATTCAAACGCGTTTGGTAACTTGATCAAAGGCACCTTGATGGCTGCGCAGAGTGAAGATTTCCGCGCAGGTCTTGCGGCATACATGCAAGCCAATGGCATTGCGAATCAGGAAGCCGGCCTTTCAGCCTTCTTCCCGGTATTCTTCGCATCTTTGAATGCCGCGCAACAGGCTGAAATTGAAGCAACCTTCGCTTCGTTTGCTTTTGCCGCGCAAACTGTTGTCGGAGCACCGGATCCAAATAACCATGCCGGAGCACTTGCAGCCACCGGTACGCCAGTGCACTTAATTGAAGTGGTTGGTGGTAACCCAGATGAAAATGGTGACACTTGGTTGTCTGATCAGGTTATTCCTAATCAGGGTAGCTATCCTTTGGCAGGTACCGAGCCACTGGCAGCATTAATGGGCTTGCCAAGCGTTGCAGCAACAACACCGGGTAGTGGTATTGTGCGCTTCCTGGAAGGTACCCACAGTTCGATTCTGGATCCAGGTCCAAGCCGTGCGGCAACCGTTGAAATGCAAACCCAGACGGCAACCTTTATGGGCAGCCATCAACAAGGTCAGGCTACCATCGTAGTTAATGATCAGGGTGTGGTTGCTCAATAACTGAAACACGTGTTGAAACAAAAGCCAGGTTGATGCCTGGCTTTTTTTATGCGTGAATGACCCCATATACAGGAAGGTGTAACAAAAGGAGTATTCTGATTGGAATTTCTATATGAGTATGGGCTGTTTTTAGCTAAAGCCGCTACCTTGGTCATCGCTATTTTACTGGTGGTGGGTACCGTGTTGGGAATGGCGATGAAACAGAAAAAACATAAAGGTGAACTCGATGTCACCTGTATTTCTGACAAGCTGGAAGAGACCAAAGAGTCGATGATGGTGGAGCTGCTCGATAAAGACGAGTACAAAAAACACCAAAAAGCGCTTAAAAAAGCGGAAAAGCAAAAGGAGTCAGATCCGGAAACGAAACCGCGGTTATTTGTGATTAACTTTGAAGGCTCTATGGATGCCCACGAAGTTGATGCGCTCAGAGAGGAAGTGACGGCAATACTGGCCATCGCCAAGCCAGAGGATAAGGTGCTGGTAAAAGTAGAGAGTGGTGGCGGTGTTGTTCACGGTTATGGGCTGGCAGCATCGCAGTTGCAACGCATTCGAAATGCGAATTTGGATTTAACCATTGTGGTCGACAAGGTTGCGGCCAGTGGTGGCTATATGATGGCGTGTGTGGCTAACCGAATTATTGCAGCACCATTTGCGATTTTGGGCTCAATTGGTGTGATAGCCATGGTTCCTAACGTGCACCGTTTGCTGAAGCAAAACAATGTGGACGTAGAGCAACATACGGCAGGGGAATATAAGCGAACGCTAACTGTGTTAGGTGAGAACACCGATGCTGGGCGTGAAAAATTCAAACAGGAACTGGAAGAAGTGCATGTGTTGTTCAAAGACTTTGTGCGACAACACAGGCCTGAATTAGATATCGAAAAAATCGCTACAGGTGAAACCTGGTTTGGTACTCAGGCCCTTGAAATGGGGTTAGTCGATGAAATTGGGACATCTGATGATGTGATTTTGCAAGCAAGTAAGCAGGCTAAGGTCTACGCCGTTAAGTATCATCAGAAGAAAAATCTGGCTGAGAAATTGTCTATGTCAGCTGCTACTGTCATGCAGGGCATCACCAATAAACTGTGGAAACAGTCACGGGAAAAGTACACAGCATAAGTTCATACCAACTAAAAAGGGCTTCATTTGAAGCCCTTTTTCTTGATTAGGATTTGTTGAGTGTTTCCATATGCAGTTCTTCGTCTTTACCGCCAGCATCTGGGTCATTAAATACCGCTTCGTCAATTTCTCCCTCGCTCTTGGCGATCACGCATGTGACCATTGAATCTCCGGTGACATTGACCATGGTACGGGTCATATCTAGCAGGCGGTCAACACCAATAATAATGGCAATGCCTTCTACAGGTAGATTTACCTGCTGCAGTACCATTGCCAGGGTAATTAAGCCCACACCCGGTACACCCGCGGCACCGACGGAAGCCAGTGTGGCAGTAAGTACCACCATTAGTAAGTCAGCAAGAGACAAGTCGACGCCAAACAGTTGGGCGATAAAGGCGGTCGCCACACCCTGCATAATGGCTGTGCCGTCCATATTGATAGTTGCACCTAAAGGTACGGTAAAGGACGCCACATTGTTCTTCACTCCAAGTTTTTTGGTTACCGTTTCCAGGGTGACCGGAATGGTCGCATTGCTGCTTGAGGTGGTAAACGCAAACAGCCAAACGTCGCGCATTTTACGCAAGAATACTAAGGGGCTGAGGCCACTAAACAGTTTTAATATCACTGAATAGGTAAACAATCCGTGGAATACTAACAGTGCTGCAACTAACACAAAGTATTGGCTGAGGTTAATGATGGCTTTGGGGTCTACCGTTACCATCAGTTTTGCCATTAGTGCGAAAACACCATACGGCGCAAGATTCATCAGGATCATGACCAGTTTCATAATGACTGAATTTAAATCATTAAAAAAGCTGGCGACGCGCTTACCCGGTTCGCCACTTAGCGCAATGGCGATACCAAACAGTAAAGAAAATACGATGATTTGCAGCATGTTGCCTTCAGCCATGGCATTGACTGGGTTAGAAGGGAACATATCGATAATGACCTGAGCCAGGCCTGGAGCTTCTTTAGGCTTGAACGTTTGGTCCGTGGCCATCTCGACACCCACCCCGGGCTGCAATAAGTTGGCCATAAACAATGCCGTGACAACAGCAATTCCTGTGGTTGCTAAGTATAAACCTACCGCTTTTCCACCGAGTCGCCCAAGCTTAGCAGGATCAGTAAGGTTACTGACCCCACAGACCAAGGAGACAAATATCAGCGGTACTACCAACATTTTTAAGCTGGCGACAAAAATAGTACCGATAACGTGAAATATACCATCAACGAAGATCGTATACGTGGAGATACTAGTGCCGAATACACTAAATGCGTAATCTCCACTATCATCAAATAACGCTTTTAACAGCAAACCGCTGAGAATTCCGGCAACCATGCCGATAAAGATTCTCAGAGTCAGATTTGTTTTAGACGCCGCATTGGCCATCGGAAATCCTTGTTATAGTTATGTTACCGCGTAGCGTACCAAGATTACCGCTGAGCAACAATTGGCACGGTGTTTTTCGGTGATGTTAAGCTCATTTTTTAAACAGCAGGATGTAACAAATGAAAGTATTCGCAAAGTACATGGCCAGTTTGCTCGTAATTTTCGGGCTGAGCGCTTGTGGTGGCGGTGGCTCCATAAGTCGGGACGACGACGGTGGCGGTGGTACACCGACGACACCGACGGTGACCTACAGCATCGCGTTGGGCCTGTACGATGCAACCAGTGGTAACGCGGTAGATTCAAGTACCGAACTTACCAGTGCCCAGCCTCTGACAGTGCGGGCGACGATCAGTGCCTCAGATGGTAGCTCGGTTTCAGGCCAGGTCGTGGCATTCAGTTTTGATGAGGAAAACCTGGCTGAATTTAGCGTCGCAAACGGACGAGTGGCAACCAACAGCAATGGTGTTGCTGAGATTGACCTGACGGTAGGCGAGAACAGTGGGGCAGGTAATGTGATAGCCACTTTTGGCGATCAGACTGCTCAGATTGCCTTTACTTCAGCAGGCCAAAGCACAGTGACGGAACAGCCAGCCAGCCTGACTTTGTTTGCGGATTCCCTGCAGTTGCCCAGTAGCGGCTCTGATGACATCACTATTACCGCACTGGTAAAGAATGCCAACAACTCGTTGATGGAAGGGGTCACGGTCAATTTTTCTGCTGATAGCGGAAACCTGATTGGTGGTACTGAAACCACTAACGCAGAAGGCCAGGCTATGGTTACTCTGAACACTCAGGGCGACCCGGAAAACCGTTTCATTGAAGTAACTGCGGTGACGGGAACGTCGACCCCGCTAACGTCTACCATTCGCTTGCAAGTAGTAGGAACGCAAATTGTAGTCAATGCACCAGAATCAGTGGTGTTAAATGATTCTGCGCCTCTTACTTTCAGTATTCTCGACTCGGATGGTAACCCGGTTGGTGATCAAACCATTACCCTTGAATCTCAGTTAGGCGATATCGACAATTTGACCCCGGTCACTTCAGCATCAGGTGTCGCTACGGTCACCTACACCGCGACACAATCCGGCACAGATACAATCACAGCAACGGCCTTAAGCACAGGCACCAGTAAAGAGATTACCGTGGGACAAGACCAATTTACGTTTGTGGTCAAGCCGGCAGAAGGTGATGAGATTGATTTAGGACAGACTGAAACACTGACGGTTGAGTGGCTAAAAGACGGTGTGGCCTATCAGGGCGGTAACATCAGTGTATCAGCATCGCGGGGTGTGATCAGTAATGCAGATGTTGTCACAGGCTCGGATGGCCGCGCGAGCTTCGATATCAGTTCAAATAACGCCGGTACTGGTTTAATTACGGTTACCGGTGAAGACAATTTGCAAAATATAGTTACGGCCAGGGCAACGGTAGAGTTTATTGCTACCACGCCAGCGTCAATCGCAGTAGATGCTACGCCGGATACGATTGGTCCAAATGGTCAGGAAGCGACTATCTTTGCTGTGGTCAGAGACGCCAGCGGCAACAGGGTAAAAGATGTGGATGTGGAATTTGTATTGGACGATGTAAGCAACGGCAATATTTCACAAAGTGCGGTAAAAACCGATTCTAACGGTAGTGCATCGGTTGTCTATACGTCGAATACCACAAGTAGTGTCGACGGCGTAACTATCACTGCTACTGTGTCAACCAATCAGTCAATAACCGACAGTACAAGTTTGACTGTTTCAGACAGAGCATTTGATATTTCATTTGGTATCGGTAATACCCTCGAGGAACCGAATGACTCAACCTATCGTGCGAAATTTTCAGTATTTGTGGCAGATTCGTCTGGTAATCCGGTGCCGAACGTAGAACTTTCCTCAATTTTGAAACCGGTTAAAAGCGATGAAGGTGACACCTTTTATAAAGGCTATACGAGTTACAACACCTTGGTAAGCCGATGGGAATTCTTTACTACTGCTAGTTGCCAAAGTGAAGATGCCGATGGAGATGGAATGCTGGATCAGGGAGAAGACTTAAACGGCGACGGCGAACTGAGTCCGGGTATTGTTGGTGTGCTGTATTTTGAAGACGGCGTGTCGACAACCGATGCAACAGGCCAGGCTGTGATGGTGTACGATTACCCGCAAAACTTCGGTGGCTGGGCACAAATGCGCATGGGAATACGCACCATTTCTGCCGGTACTGAGTCCACAGCAAGTTTCACCTATTTGTTAGGAGTGAGTGCTAGCGATATTGCGAATGCAAACGCCAAGGTACCTGATTCTCCATGGGGAATTAGCAACAGTTGCTTTGATATGAACTAACAAAAAAGCCCGGTAACAACCGGGCTTTTTATTGATTCAGAAAATACTAGAGCATGCCGTCCCGTTGGAAGGGGTAAACCGAGCCTAACTTCATAATTTGGGTTAACTCGTCCAATGCGGTGCGGCTCTCATCAAGTAACGCCGGGTCATGTAACTCATTGACACTGAGCTCATCACGGTAATGCTTGTCGACCCATTGATTCAGACGTGCAAATAAGGTGTCGTTCATCAGGGTGTTGGGGTTCACCGCAGCTAACTCTTGATCGTTCAGGGCAACACGTAAGCGCAGACACGCCGGGCCGCCACCGTTACGCATGGATTGCTTTACGTCAAAATAATGAACGTGTTTGATCGGTGTGTTCTGGGTGACTAAATCAGCCAGGTAGCGAGATACTGCGTCGTTTTCCTGACATTCGGTTGGCGCGATAATAGCCATCTCACCGTTCGGTAAAGTCAGAATTTGGGTGTTGAACAAGTAGGTTTTAACTGCGTCTTCCACTGAGACTTGATCACTGCCCACTTTTATAAAGTGCAGGTCATGTTCACCGAATTTACTGCGAATTTGTGCAAAGTCTTGTTCGGTATTGGCGAAGGCTTCCTGATGGTAAAATAACACGTTCTGGTTACCCACCGAAATCACATCATTGTGAAACACACCTTTATCTATCACATCGGGATTTTGCAGCATGAATACGGTGTTGTCTTCGCTTAACCCGTGCAGGCGGGCTATGGCCTGGCTGGCTTCCAGCGTCTGGCGCGCCGGATAGCGCTTCGGCGCCGGCTTGCTGGTGTCAAATGCAGTTCGACCATATACGAACAACTCTACCCCCGCATGGCCATATTCAGCACAAAGACGGGTGTGGTTTGCCGCACCTTCGTCACCAAAGTGTTCATTATCCGGCAGATGTTTGTGGTGGTGAAAATATTTTGAGTCCGGGAAAATGGCCGATAAAATGCGACCGGTTACCGCTGGTTCAAGAGAGCGATGAAATTTATTGGTTAAGTTTGCTGGGGTAAAGTGAACACGGCCGTCTGCGGTGTCTGCGCTGGGTGAAACCGTTGCAGCGTTGGCTGTCCACATGCTGGATGCTGAACAACAGGCTTGCAGCAAAGCAGGGGCTTGCTGAGCGGCTTTTTGCAAAACCTGAGCATCACTGCCAGAAAAGCCTAAACGACGCAGTGTGACGATATCTGGGCGCTCCTGAGGGGCCAAGATACCTTGTACCAACCCCATGTCGGCCAACGCTTTGGCCTTTTGCAAACCCTGTTTGGCCGCCTGACGAGGACTACTTGTCGCTTGAGCATTGGACTGTGAGGCCACATTACCATAGGATAGCCCAGCGTAATTATGGGTCGGTCCCACTAAACCATCAAAGTTCACTTCATAGTGCTTCATAAAACCTCACTTTTTTGTGTCGTAGGTGCGGGACAAATGCGACGTCAGACCGCAGAGTAATGAATTGGCCGGCATTATACGTTTTTTACTGGCACTGCCAAATCCGATCTGAAAAAAGTGCGGCCTTAATAGGGGATTGGCAACGAATTAGGACAAGAATTTCTTGTTTTCCTAAAAGATTGTCTATATACCTAAAAAAGTTCGAAATCGTTAAAGACTGGGGAATCCCCCGGTCTTTTTATATAAAAGATAGATAAATCAAAGGTTTATTAAATTATTTATGGGAAAGTCACTGGTAATCGTCGAGTCACCGGCCAAAGCAAAAACAATAAATAAATATCTGGGCAACGATTTTATCGTTAAGTCCAGTGTTGGTCATGTGCGCGATCTTCCCACTAAAGCATTGGGTCAGGTTCCACCGAAAAAGAAAGCGGCGGAACTTAAAACCATGAGCGAAGAGCAAAAACAAGCTTATTTGCGCCATCATGAGTACCTGAAACTGGTTGACAGAATGGGGGTAGACCCGCAAAACGACTGGCAGGCCCATTATGATATCCTGACCGGTAAAGAGAAGGTCGTTAACGAACTGAAAAAGCTGGCAAAAAGTGCCGATACTATCTATCTCGCGACGGATTTGGATAGAGAAGGGGAAGCCATTGCCTGGCACTTGCAAGAGATCATTGGTAAGCAAAATAAGACCTTCCAACGGGTGGTGTTTAACGAAATCACCAAAAAGGCAATTCAGGAGGCATTCTCCGATCCTGGCGAGGTTAATATTGCCCGCGTGAACGCACAGCAAGCACGCCGTTTTTTGGATCGGGTTGTCGGTTTTATGGTGTCGCCGCTGCTATGGAAGAAAATCGCCCGGGGTTTGTCTGCTGGTCGCGTGCAATCAGTGGCGGTGCGCCTCGTAGTGGAACGAGAGCGTGAGATCAAAGCCTTTGTTCCGGAAGAGTTTTGGGAAGTTCACGCGGATTTAAACAGTGCGAGCGAGCAAGCCCTACGAATGCAGGTTAGCAAGCATCAGGGCAGTGCATTTAAGCCTGTTAACAAAGAACAAACTGATAGCGCCTTGCAGGTGTTGAAAAACGCCCAATACAAGGTTGTCAGTCGCGAATCTAAACCGACGCAATCAAAGCCGTCTGCGCCTTTTATCACTTCTACGTTGCAACAGGCCGCGAGTACCCGTTTAGGTTTTGGTGTGAAGAAAACCATGATGATGGCGCAGCGATTATATGAAGCTGGCCACATTACCTACATGCGTACCGACTCGACCAATTTGAGTGCTGAAGCGATTGCCTCATCCCGTGAGTATATCGAACAGCACATGGGCGCTGCTTATTTGCCGGAAAAACCGAATTTCTATGGCAGTAAGGATAACGCGCAGGAAGCTCACGAAGCGATCCGTCCCTCAAATGTCAATGTGTCAGCAAATAGCCTGTCTGATATGGAGCGTGATGCGCAACGATTGTATGAATTAATCTGGCGTCAGTTTGTTGCGTGTCAGATGACGCCGGCGAAATATGATGCCACCACAATAAAAGTGGATGCCAACGGGTATGAACTGGTCGCCAAGGGCCGGGTATTGAAGTTCGATGGTTGGACCCGGGTACAAAGTGCAAATAAGCGTAAGAGTGATAACGACGTGTTATTGCCGGACGTCCAATCCGGTGATGTGCTTAGTTTGCAGGGCCTGGAACCCAAGCAGCACTTTACTAAGCCGACAGCCAGATTTAATGAGGCTTCGCTGGTAAAAGAATTGGAAAAACGTGGGATTGGTCGCCCATCGACTTACGCCAGTATTATTTCTACGATTCAGGATCGTGGTTATGTACGGCTGGAAAATAAACGTTTCTACGCCGAAAAAATGGGCGAAATCGTGAATGACCGCCTGCAAGAAAATTTCGATAATTTAATGAGTTATGACTTCACCGCGAACATGGAGCAACACCTCGACGATATTGCTGAAGGTAAGCTCAACTGGAAGCAGGTGCTGGATAATTTTTATGAGGACTTTTACAACCGCTTGCTGCAGGCAGAACGCCCGATGGAAGAGGGTGGAATGCGCAACAATCAAGCGGTCGAGACAGAAATTCAATGTCCTAAATGTCAGCGCCCGATGATGTTGCGTACCGCCAGCACAGGCGTATTTTTGGGTTGTTCTGGATATAATTTACCACCGAAAGAGCGCTGTACCACGACCATGAACCTGGTCCCCGGTGATGAAGCGGTTAAGGTCACAGAGGATGAAGAAGCGCAAGAAACCGAAGCCCTGATGGCCAAACATCGCTGTGGTAAATGCGGTACAGCGATGGACAGTTTCCTTATTGATGAAACCCGAAAACTGCATGTTTGCGGTAACTCGCCGGCGTGCGACGGCACGGAAGTTGAAACCGGCAGTTTCAAAATCAAAGGATACGATGGTCCCGTGATTGAATGTGACCGATGCGGTTCTGATATGGAGCTGAAAAACGGTCGTTTTGGTAAATACTTCGGTTGTACTAATGAAGCGTGTAAGAACACCCGAAAATTACTCAAAAATGGTGAAGTAGCACCGCCGAAAGAGGATCCGGTTGATCTGCCAGAACTTGCCTGTGTTAAGTCCGATGCGCACTTTGTGCTCAGGGATGGCGCGTCGGGGATCTTTTTAGCAGCCCATAACTTCCCTAAATCACGAGAGACGCGAGCGCCATTGGTGGCTGAATTGGCGCGATTCCGTGACCGATTGCCAGAAAAGTTTTTATATTTGGCTGATGCTCCGCAGCAGGATCCCGATGGAAATCCAACATTGGTGCGTTACAGTCGAAAAACCAAACAGCAATATGTCATGAGTGAAAACGACAAAGGCAAAGCCTCGGGCTGGTCTGCTTGGTTTAAAGACGGTAAATGGCAGGTCGACGATAAGCGTAAAGCTAAAAAGTAGTTGATTTGCTTGTGAGAAACGCCAAAAGCTCCGTTAAAACGGAGCTTTTTTATTGGGGAGAGTCGAGTTCGGCCCAGGCAACTAACAACCGAACCCGCTCCCGTTTCATACCTGACAACGGACAGGATTTTTGTAGTGCTTCAACATGGCTGTATTGAAAGCAAAGTTAATTTATTACGAATGATAATGATTATCAATAGCAAATTTTAAAAAAAACAAAAAAATGGCTATTCGTTATCAGGAAACTGGGGGCAGGCTCGGTTCAATATACAAAAAAGCCCGCATTAATGCGGGCTTTGTGCTGTTATACATTGACAGTTTATCCGGCGCAATCACCATCTTTGCAATGCCCGTACAGATATAAACTATGGTGGGTCAGCTCCATGTTATGCTCTTTAGCGACGGCTAGCTGGCGCTCTTCAATCAATGGATCTTCAAACTCCACAACCTTGCCACAGCGCAGACATACCAAATGGTCGTGGTGTTCTTTATGGCTTAATTCAAAAACCGATTTGCCACCTTCAAAATGATGTCGGTTCAAGATCCCTGCATCATCGAATTGGTTCAAAACACGGTAGACGGTGGCCAGACCAATATCTTCACCTTGTTCTAATAGCAGTTTGTAGACGTCTTCGGCACTGATGTGCTGGTTTTTCGGGTCTTGTAGTATTTCGAGTATTTTGACCCGTGGCAGGGTGACTTTAAGCCCTGCTTTTTTAAGTTCTGTGTTTTGATCCATCAGCTATCTTCACAGCAATCTAAACGTAGCCCCATTATATGCAAGTTCCTGTGGAATAAAACCGTTATCACAGGGTTATTCACTTTATCTATGTCGCTTATTGGATTATTTGTTAATATTTAGTTAATCGGTAGGGTAAGATGCCGATATAACGAAAGAAGCTGCAAAAGGCTCGAAATGAAGCGACATTTGGTAAAACGGACGCGAATGTGCGCTAACAAGCAGGTAGGTAAAATATGCGAATCACCGTAGTTGCTAAGATAATTGCCGGTTTTGTGTTGTTTGGTGTGTTGTTACTGATCACCACGGCAATGACCTATTCAGGACTCACGGATATAAGGGAATCTGCTGACGAGGTGGTGCAAGTCAACATGCCAGAGCTACGTCAGGTTGGTGACGTGCAGTTAAAGATAGGCGAGCTCAGATACCTAACGCTCAAAGCTTATCAAGCGCAAACTGTTGAGCAGCTACAGTCACTGGCGCAGATTTTTAAACAAGAGCAAGGGCAGCTGGATAATATGCTCAGCAAAGCTGACGCCTTAATTCAAACTGCGCAAAGTCAGGCGATTTTTGACCAAAGCCGTGATTCCATTAATGCTTATCTTGAGGCATCCCAAACCATGATGGACGCGAGATTAGCGGCCATGCGTTTGGCGATTCAACTCGCCACCAGTTTTGAGGAATTTCGTTTTGCAGCACAGGATGCCGGGGCAAACCTGTTGGACTTGGCCTACCTCGACGGTGCCGAAGAAGACAAAGCGCTGGCTGCATTGGTTGGAGCAGGGAACCGAATTGACAACATCATCATGTCATTAGTAACGGCAACCAAAGAGTACATCGCGGAAACCGACCCACAAAACAGCAATATCATTGCCGACAACGTACGTCTGGCATTGGGCGACATTCGTACTAATAGCGACTTTGTTAACCGTCAGGCAAATGGCGTTGATACAGATGGATTGATTGACGCATATAACGAGCAGATGGCTCAGGTGTACGAATTAATGGACGGCGATCAGGGGCTGATCGCCGCTCAGCAACAGCGTATTGAATTGATCGAGCGCGCAGAAGCCTCGTTGCAGCGGGCAGAAACCAGCCTGGAACAAGCTTACGCGCAAATCAGCCAAATGGCCGATCAGATTCGGTCCAGTACTGAGCAGGGCCAAAATCAAATTTTGAATGTAGTAGAAAGTAATCAGCTTCGCTCCATTGTTATCATGTTGGTCGCTCTGGGTATGGTGATTGCTATCGGTGTCATCGTGTCGCGCAGTATTTCCCGACCATTGGATAAAATTCGTAGTAGTTTACGGGTGCTCGCCAATGGCGATTTAAATCACAGGGCGGATGACAGCGGTGAAGATGAGTTTGCCTCATTGGCTCGCAATGTTAACCAGCTAGCGGCCAGCTTACGTGATGTGGTGCAGGAAATTGCGACTCAGGCAAATAATTTGGAACATGCGATAGGGGAAACGGTCGAGTTAAGCCGTCGTACCTCGTCACAAATGGATGCACAGCAAACTCAGATTGGTCAAACTTCCGAAAATACCCGTTTTGTGCGAGACAGCTCTCACGCAATCATGGAGCAGATTAATAGTGGAATGTCGCGGGTGTCGGAAGCCAGTGAGCAGGCCAGTCAGGTCGGTGACCTGGTTACCATGAGCCGCACCCAAGCTTCTAAGCAGGCAGAGCAGGCTGACCAAAGTGCCGCAATTATTCATCGCTTAAATGAAAACTCCAGTCGCATCTCCGGCATATTGGATGTGATTAAAAATATCGCAGAGCAAACTAATTTGCTGGCCCTTAACGCTGCAATTGAAGCAGCCAGAGCCGGCGAACAAGGTCGTGGCTTTGCTGTGGTAGCTGATGAAGTTCGAACATTAGCCAATAGAACATCCCAATCTACTTCAGAAATTGAGCAAATGATCATGGCATTACAAAGTGATGCAAATCAGGCGGTAGAGGCAATCGAAACCGGGAAGTCTCAAGCCAATGAGAGTCTGCAGGTCGCCCAGCAAGTAGATGCATCAGTCAGTCAGATATTGGCAGCGATCAGTCAAATTGAGCAGGTCAACCGCCAGGTCTCTGACGATGCCGGCTCACAAGATAAAGCATTGGATGAAATCAGCGATAAACTTTCGTCTGTGGTTGAGTTGGCTCAGCAGTCGGTACAAACCACAGAGGCGACAGCTGATGCCAGTGTGACCTTAACGCGTTTGGTAGAAAGCCTGCGTCAGTCGATTAACCGCTTTTCTTTGTAACATCAAACACCAAGCGGTTATTGGTATCCCGGCTGCTTTTTATCAGGGTATCATCAACGGGCAAAGGGGATAGTTTCGCGGTCCGGTCATAAAGGGTAATGTTGACGCTGGCAGCCAAATTAAGGCAGCCCTTAGTGGGCATATATATGACCTCATCAGCCTGGTCAATCAGGTGCTGGGGCAAAGAGCCGTCTTCTGGTCCAAACACGTAAACGGCATTTTGTGGATGGCTGAAATGCGGCAATGGTGTCGCCCCTTCGGCGAGTTCGACACAGATGATGCGCGTGCCGGTTGGGAGGTCTGCCAGTAAATCCTGACGCTCAACCAGTGGGATTTGGTTGGCGATATTTTTGGTATCGGTATGATAGCGAGCAGCCTGAGCGAAACGCTGGCCGCTATAGCGGACCTGGTTAGCAGAAAAACAGCCTGCAGCACGCAATACGGCCCCAACGTTACTGGGACTTTTGGGGTTAAATAGTGCGATAGAAACAAAAGATGATGCTGGCATAAGGGTTAATTAAAATGGACAGTGGCAGAATTATGCCACAGTTCGGGTAGATTTTTATTAGCAGGGAGGTTACAGATGTCGCTTAAACCACAACAAAAACGACTAGCCCCATTGGCACGGATTATACTCGCAATCGCCGGTTTACCCTGTCTGATATTAGGTGGTTTTTTAGTCCTGGCACTGGTCAATGGTGAAGCTGCAACGATTGGCGCATTTGAAGTTTTATATGTTGCAGCAGGTGCAATTGCGGCGTATCTGGCGATCTCCGGTCGACGCTTATTCTAAGTCAGAAGCATGCTGACCGCGATGGTCGACAACACAATCCAGAGGGCGTTAATTTTAAACCCTCGTAATAAGCCAAAAGCGATCAGCGCAATTACCCCGTGAGTGACATGGGTAATTGCTGAGGTCACCACGGGATCCCACCAGGCCGCCAATAAAAACCCTACAACGGCTGCGTTTATTGCGGTTAAGCCGTTTTTTACGCGGGGCAAAGTGTGTAGTTGAGCCCAAAAAGGCAGTATGCCCATTAACAGTAAAAAACCGGGTAAAAAAATCAATAACAGCGCCAATACGGCCATGAGTAAGGGGGGCATTGCAGCCTCTACACTAAACCCGTAAAACGCAGCAACACTGAACATTGGCCCCGGAATTCCTTGAGCGGCACCATAGCCGCTTAAAAAAGTCGTGGCAGATAACCACTGGGTTGCAACCAGCCCCTGTTCGAGTAGTGGTAAAACCACATGCCCGCCACCAAAAACCAGCGCACCGGTTTGATAAAACATCGCCAGCAGTCCAGCGTCTGTTTGGCCGGCTGACGACATCGCGCTGGCGAATATCAGTAAACCGAAAAAACTGAGTAACAAGCTAATCGCAACAGATTTGCCAAGGGCTAAATGGGTTATCTTAGTTGGTTGTTCTGCGCGGCAGATGAAAGCGCCGACTAAGCCACAAGTGGCGATAATGGCGATGTGGATAAAAGGCAAGGATGCCCAAAGCACCACGCCTGCACTCAGGAGAGCAATCAATTTTGTATCATGGTTACGACACAAAGCGCGCCACATGGTAACCAGCGCATCTGCGACAATGGCGACCGCAACCAATTTTAATCCTACCAGCAAGCTGTCGAGATAGGCTGAATGAAACGATTCAAGACTCACCGCGAAGGCAAGCAACAAAGCCACAGAAGGAAAGGTGAAACCAATGAATGCCAGTATTGCGCCAATCCAGCCGGCACGCCAATAGCCAATAACGAAACCAAGTTGGCTACTCGCAGGCCCAGGAATGATTTGGCATACACTGAGCAGCGCGGCAAATTCGTTATCACTTAACCAACGTCGTCGGCTGACAAACTCATTATGAAAATAACCAATATGGGCAACCGGGCCACCAAATGAGGTTAAGCCCAGGCGCAAAAAAATAAACAGCAACGACCAGTAAGACATAGTTCGCCAAGCACAGATTGGTTTGCATTTAGTTTACTTACAGATAACTAGGCTACAAGGTTACTGGTCTTAAAACATCTACAGTTATAACAACATGGCTTTCAATTCTTGTGCACCAAACATGACAATCTCAAAGGCAATCAAAATGATGATAATCCATTCAAGAAAGGAAGAGTGTTTGTGCTTAAGTTCGTCCGCCAACATCTCAAACAGTTCATGGATTACATTAAGCTTGTGAGAAAGTAATTCTACTCTGGGTCTTATATCCAGGTAGCGTGCAGTGGCATTGTAAGCACCTTCAAATTCTGGATATTCCCAGAAAAACTCAGGTGTATCGAGTAGCCCGTAATGTAAAAAGATATCACTTTTGGTACTGAATAAATGACCTCGGATACTGGCGATTTGTTGGCGGCTGAGTTTTATCTTACCGCTGTCGGCTAATGCTTTTGGCAGATATGCATAGCGTGCGATGGTATCCTGAGCTTGTTGCTCATATTCATTCAGTTTAACTGACTGGGCTAATGCGTGGCTAACCGACAGGCGCTGCAGCGGTTCATCAATCGACAAGCTGATTAAGTCTTTGTGTAACTTCAGTTCAGTACCGCTAACGTCAAAACGTAAGTGTTCTTGATGTTCTGATGCCATGAGATTACTGCTTAGTTGTAATCGGTGTAATAAAGCAAGTCGTTCGTCTTCATCTCCGCCCCAAAAGACGATTACACCGTAATCAAAAAGCCAGGCTTCGCCGCCAGGCAACGCCAGTTGAACCGCGTCACGAAAGCGTGTGCAGGCTTGGGATTTTAGCGCGGTTTCTGGGTTGTAGTGAGCAACTGCAAAAACCGAAACACGATCATTGGAAAAACGCATAGGTGTATCCGGTTGATTAAAAAAGCGGCGCGATTATGCGCCTAAAAATTAGCTTTGGATATAAAAATAACTCCATAAAATTCAATTGGTTACTGGGGCTTTATGCAGATAGTTTAGAGCGATCCTCAGTTGTGAGTCATAATAGAGACGGAAATGGATTCAGCGAGCAGGATGCCCATGAATAAACGCCTATTTTTGAAGACCGCCTTGGTGTCTGTCACAGGATTGGCAGCGGTGAGCGTGGCTACCCGCGCCACACGGGATAACAGTGTTCTCAGTCTCGATGCGGCCAACCAACGCATCGACAAGGCTTATCAGTTGGCCAAAGATTCGCGTATCTCCGCACGCTGTGCCCGTGACTTTGTACATTGTGCGCAGAGCATTGAATATGCCATGACTGGCTACCCCGAGCATAAGTCGCCTTGGTTTAAGGCCACGGCAGGCAGTTTAGCTTTTCACGCTTTTAGTCTAGCGGGTCGTATGCACCATGATGTGTATGCACCTATCCCTGGGGCACCGGAAGTATTACCTGCGCCTGATTTGGATCTTGCCTATCAGCGATTGGTGAGCGCGTTACACAGTTTGGCGATATATCCTGAGCCGCCTCATCCCCATTTCGCCTACGGCGAATTAACCCATCAACAAACCTTACTTGCACAAATTATGCATATTAACAATCATCTTGAAGAGACGGGGTTGATATGAACGCTGGTAATGAGTGCTGATTGTGTCGCTCTGCTGGCGTTGAGCGCCTGTGTCGGGCAAGATAACAGGGCAGGCTTACCCCGTTAGCAACTCGCTAACAGGGCCTTGGCTACTTTTGATTGATTCGGTTTGTTCAACGCCCGGGTAATGGCGTCGCCGGCCTTAACAACTTTGTCTAGGTCAATGCCGGTTTCAATACCCATACCGTGCAGCATGTAAATGACATCTTCGCTGGCAACATTCCCCGATGCGCCCTTGGCGTACGGACACCCGCCTAGTCCAGCCACCGCAGAATCGACCACGCTGATCCCCATTTGTAATGCAATCAGCAAATTGGCTAGCGCTTGTCCGTAGGTATCGTGAAAATGCACAGCGAGTTGCTCAACAGGGATATGCTTAGTCACTTCTGTGAGCATATCAATGGTGGCTTTTGGTGTACCTACTCCAATGGTATCTCCCAGGGAAATTTCGTAGCAGCCCATCTCTAACAGGCGTTTTGCAACCTGTGCGACTTTTCCAGGCGCGATCGCGCCTTCATAGGGACAACCCATTACACAACTTACGTAGCCCCGGACTTTAACATTACGTTCAGCAGCTGCGGCTAACACGGGTTCGAAGCGCGTCAGCGATTGTTCAATGCTGCAATTGATATTTTTAAGCGTGAAGGCTTCTGACGCAGCGCCGAAGATCGCCACTTCATCGGCGCCTGCCTGCATTGCAGCCTCAAAACCTTGTAAATTAGGCGTGAGGGCAGAGTAGGTAACGCCGGATTTACGCTTAATCGCCTCAAATACGGCAGAACTGTCGGCCATTTGTGGCACCCACTTGGGTGACACAAAGCTGCCGCTTTCGACCACTTTAACGCCGGCACTTGCCAGATTCTCTACAAGTAGAACTTTATCTTCTAGCGAAATGATGGCGGATTCATTTTGCAACCCGTCCCTGGGCCCAACCTCGACGATTTTGACTTTTTTGGGATAGCTCATTGGTTTGCCTCAAAACTGAGCAATTCAGCGCCACCATCGACCAGGTCGCCAGCTTGATAATAAAATTCACTCACTTTTCCGGCCGCCGGAGCAACGATACTGTGCTCCATTTTCATAGCTTCCATGATCAGTAACGGTTGGCCTTTCTCAACCTCTTGGTCAGGCTCAACTAACAGCGTCACCAAGGTTCCATTCATTGGCGCAGCAAATCCTGCCGCACCACTGTGATCGTCATCTAAACGTAAATCAGGCACACAATGTTCTATCTCAACCTGACCCTGTTGGCTAAATAACATGAGCCGGTTATCTTGCTCGAAAACAGAGAAGACCTGATGGTGACCATTAATGGCGATATCCAGGGTACGATCGCTTAACTTGCCCAGTGCCTCCCAGGCATTGTCTTCACTTTGCACCGCGAAATGTCCATGGTGATGACGACTTACCGCAAAATTCCGTGATTGGTCACCTTGTCGAAGTGTAAAGTTCTGATGATAATTTTCGTTCGCACGCCACTGTGATTGTATGCACCAAGGTGAAAACTTGTCCATTGACGAAGCGACAATATGCTCACGACTGTTGGCCTGTTTGATCGCCAAATAAAGCGCAGCCGCGACAAACTGATGGTCATCAGCAATTCCGTTTAAATTTATCAAGTCGGCTTGATGCGTCTGGATAAAATTGGTGTCCAGGTTGGCCGCAGCAAACTGCGGATGGCTGGCTAATGCATGTAAAAAGTCGATATTGGTCTTCATGCCGCAGATACGGTACGCCCTCAGCGCTTGCTGCAATCTACTCAGTGCTTTATCGCGGTTCTCATCCCAAACGACCAATTTAGCGATCATCGGATCGTAGTAAACAGATACCTCGTCGCCTTCAACCACGCCGGTGTCGACGCGAACGTAGTCAGATTCTGCCGGTGTTTCTAACATTTTCAATGTGCCGGTGACTGGTAGAAAGTCGTTATCTGGGTCTTCGGCGTAAATACGGGCTTCAAACGCATGTCCGTGAATCGCCAATTCAGCTTGTGTTTTCGGTAATCGTTCACCATCAGCAACGCGCAGTTGCCATTCAACCAAATCCTGACCGGTAATTTTTTCTGTAACGGGGTGCTCAACCTGCAAGCGGGTGTTCATCTCCATAAAATAGAAGCTACCATCGACATCGAGCAAAAACTCAACCGTGCCTGCGCCAACGTAGCCTATAGCATGGGCCGCTTTGAGCGCTGCTTCTCCCATCTGTTCGCGCAAAGGCTGGGACAGACCGGGTGCAGGAGCTTCTTCAATAACCTTTTGATGACGGCGTTGCAGTGAACAATCCCGTTCAAACAGGTAGACACCATTGCCTTGTTTGTCACAGAAAACCTGAATTTCAACATGACGGGGCTGTGTCAGATATTTTTCAACCAGCATGAGATCATCGCCGAAGCTCGACATGGCTTCACGCTTAGCAGCGGCCAGAGCAGCATCAAACTCATTGGCTTGGTGTACTTGACGCATACCTTTACCGCCGCCGCCGGCGGCCGCTTTTAGCAACACCGGAAACCCCATATCGATCGCTTGCTGCTTGAGAAATTCAGGGTCTTGGTTGTCGCCATGATAACCAGGTACCAATGGCACCCCAGCATCTTGCATTATCGACTTGGCAGCCGATTTGCTACCCATCGCTTCGATTGCATTGGTCGGCGGGCCAACAAACTCAATGCCTTGAGCCGCGCATGCAGCGGCGAAAGTGGCATTTTCGGATAAAAATCCGTAACCGGGATGAATGGCATCTACCCCCAATGCGCTGGCCTTCTGCAGAATTTTCTCACCTTGCAAATAACTGTCTTTGGAGGGAGCGGGGCCGATATGAATAGCCTCATCCGCCATAGCAACGTGCATGGCGTGACTATCCGCATCAGAATAAACCGCGACAGTGCTTATACCCATTTTTTTCGCGGTACGAATTACCCGACAGGCTATTTCTCCGCGGTTGGCAATCAGTAGTTTTTTCATTGATTATTCCTTACGCCATGCAGGTAGCCGCTTTTCTAAGAAGGCAGTCAAGCCCTCTTGTCCTTGTTGCGAGACTCGGATCGCGGCGATTTGATTGCTGGTATAACCGATTAACTCGTTATCAATGCTTCGATTTGCCACATTAGCAATCAGCTTTTTGCTTGCTGTAATGGCAGCCGGACTGTTTTGCAGCAAGCTATTGATCATCTGATTAAGGGTTTCTTCCAGATCGTCTTCGGTCACGGTTTCATTCACTAAGCCTAAGCGACGTGCTCGCCTCGCACTGAAACGTTCTGCGCTGAGGAAGTAACGACGGGCCTGCCGTTCGCCGATGGCGGCGATGACGTAAGGGCTGATGGTTGCGGGGATCAGTCCCAACTTAACTTCAGAAAGGCAAAATTGACTTAACTTAGTTGCCACTGCCATATCGCAACATGCTACCAAGCCAACAGCCCCGCCGAATGCGGCACCTTGTACCTTGGCAATCGTTGGCTGGGGCAGGGTGTTTAAGGTATATAACATGTTCGCCAGCGCATTGGCGTCCTGCAGGTTTTCCTGCTCACTGTAACCCGCCATGCGCTGCATCCATGCTAAATCCGCACCGGCGCAAAAATGCTTACCATTGGCGGCGAGTATTACCACACGGATGTTGCTATCTTCAGCAATCTGTTGAAAACATTGCGTAAGTGCCGTGATTACATTGTCATCGAATGCATTGTGTTTTTCTGGTCGGTTGAGGGTAACCGTGGCTACGCCGCGCTCGTCAACCTCAAATAAGAGGGCGTCACTCATGATTTGTCCTTACATGCGGAACACGCCAAAGCGTGTTTCTTCGATGGGTTTATTTAATGAGGCTGAAATACACAGCCCAAGCACCTGACGGGTATCCGCGGGGTCAATCACACCATCGTCCCATAATCGCGCGGACGCATAGTAGGGGTGACCTTGTCGCTCATAGGTGTCGATAACGGGCTGTTTAAATGCCTGCTCTTGTTCGTCGCTCCATTGCTCACCGGCTGCGGTTTTTTGGTCACGCTTGACCTGGGCAAGCACGCCAGCAGCTTGTTCGCCGCCCATTACAGAAATGCGTGCATTCGGCCACATAAACATAAAGCGTGGGTCATAGGCGCGTCCGCACATGCCATAGTTTCCGGCGCCAAAGCTACCGCCTATGAGGATAGTAAATTTAGGCACATTGGCGCAGGCAACAGCGGTGACCATTTTCGCACCATGCTTGGCGATTCCGCCTTGCTCGTATTGCTTGCCGACCATAAATCCTGTGATGTTTTGCAAGAACACTAATGGAATTTTGCGCTGGGCACACAACTCAACAAAGTGGGCACCTTTGAGGGCGCTTTCACCGAATAAAATCCCGTTATTGGCGACGATACCTACAGGATAGCCGAAGATACGTGCAAATCCACATACTAACGTGGTGCCATACAAGGCTTTGAATTCATCAAATTCGGAGCCGTCGACAATACGTGCAATTACTTCCCGAACGTCAAAAGTTTGTTTGCTGTCTTTGGGAATTAAGCCATACAGTTCCTGACTGTCATAACGGGGCTCTACCGGAGGTTTAACGTCGATATTCAGGTTTTTTACCCGGTTCAATCTGGCCACCGCGTCGCGTGCCAGTTTCAGCGCGTGATGGTCATTATTGGCCAGGTGATCAGCGACACCCGAAGTCCGTGTGTGTACATCGCCACCGCCTAATTCTTCTGCACTGACGACTTCGCCAGTTGCCGCTTTTACTAAAGGCGGTCCGCCCAGAAAAATCGTGCCTTGCTCGCGCACAATAATCGACTCGTCAGCCATCGCAGGTACATAAGCACCGCCGGCTGTGCAGGAGCCCATGACGACAGCAATTTGGCCGATACCCTCGGCAGACATATTGGCCTGGTTGAAGAAGATTCGACCAAAATGTTCGCGATCGGGGAATACTTCATCTTGTCGGGGCAGGTTTGCGCCACCGGAGTCAACAAGATAGATGCACGGCAAATTATTTTGGCTGGCAATCGTTTGGGCGCGCAGATGCTTTTTTACGGTTAGCGGATAATAGGTACCACCCTTTACCGTGGCATCGTTGGCAACAATCACACATTCGACGCCGGCTACTCTGCCGATTCCGGTGATGATGCCGGCAGCCGGGACGTAGTCATCGTAGACTTCCCATGCCGCCAATTGCGACAGCTCTAAAAAGGCACTGCCAGGATCGAGTAAAGCGTTGATACGATCTCTTGGCAACAACTTGCCGCGTCCAACGTGTTTGGCACGGGATTTCTCACCCCCACCTAATTTTATCTGTGCGACTTTGTCTTGTAAGTCGTCCACCAGAGCCTGCATCGCTGCGGCATTGTCCGCGAACGCCTGCGTCTTGGTGTTCAATGAAGATTTGATAACTGGCACATCGTGCTCCTGTTGTACGTCAGCCGGCGAATAGCCGACTGTGGACCTGACAAAATTACGCAGACTCTTTGAATAGCTCGCGACCAATCAGCATACGGCGAATTTCTGATGTACCAGCCCCGATCTCATACAGTTTAGCGTCACGTAACAAACGGCCGGTCGGGAATTCGTTGATATAGCCGTTACCGCCAAGTAACTGAATCGCGTCCAGCGCCATTTTGGTCGCCAGTTCTGCGGAATAAAGGATTGCACCGGCTGCATCTTTGCGTGTGGTTTCGCCCCGATCACAGCTGCGTGCAACAGCGTATATGTAAGCCCGGGCCGCGTTCATTTGGGTGTACATGTCAGCTACCTTGCCCTGTACCAGCTGGAATTCACCGATAGACTGACCAAATTGTTTACGATCATGAATGTAAGGTACCACCGCATCCATACAGGCTTGCATGATGCCCAACGGGCCACCGGCCAATACCAACCGTTCGTAATCCAGGCCGCTCATCAAAATTTTGGCGCCGTCGCCTTCGTTGCCCATCAGGTTTTCTGCTGGTACGCGACAATCTTCGAAAACTAACTCACATGTGTTTGAAGAGCGCATGCCGAGTTTGTCGAGTTTTTGCGCCTGACTGAAACCCGCGGTATCTTTTTCAACGATAAAAGCCGAAATACCTTTGCTACCGCCTTTGGGGTCAGTTTTGGCATAAATCACGAATACGTGGGCATCGGGCCCGTTAGTGATCCACATTTTATTGCCGTTAAGCACATAATGGTCACCGTCTTTACGGGCGCTGAGCTTCATGGACACAACATCAGACCCTGCATTTGGCTCACTCATGGCCAATGCGCCAATGTGTTCACCAGTGATCAGTTTGGGCAGGTATTTTTCTCGCTGAGCTTCGTTACCATTACGATAAATCTGGTTCACGCACAAATTAGAATGGGCACCATAAGACAGGCCAATACCTGCTGAGGCACGACTGATTTCTTCCATGGCAATCACGTGGGCAAGATAGCCCATGTCGGCGCCACCGTATTGCTCAGAGACAGTTACGCCCAACAAGCCCATTTCACCTAATTTTGGCCACAACTCATTGGGAAAGCTATTTTGTTCGTCAGCGCGTTCTGCCAGTGGAGCAATTTCGCCTTGGGCAAAGTTATAGACATGGTCGCGAAGCATATCTATCTCTTCGCCAAGACCAAAGTTGAGTGTAGGGTAGGGGGCATTCATGATTGTGATTCCTCAAGTTCTGCCAGCTCATCCCGGCAACGTTGTTCTACTTCATCCATTTCTGTCAGGAGTAAATGGATATCTTCTAATTGTTGTTGCAGGATGGCGCGTTTGGTTTGCGTCATATCCAGCATGGCGTGTAACTGTGCCGCTGAGTTTTGGTTACTGTCATACAGGTTAAACAGAGTTTTAGTTTCGGCCAGTGAAAAGCCAAGGCGTTTACCACGCATGACCAGCTTTAATCTGACCCTATCCTTTTTACTGTAAACGCGGGTTTGACCATTGCGCTCAGGTGATAGCAAGCCTTGCTCTTCGTAAAAACGAATTGTGCGAGTGGTAATGTCAAATTCTTTTGCCAGTTCACCGATAGCGAATGTGTGCTGCTCAGCCATAGTTAGTTTACGTTTACGTAAAGAGTAAGTTAACGTTAAGGTAAAGTAACGTTAACATGTCGTCAACTTAACGACGGTGGCGCAGTGGAAACTGGGCATTACACATCTACAGAGGAATGAATATGAGTAACCAGGATATTGTGATCGTGGCGGCAAAGCGCACGCCCATGGGCGGCTTTATGGGCGCACTGTCTGCAATGACGGCGACCCAACTAGGGTCAGAAGCGCTGAAATCTGTGGTGGCCAACGCTCCTATCGATGCGACGAAAATTGATGAAGTGATCATGGGCTGTGTGTTGCCTGCGGGTTTGGGTCAGTCACCGGCCAGACAGGCGGCCCTGGGTGCTGGATTACCCTTATCGGCAGGGGTGACGACGATCAATAAAGTGTGCGGCTCAGGAATGAAGGCGGTAATGATGGCTCATGACCTGGTTAAGGCGGGCAGTGCCGAAACGGTAATAGCCGGTGGTATGGAAAGTATGTCGAATGCACCGTATTTATTGCCGAAAGCGCGCGGCGGTTACCGCATGGGGCATGGTCAAACGTTAGACCATATGATGCTTGATGGATTGGAAAACGCCTATGACGGTAAGGCGATGGGCTGTTTTGCACAGGATACCGCAGATGCAGAGTCGATAACCCGGGAACAAATGGATGAATTTGCCTTGTCGTCACTGGCAAAAGCACAACAAGCACAGCAAAACGGGGCGTTCGATAGTGAAATCGTTGCGCTGACGATCAGAGGCCGCAAGGGCGATACCTTGGTTGACGTGGATGAAAATCCCACCAATGCGCGGCCTGAGAAAATCCCTTCTTTGCGTCCGGCATTCAAAAAAGATGGCACAGTCACCGCTGCTAACTCCAGTTCAATTTCAGACGGAGCGGCTGCCTTGTTGGTAATGTCGGCTGAAAGTGCAAAAGCGCAAGGGTTAACCCCGCTAGCTAAAATTGTCGCTCATGCCAGTCATGCGATTGAACCTGAAAATTTCACCGTCGCCCCTGTTGGCGCGATGCAAAAGTTGTTGGACAAAGCTGGTTGGAAAACTGACGATGTTGATTTATGGGAAATCAATGAGGCGTTTGCAATGGTGACCATGCTGGCGATCCGTGAGTTATCGCTGGATGCAGACAAAGTCAATGTTAACGGCGGTGCCTGTGCCTTGGGTCACCCCATAGGTGCGTCAGGCGCGCGAATTTTGGTTACCTTGCTGCACGCTTTGCATAACCGCGGGTTGAAAAAAGGCGTCGCATCATTGTGTATCGGTGGCGGTGAAGCAACTGCAATCGCTGTGGAGTTATTCTAATCAGCGTGGCGTGATCTGTAAGCCACCCATGAGTATGGATAAACGGCCCATTCCCGATGGTTTGGGCCGTTTACACTGATGCCTCGTACGCTTGCTTCATCCATTTAACGACTTCTTCATTGATTTCTGCGTCGTGTTGCAATTGGATGCGATGGGTACACATGCTGCCAAACGGCCCGGATGCCTGCAAAATTCCCTGCACCTCTACGCCTTTTAATTTTAGCCCCAAATCAATACGTTGTTTGGTTGCTGGTTTAATCAGTGCAAATTGGTGTTTGCGGATGACGCTTACGGTACTTTTTTTAGGGGTAATGGTCACGTCACTACCGAATCCCGATAGCAGGCTGATTAATTGGTTGTATAGCGGAACTAACTGTTCTTTGCCTCGATATTGAAGCTCAACGAGGTCGGCCTCGGATTCACCTTGATCGCGAAATAAGCTAACAATGGTATTAGCATATCCGTGGCTGACTTGATATTCCGATTTTAGCCACTTTACCATTTCGCCGTGCTTGCTGAGATTTTGCTGTGCGAGTAAGGCCTGCCACTGCGCCAGACTTTTTCCGGTCTTTTCAGGCAGATTGTCTATCATTGTCTGTAGGGCAGGTTCCATCATTAGTTTTCCTTATTAAGAGGGGGTGGGATCGTCGACATGATGAATATCAATATCACGCATCATCCGTTTCCGAATCTCACTGAATCGTTTTTTATTGGTATCTGATAAATTTTGGTTTTTGAGACTCTCCAATATTCCCTGCGTAGTTGCGCGTTTGTGCACCGGGCATTGGTTGGAAACCATGGCATCAAATAAATTGATTAAAAATGCCGGTTCGGCTGGGAACAAGATATGAGCCTGGTAAAAATGATCGATGGCAGCGACAGGGTTGGCACTGCTAAAGGCGTCTAGGCCTTGTTTATTAAACGCCAGAGAACGAGATTTTTTATCCCCTAAATTGCTTTCATTTTCACTTATTTTAAGACCCGCAAGTGCCTTGTCATTTTGGTCTTGCAAGCCAGAGAGTCTGTCTTCGCAGGCTTGTTGCAGTTCAGATGCGACGCTGTCATGCCCCACTGAGTGCCAAGCCTGTACCGCGTCAACTAGTGTGTCAATGTCAGAGTTATCGAGATCCAGCATGCCATCTTCCTGCAACAAAGCCATGGCTTTTTCTTCGTCGCCTTCCAGTATATGGCTTAAAGCAGAGATATATTGACGACGCTGATCCAAGTCTTCGTCCATCGTACGGCGATTTCCGCTAATCAACAATCGAGCTAACTTCAACGCATCGTCACGTCGTTCAGGATCTGCCTCAGCCTGACTGAGGTAAACTCTGGCCAAATCCATTGATAAGTCTGCAAAGCGCTCGCGAAAATGACGATTTGATTCTCGTTTACGCTCCAGTAGGTTGATAGCGCCCTCAACATTATCGCGCAATTGGTATATGTGAGCTTTTAGTCTGGCGGTCGACAAAGTCAGTTCACTTTCATTAATACGATCTAAAAAGTCCTGGGCTTTTTCCAGATCCTGTTGCTGTATGTTGATTCTGGCCAACCATTCGCACGCTTTGTCCTTGGTTAAATTTTTATCCAGCATGCCCTCGAGGTAATGCATGCTGCGTTCAACCTGACCGTCCATGTAAAGGGCCATAACCAGTCCCCAGCGTGCCCAAATCACTTGTTCTGCTTGCTTCAAAATAATTTCGTAGATGGCCGCAGCTTCTTTAAACCGACCTAGCTTAATTAACAGGCGTGCCCTGAGCTTGGTGAGGGTTGCGCCGCGATTGAGGCCCGGGTCATTTTCTTTGATTATCATTAAGGTTTCAAAAGCACTTTGATAATCTTGCTGATCCATCGCGTCATACACCCCTTGTAACTTTTTTCGTACAATGAGCGTCGATTGAATGACGTTTTTAAGATTACGAATTGTATAGGGCTTGAGGATAACCGAATCAGGATGAACATCGACGATTTGACCAAATACCAATGGCATCCGGTCCGAGGTAATAAAAACCACGGCGACCGACGCCTGCAGCAAACCGCTTTGTTGTAATTCCTGAATCACTTCGACACCGTTTTTGTTAAGCCCCAAATGGTAATCAATAATTAACAGGTCAAAATGTTGTTTGCGCATGGCATTGCGCAACTCTCGTCCATGGCTGTAACAACCAATGAGCTCAAACCCCATCGCCATCAGATGATTGCGCAAGTTTATGCGCGCTACACCGTTATCTTCAACAATAGCGATACGTAATTGCGACTGGGCAACTTTTTTAGGCGTCCGGTCGGGAACGCTGGTGAGGTTGTCAATCGTGGCCATGGTGGTCGAGTTAGTCATCCTTGAGCATAATCCTAGTAGAATCAAAGCAGTAGCGACAGGTTTGCGTGGCTAAAAGTGACCCCGCGGATTAGAACTGAGATTATTCAGGCTATTGTGCTTGGATACGAATGGGAATCAAGTATTCATTCACACACATAAGCATAGGTTTGAATGCTGTACAGATGACCTGACAGTTGCAGGTTAATTGTCGATGATTGACGTTAACGTAAAGGTAAAAAATTTGTTACTGTAATCCGTAAAGCTAACAAACCTTTAACAGGTCAATTACCAAGGTACCCTATGCAAACTGTGTCATTGTTGATTGATGGCGAATTCGTGTCATCGCAAACCGAACAATTTATCGATGTGACTAACCCAGCGGATAACAGTGTTATCGCCAAAGCACCCTGTGCCACTGATGATGAGATGCATCGCGCAATTGCGTCTGCCAAAGAGGCATTTGAGAGCTGGCGAGAAGTCGCCGTGCCAGAAAGAGCGCGGGTAATGATGAGATATCAGGCATTACTTAAAGAGCACCATGACGAAATTGCCACGGTACTGAGCAAAGAAACGGGTAAGACTTTTGCCGATGCCAAAGGCGATGTGTGGCGCGGTATCGAAGTCGTCGAGCAGGCGATGAATATTCCTGCGTTGATGATGGGTGAAACGGTAGAGAATGTTGCACGAAATATTGACACCTACAGCTATACCCAGCCTTTAGGTGTGTGTACTGGCATCACGCCATTTAATTTCCCAGCGATGATCCCGCTTTGGATGTTTCCGCTGGCCATTGCTGCCGGCAATACCTTTGTGCTTAAACCATCTGAACAAGATCCGATGACCCCCATGTTATTAGCCGAGTTGTTTATGCAGGCAGGGGCACCCAAAGGTGTGTTGAATGTGGTGCATGGTGGTAAAGAGCAGGTTGACATCCTGTTGTCACATCCAGACGTAAAGGCAGTATCTTTTGTTGGCTCTGTGCCGGTAGGGCAGTACATATATCGCACCGCAACCAGCAATATGAAGCGCGCCCAATGTTTTGCCGGCGCAAAAAATCACTCTGTGATCATGCCGGATGCGAATAAAGCGCAAGTGGTAAATCAACTGGTAGGGGCCAGTGTTGGCGCAGCAGGCCAGCGTTGTATGGCTATTTCGGTTGCAGTTTTTGTGGGTGAATCAAAACAATGGATTGAAGAAGTCGCAGAGCAAATAGGCAAGGTTAAGCCGGGCTTGTGGGATGACGAAAATGCTGGTTTTGGTCCATTAATCAACCCTGCCGCAAAACAGCGAGTTTTAAACCTTATTCAGCAAGGTAAAGATCAGGGCGCCACATGCTTATTGGACGGTTCAGACTTTTCCTTACCCGGTTACGAGCAAGGTAACTGGGTTGGGCCGACAGTCTTTTCAGATGTGACAGTAGATATGGCGATCTATCAGGAAGAAATCTTTGGTCCGGTTTTGTGTTGTATGTGTGTCGACACCTTGGAGGATGCCATTAAGCTGGTGAACAACAACCCATACGGCAATGGTACGTCGATTTTCACTGCCAGTGGCGCTGCCGCGCGTAAATATCAGCACCAGGTCGAAGTTGGACAGGTTGGCATCAATGTTCCTATTCCTGTGCCTTTGCCATTTTTCTCATTCACCGGTTGGAAAAACTCTTTTTACGGGGATTTACATGCCTACGGCAAACAAGCGGTACGCTTTTATACCGAAACTAAAACCATTACTTCCCGTTGGTTTGAGGATGACATTCCAACCGGGCCGAACCTAACGATTAATTTACGTTAAGGAATACCTATGAATTTTAATCTTAGCGAAGATCAACAAGCATTTGCTGACGTGGCTCGTCAGTTTGCCGAACAAGAGTTGGCACCTCATGCAGCCCGTTGGGACCAACAACATCACTTTCCAAAAGATGTCATCAAACAATCTGGAGAGCTAGGTTTTTGTGGCTTATATGCACCCGAGGAAGTCGGTGGCTTAGGGTTATCACGTTTAGACAGTGCGATTATTTTTGAACAACTAGCCATGGGATGCACGGCAACCACTGCGATGATGACCATTCACAATATGGCCAGCTGGATGATCGCGACCTGGGGAACGGACAGCATCAAGCAGCACTGGTGTGAAGCACTGGTAACAGGGCAGAAATTGGCATCTTATTGCTTAACCGAGCCTGGTGCTGGATCCGATGCTGCTTCGCTGCGGACCACTGCCAAACGGGATGGCGACGACTATTTAATCAATGGCAGCAAGATGTTTATCTCGGGAGCCGGCGAAACAGAAGTAATGGTTGTTATGGCACGTACCGGAGAGACTGGACCTAAAGGGATTTCCGCATTCGTTGTGCCTGCAGACGCTAGCGGAATTGAATACGGCAAACCGGAAGAGAAAATGGGATGGAACGCCCAACCTACACGGTTAGTGAGTTTTGATAATGTCCGAGTGTCCGCTGACCATTTGCTTGGGGAAGAGGGACAAGGTTTCACTTTTGCCATGAAAGGATTGGATGGCGGGCGGATTAATATCGCTGCATGTTCAATAGGTACTGCACAACAAGCCCTGAATACAGCTCGTGCCTATATGCTTGAGCGCAGTCAGTTTGGTAAGCCGCTGGCGGCTTTTCAGGCATTGCAGTTTAAATTGGCAGATATGGCTACAGAGCTGGTGGCAGCACGACAAATGGTCAGGTTGGCTGCATTTAAACTGGACAACCAGGATCCGGAAGCGACAGCATATTGTGCGATGGCAAAGCGTTTTGCTACCGATGTTGGGTTCAAGGTCTGTAACGAAGCGCTGCAATTACATGGCGGCTACGGTTATATTAAAGAGTATCCTCTTGAGCGCCATGTCCGCGATGTGCGTGTTCACCAGATTCTCGAAGGCACAAATGAGATTATGCGTTTGATCGTAGGGCGTCGCTTGCTGGCTGATGAGCAAATCGAAATTCTGTAGGGCAGGGCATGGACAAGACAGTAATATTTAACGAACTTCACAGCGTCAATGGCAAACGCATTGGTCATGCCAGGCTGAATAAACCTAAGGCACTTAATGCTTTAGATTTAGATATGGTCAGGTTGTTAACGCCGCAGTTGCACCAATGGCAGCGGGATGATGACGTGGTTGCAGTTGTTCTGGATGGTGAAGGTGATAAAGCCTTTTGTGCTGGTGGCGACGTGGTTAACATGTACCATGCAATGGCTGCCGAGCCGGGGCAAATACCCGCTCAGGTCGAAACCTTCTTCTGTGAAGAGTACCAACTCGATTTTCTTATTCATAAGTTTAGTAAACCAATTATTGTCATTGGCAGTGGCATTGTGATGGGGGGCGGCCTGGGCTTATTCGCGGGTGCCTCTCACCGGGTGGTAACGGATACCTCGCGTATTGCAATGCCAGAAGTCACCATTGGTCTTTATCCAGACGTTGGCGGCAGCGCGTTTTTGAATAATATGCCAGAAGGCGTTGGCCTGTTCCTTGGTCTCACTGGTGCTTCGATCAATGCCACCGATGCGTTGCGCACCAATTTAGCGGATTTTGCTATTGCCGCTGATGCGAGACAAACGCTGTTGGATAATTTACAACATATGCCGTGGCAGGGCGAACCTGCCAGTGACGGGGATCGCATCGATACTATTTTAGCTGAGTTGCAGCAAAATATGCAGTTACCTGAGGGGTATGTGGAAGAGATTGAGCCGGCCTGTGCCGCCCTCACCCAATTGGATGATATCAGCGATATCATCGCGGCAATTAATGCCATCGACAGTCAAGACAACAAGTGGCTTAATAAAGCCAAAGCCAGCCTCAATGCGGGCTGCCCGTTGACCCGGGCTATCGTACCTGAACAACTGCATCGCGGTGCACAGCAGTCATTGGAAGACAATTTCAGGATGGAGCTTGTGCTCTCGTGTCGCTGTGCGCAAATGGGGGAATTTCAAGAGGGGGTGCGTGCCTTGTTGGTGGATAAAGATTTGTCACCGCAATGGCAATTCGCTACCCAAGAGGCGGTAACAAAAGACATACTTGAACAGGTATTCACCTCACCATGGGATCAACAGGCGCATCCGCTGCGCGATTTGGGTAAGGAGTAATTATGACGACCATCGCATTTATTGGGCTGGGCAATATGGGCGGTCCGATGGCCGCCAATTTAGTCAAAGCCGGGTTTCAGGTTCGGGTCTTCGATTTAGTTGAAGAAAATAAACAATCGTTAGCCAGTCAGGGAGCGGTCGCCTGTGACTCGGCGAAAAGTGCCTGCAAGGGTGCTGATATGGTAATCAGCATGTTGCCAGCCTCCAAGCACGTGATTAGCTTGTACACAGGGGAACAAGGCTTAATGTCGCAACTGCCGGAAGGCACTTTGGTAATTGATTCAAGCACCATAGACGCGGCCAGTGCCAAAACCGTATCTGCCAGTTTGGCCCAAAAAGGCATAGCCTTTATTGATGCACCGGTATCTGGTGGGGTTGGCGGCGCCCAAGCTGGCACCTTGACTTTCATCGTTGGTGGCAGTGCTGACAATGTGGATAAAGCGCGGCCGGCGCTGGAGGCAATGGGCAAGAACATTTTCCATGCCGGTGATGTCGGTGCGGGTCAGGTGGCAAAAATATGCAATAACATGCTGCTTGCGGTGTTAATGAGTGGCACGGCAGAAGCATTGCAAATGGGCATAGACAATGGGTTAGATCCTAAAGTCTTGTCAGACATTATGCTACAAAGTTCAGGCCGAAATTGGACGTTGGAGCTATACAATCCGTGTCCCGGTGTGATGGAAACAAGCCCGGCAAGCCATAATTACCAGGGCGGCTTTATGGTCGATCTGATGCGCAAAGATCTGGGATTAGCTCAGGACACGGCTCGTAACAGCAACTCATCAACTCCAATGGGGTCTGCGGCGCTGAGTTTATACAATCTGCACGCCGCTGCCGGTAACGGTAAGTTGGACTTCTCCAGTATCTTTTATTTATTTCAACACAAAGGTTAAGCATGCAATTACAAGATAAGGTGATCGCCGTCACAGGTGCTGCTCAGGGCTTGGGATTTGCCATGGCCAGCGAAATGGCCTCCGCGGGTGCGCACATTGCCCTGCTGGATATGCAGGCTGAGGCATTGGAGCAGGCGCGGCAAAGCATTGAAAAGCTGGGCGTGAAAGCACGCTGTTATACATTGAACGTAACTGATGAGAGTGCGGTTGAGTCGACCTTTGCCCAAATCGTGGCAGATTTTGGCCAGCTCAATGGGTTGATTAACTCTGCCGGCATCATGCGTGATGGTATGCTTCTTAAAGTCAAAGAAGGCAAAGTGGCTGGAAAGATGTCAGCGGAACAATTCCGTAGTGTGATTGACGTGAATGTAACTGGGACGTTTTTGTGTGCCCGCGAGGCAGCAGCACAAATGATTGAAGCTGGTTGTGAGGGCGTCATCATCAATATCTCTTCGGTGTCGAGGGCTGGCAATATGGGACAGAGTAATTACTCTGCTTCTAAGTCTGCAGTAGCAACTATGACAGTGACCTGGGCCCGTGAACTGTCTCGTTTTGGGATCCGGGTAGGATGCATTGCACCTGGGTTGGTGAATACGGCCATGGCGAAACAGATGCGACCTGAAATGCTGGAACGGTTCTTATCTACTGTGCCATTAAGGCGCCTAGCAGAGGTTGAGGAATTGGGACACGCGGCGAAATTTATTTTCGAAAATAACTATTTTACCGGTAGAACACTCGAGCTTGACGGCGGGACGCGCGTTTAAGTAAATAAAAAGGCAGCCTCGGCTGCCTTTTTAGTGTTACCTAGAAGTGGTAACGGACAGTGCCACTCAACATATCCGTCTCATCAACGACCTCGTAGGCGACTTCAAATGACAGCTTGTCACTGGCTTGAATATTGATACCAGCACCAATACCGAACTCAGACGATGTATCGCTTTCGCTGTAATCTTCCACTTTCGCCGTCACTTTCAATGAAGTGTAACTAGGTTGGATGAATACGGCGACCTTGTCGCTTAAGTAGTAGTTTCCACGTACGCTCAATGAAGTGAAGTAATCGATTTCAACATCACCTGTAATCACAAAGCCTTCAAAGCTTTGTGTCACCGAGTCATCTCCCATACCAATGCCAAAGCGCAACTCAGGCATGAAAGAAAATGCGGAATTTGCTTCACGGTATTCAAAACCTGCATTTAATGTCAGCGCGTTTACGCTAATATCAAAACCATCAGAGGATTCGCTGAAATTCGTGATACCTGCACCCACATTCCAGTTCGCGGCAGCAACACCAGACAGGCATGAGAACAACACGCCCGCAGCTATTTTTTTACTTATTGTCATTTTTAGTCCTTAAACAATGGCTTTCGCCTAACTCTCCCTACTTGGGATGGCTATATTATGTATATAGCTTGCGATTAATTTTTATCTATCTGATTGAAAAATAGAATAATATCTTTATGTGAGTTTGTAACAACTTGTTAAAAAGTGGTTATTGTTTGCACGTTCCATAGTGAGCGGAAGTTGATATTGAGAGTTAGTACTCGTTTCATTGTTTGGCATCGGCAAGGCATCAGGGTACTATTTAACACATCAGGTATTTAGGTGTTTTCTTGATGAAGAATCGTCCAACCTCATTCGATATTGCTTACGAAGCCGGTGTGTCTCAGTCAACTGTGTCCCGAGCGTTGCGTGACAGCCCGCTGGTGAATCTTGAAACCCGCAACAAAATTAAAGAAATCGCTGCGCGCCTTAATTACAAAGTAGATAAAAATGCCAGCAATTTGCGTTCCCAAACGTCTGGGACGATCGCTTTGCTGTTATTTGAAGACCCCACTAACGACGATTCCATGATCAACCCGTTCTTTTTATCCATGCTTGGCAGTATCACCCGTGCTGCTGCCCAAAGTGGTTATGATTTGTTGGTGTCTTTCCAGCAACTGTCCGATGATTGGCACGCGGAGTACGAAGATAGTCACAAAGCTGATGGGCTTATTTTGCTCGGATATGGGGATTACCTTGAGTATGAAGGTAAATTGTTACAACTTATCGAGCAAGATACGCATTTTGTGCGGTTCGGTGCGGTTCTCGATCAACAACCCGGTGTGTCGATTGGATGCGATAATTACAAGGGTGGCTTTGAACTAACCAAACACCTGTTGAGTTTAGGTCGCCGACGCTTCGCCTTTTTGGGCGGTGCATCAGCGGCCAGTCCTGAGTTTCAGGAGCGCTATCAGGGCATGACAACTGCCTTGGCTCAGGCTGGACTTGATGCATCAGCCATCCCTCAGTTTGATGCGATCAGCACCGAAGAGGCAGGCTTCGAAGCAATGAACGCGTTATTGGACGCCGGTCATCAGGTTGATGCAATTAACTGTGCCAGTGATCTCATCGCCATCGGCGCAATCCGTGCGCTCAATGAGAGAGGTATTCAAGTGCCTGACGACGTGGCTGTTGTTGGTTTCGATGATATTCCGATGGCCAGCTTTGTCAGTCCGGCTCTGACAACCATGAAGCAAAACACCAATCAGGCAGGCAAAGTGCTGGTTGATACCTTGCTGTCGTTAATCAAGGGGCAAGCGGTTTCACCTCAGCGACTCCCGGCGGACTTGGTGATTCGCAAATCCTGTGGTAGTGAATAACTGCATACGTATTCAGCTAAATGCAAAAAGCCCTTAACATCTTCCATTGTGAAAGGGGGCGACCGTCTTTGATTGTTAGCACCCTCGAAAAATCTATAAATTTCATAAAGTTAATAGATTGCCTAGACGTGGCGTGAGTTGCGTGGTGGTAGTTTTTCCTTCGCTTAGCCAGCTGAATGTGAAAAATATGTTGCATACGTATGCATGGCTTTTAGGGGATTTTTCTGTGCGCGCTCAAGGCATAATAGCGTTAACAAAAAGCACAAATTTGGTGCATGTGAAATGCACAATGGCAAGAGGAACAGTCAATGACAGACAATGCCTGGTGGCGTGGTGCCGTCATATATCAGGTTTATCCAAGAAGCCTGATGGACGCAAACAACGATGGTGTAGGTGATTTACGTGGCATCATTAACAAGTTGGACTACATCGCGTCACTCAATGTCGATGCAATTTGGATATCACCATTTTTTAAATCACCGATGAAGGACTTTGGCTACGATATCAGCGACTATCGTAGTGTCGATCCTATGTTTGGTGATGAAGCAGACATTGATGAGTTGATTGAACAAGCCCACAAGCGCGATATTAAGATCATCATAGACCAGGTCCTTAGCCATACCTCCGATCAGCACGCTTGGTTTGCCGAAAGCCGTGAATCAAAAGACAATCCGAAAGCCGACTGGTATGTATGGGCAGATTCGAAACCTGACGGAATGCAGCCGAACAATTGGTTGTCTATTTTTGGCGGGCCTGCTTGGCAGTGGGAGCCCAGACGTAAGCAATATTATTTGCATAACTTCTTAACTAGTCAGCCGGATTTGAATTTCCATAATCCCGAGGTGCAACAGGCGGCATTGGATAATGTGGAATTTTGGTTGAAAAAAGGCGTCGATGGTTTTCGCTTAGATGCGATTAACTTTTGTTTCCATGATCAACAATTACGGGACAACCCACCCAAGCCAGAAGAAGCACGGGTAGGGCGGGGCTTCAGCCCTGATAATCCTTATGCGTTTCAATATCATTATTACAATAACACCCAACCTGAAATGTTAGGCTTTCTGGAGCGCTTGCGTAGCCTGATCGATCGCTATCCGAATACGGTAACCTTGGGTGAGATTTCCTCTGAAGATTCGTTGGCGACCATGGCCGAGTACAGCGAAGGCGGAAATAAACTGCATATGTGTTATAGCTTTGAGTTATTAACCGATGACTATAATGCTGATTACATTCGCAATACGGTTGCCACCCTGGAGAGCAAAATGCAGGACGGTTGGCCGTGTTGGGCTGTGGGGAACCATGACGTGGTTCGCGTACTTAGCCGTTGGGGTAAAGGCAAAGGCAATAATGACATGGCCAAAATGCTCAATGCCTTGCTGTTTAGTTTGCGCGGCAGTGCCTGTAGCTATCAGGGCGAAGAGTTAGGGCTGACAGAAGTCGATATTCAGGAACATGAGTTGCAAGACCCGTACGGGATTGCGTTTTGGCCACGATTCAAAGGCAGAGATGGTTGTCGTACACCTATGCCCTGGAGTACAGACCAACATGCAGGATTCAGCCAAAATAAAACCTGGCTACCGATCCCACCAGAGCATAAACAACGAGCGGTTGAGCTACAGCAGCAGGACCCAGAGTCGATTTTAAATGCATATCGTCAATTTCTGGCTTGGCGCCGCCAACAGGATGTGGTTAAACAAGGAGATATTCGCTTTATCGATACCGCGGAGCCGTTGTTGCAGTTTGAACGTCAATTGGGCGATCGCAAAATGCTGTTTTGTTTTAACCTGTCCGATGAACCACAAGCTGTTGCCATTGAAGGTGCGTGGCAAACTATTGAGCCTGTACAAGGGATGGCGTCGCAGTGGGCTAGCTTGCAAGGTCAGCATGCCCAATTACCAGCCTATGGCGTGCTAATACTCACTGCCTGAAAACAAAGTGCTGAAAAAAGGCTCGCTTCTGCGAGCCTTTTTTATTGCCGCTTAGCGCAGCCAAACTGTGCAAGATTTTAGTTATATGTGAAATTGTCGTGATACTTTTGCGATACTTTTTCCTGATAGTGGTTCTGACAACAACACAGAGGAACTATCATGAAACCACTATTTATCGCCGCCGCATTAACCGCATCCTTGTCTGCCAGCGCTGCAGACGTCGATATCAGCGTTCAAAACCTGACTCAGGGTATTTACTTTACGCCCCTCTTGATTACGGCCCATCCTGACAGTGCCAGCCTGTACACTGCGGGCGAAGCCGCTTCCGCGGAACTGCAAGCAATGGCGGAAGGAGGCGATATCTCCGGATTGAAAGCGATTGTCGACAGCATCAATGCCGATTCAGTAGAGAATCCCGCCATGGGGCTGTTAGCACCAGGGGCTTCAACCATGACCAATTTAATGACCAGTACCGACAACACGGTGCTATCAATCGTGGGCATGATACTGCCTACCAACGATGGCTTTGTGGGCCTGCGGAACTGGACGATACCTGATGAGCCCGGGACGTATCACATTTATCTTAACGCTTATGATGCCGGTACCGAAGCAAATGATGAAAGAGTAACAGGTGGCGGTGCGCCCGGCGCTGCAGGCATTCCAGCGGCACCCGGCATGGATGCTGGTCAAAATGGCACCGGCGTAACAGATATGGAAGCGAATCAAACGGTACACATTCACCGCGGAAATCTAGGTGATGACGATGCCAACGCCGGTAAGTCTGATTTGGACAACCGTGTTCACCGCTGGCTAAACCCAGTTGCCAAAGTCACGGTTACGGTAAAATAAGGAGCTGACTATGTTGACCCAAATTAACGTGTTTGGTGTGCGCTGCGCTTTGCTTGGGAGCGTACTTGTGCTGACAGCCTGCGGCAGTGACAACGATGATCAAGCACCCACGATGCCAGAGCCTCCGGCACCCACAGTTTACCGTTACCAAATTGAGGTGACGAACTTGAGCCACGCGCAACCGATGTCCCCACTGGCTGTCAAGTTAGATAGTGAAAATCCATGGTGGAAGGTCGGAGAGCCAGCTTCCGAAGCTTTGGAAATAATGGCCGAGGGAGGGGACAATGAAGCATTACTCGACAGTGGCGGACTCGCAACGGCCAGCGGTGATGACATTCTCGGCCCGGGGGCCCAGCAGGTCATAGAAATATCTGTGGAGGATATGCCTGACAGCTATTTATCGGTAGCGACCATGTTGGTGAACACAAATGACGGCTTTACCGGTCTAACTCACCAGGCGTTAGCTGATCTCGAAGCCGGCGATAGCTGGTATGTGCTCACCCCAGTGTATGACGCGGGTACTGAAGCCAATACTGAGCGAATGGGGAGCATTCCGGGACCGGCCGACAATGGCAGTGGTTTTGAAGCGATGCGTGACGATGTGAATTTCGTTGCTCGCCATCCCGGCGTTGTGACCGGTGATGACGGCTTATCAACGTCGGTGCTGACTCAGGCTCATCGTTTTGATAACCCAATACTAAGGGTGAAGGTTACCCGCCTCGAGTAAGGGTATTGAATGACGGACAAGGTATTGATTGTCGAGGATGACGCGGATATTGCAGAGCTTATTCGCGTTAATCTCTCGGAATTAGGGATAGGAAGCGTGCATACCAGTTGCGGCAATCACGGGTTAAAGCTAGCGCTTGAAACGCCCTATGCGTTGCTGCTGTTGGATGTCATGTTACCGGGGATCAGCGGCTTGGATATCTGTCGACAAGTCCGACAGCATTCTCCGCACCAAGCAATCCTAATGTTGACCGCCAAAAACTCAGAGACAGATCGAGTGCTGGGCCTGGAGCTGGGAGCCGACGATTATATGACCAAACCCTTTAGTATTCGCGAATTACAAGCCCGGGTCCGGGCGCAACTTCGCAAAGCAAGTTTGCTCGCACAGTTACCTGAACATTCCGACAAAAGCAGAGATGTTGTGCAGTTGGGATATGTTTCGATTGATAATCATGCCCATCAGGTACGTTGTTATGACAGAGTCCTTGAGTTGACAGCCACCGAATTCGAACTGTTGCAATTTTTTATGCGACATCCCAATCAGGTATTCAGTCGCTGCCAATTGCTTGAGTCTGTGTGGGGGTATCATCACAGTGGTTATGAGCACACAGTGAACTCACATATTAACCGGTTGCGGGCCAAACTGGAGATGGATCCAAATAAACCGGCCATTATTCAAACGGTGTGGGGTGTAGGCTACAAGCTCAATGCCCAAGGATGTGGAGCACAAGCATGAGGTTGACCCTTTACCAACGATTGGCATTGTTAATCGTAACCTTGTTTTTAGCCATTTTTGGTGGTTTTACGCTACTCAGTTCACACCTTCAGCACCAGGCACAACTAGAAGCAGAGCAGCAATTGCATTTGGGGCTGGCAAGCCATTTAGTTGACGATAATCCTCTTTTGGCCGAAGGGGTTTATGACTATGCAGGTCTGCAAAACCTGTTTCATATGTTGATGATTCTCGGCCCTGCATTTGAATTTTATTACCTCGACCCTCAAGGCAAGATCCTGACTTATTCTGCAGAGGAGGGAAAAGTTAAACGCCAGTCTGTGGATTTAGCACCTGTGCACCAATTGCTTGAGTCAGCAGAAGTGTTACCAGTAGTCGGAGATGATCCACGCCACCCTGACCGACAAAAAATTTTTTCAGCGGCACCAGTATACAAAGATGGTGCACTGCAAGGCTATCTGTACATGATCATTGGCGGCGAAATTTATGACTCAGTATGGGCACCGATCAGCAATGATAAAAACCTGCAACAATGGCTTTGGATGGGGGCGGCGGGAACGCTGTTCCTGCTTTTGGTGGGGTTAATCCTGCTCCGTTGGCTGACCTCCCCCTTGCGCCGTCTTAACCAGCAGATGGCACTTATTCAACGACAGGGATTTGAACAGCCCCGGCAGCGTACAGCACAATGGCCGAGTCACAGTCATAATGAAATAGACCAACTAGGCGCTCGATTTGATGCCATGGTGGCGCATATTCAACAGCAATTTAGTCAGTTGCAAAACCTTGATCAGCAACGTCGGCGGTTGTTGGCTGACTTGTCACATGATCTGCGTACGCCATTGGCCAGTTTGCAAGGCTACATTGAGACCTTGGCGATCAGTGATCATGCTTTAAGCGATCAGGAACGGCAAAGGTTTATTCAAACAGCTCTTAAAAATGCCAATAACCTCAAAAAATTGATTGATCAGATTTTCGAGTTGTCATACTTGCAAGGAGGCCAGGTGACACTGAATCAGGAGCCGTTTCCACTGGGAGAGTTGATTCACGACGTGGTGGCCAAATTTTTCCTCCACACCGAGCAAAAAGGTATCGATTTCAAGGTTAATCCGGACCAACTTAATTATCGCGTGGTAGCCGACATTGCTAAGTTGGAAAGAGTGTTAACCAATTTACTGGATAATGCGATTCGCCATACGCCGGCAGGGGGTCAGATAAGTATCAGCATCGAACCGGTAAACCAACAGCGATTACGTATAGAGTTAAGTGATACAGGCGTGGGGATCAACGAAAGCGAAATTGCGTTTATTTTCGATGCCCGCTATCAGGCAGCCAATAGCGTCAAAGACAAACAGTTGCATGCAGGTTTGGGTTTAGCTATTTGCAAAAAGTTGATGGCATTGCTCGGGTCTGATCTCAAGGTGTCGAGTAAAATAGGCCAAGGTACTAAGTTCAGTTTCGAATTATCCCGGGCGCTGTCGCCGTGAGTTTTTTACGCATCTTCATTTCTGGCAGCAAATTACGTTAAGATGGTGAAAGTCAATCTCATTGAGTCCATCAATGAGGCGACAGCATATCTATAACAAATGACCAGAGGACCCCAGGGAATGATGAAACGTACCTTACTGGCTATTGCTATAAGCAGTAGCTTTATTATTGGATGCCAACCGGCATCAAATGACCCGGCTAGCCAAACAACAACACAGCAAGCCCAACAGTCTGAAAAAGTACAAATGACCTCAGAGCAGCTTAACGCGAAGTTTGATGAGGTATTTGACCGTCAGATCGCCCGTAGTCCGATTTACCAAACCTACATGGGGATCAAGACCGACTATGACAAATGGGACGATATGTCCGATGCCAGGGCATTAGAAGACTTAGAATTGGCTAAGCAAGACTTAGCAGAACTCGAGCTGGTGGATACGTCGGCCTTAGATGCACAAACTCTGGTCAGCTATAACCTGGCGAAGGCCGGGTTGGAAGAACAAATCGCGGATTTTCAGTGGCGATTGCACAGCTATCCGGTTAATCAAATGTTCGGTACCCATTCTATGGTCCCGGCTTTTTTAATTAACCAGCATCAAATCGCTAACGTCGAAGAGGCGAAAGCCTATATTGCCCGCCTCAATGGCGTCCCAGCGTTATTCGCGCAATTACAGGAAAACCTTCAGGCTCGTGCTGACAAAGGCATTATTCCACCCAAGTTTGTTTTCCCCCATGTGATTGAATCAAGCAAGAATATTTTGAAAGGTGCGCCTTTTACTGAGGGCGAAGATTCGACCTTATTGGCCGATTTCAAACGTAAAGTGGGCGGTTTGGACATCACTGATGAACAGCAGGCTGAACTTATTGCTGAGGCAACCGAAGCGCTCAATACTGCGATTCAACCTTCGTACACCGCGTTAATCAGTTATTTGGGTCAGTTAGAACAGCAAGCTGATGACCGCGATGGAGCATGGAAGTTTCCCGATGGTGAAACCTTCTACAACAATGCCTTGAAGCGCACCACCACAACAGATTTGACCGCAGAACAAATTCATCAGATTGGTTTGGATGAAGTGGCTCGCATTCACCAAGAAATGCGCGCAATCAAGGAAAAAGTCGGATTTGAAGGCGATTTAATGGCCTTTATGCAGTTTATGAAAACCGACAAACAATTCTATTTGCCCAACACCGAAGAAGGAAAACAGCAGTATCTTGATACGGCAGTGGCAGTGATTGATGACATGAAAGCCCGACTCGATGAGTTGTTTATTGTTAAGCCGAAAGCGGACATGATTGTAAAACGGGTTGAGGCATTCCGTGAGAAATCAGCCGGGAAAGCCTTCTATCAGCAGCCTGCGCCAGATGGGTCTCGCCCTGGCATCTATTACGCTAACCTGTACGACATGGAAGCCATGCCTACCTATCAGCTTGAGGCATTAGCTTATCATGAGGGTATTCCGGGTCATCATATGCAAATAGCCATTGCTCAGGAGTTGGAAGGATTACCTAAGTTCCGTAAGTTTGGTGGTTATACCGCGTATGTAGAGGGCTGGGGCTTGTATTCCGAGTTAGTGCCGAAAGAGATGGGATTATATCAAGACCCTTATTCGGACTTTGGTCGATTGGCCATGGAACTATGGCGTGCATGTCGTTTGGTTGTTGATACGGGCATTCACGCGATGAAATGGACGCGTCAGGAAGGAATTGACTACTATGTTGAGAATACACCTAACGCCGAGTCCGATGCGGTTAAAATGGTAGAGCGCCACATAGTAATGCCTTCTCAGGCCACCGCATATAAAATTGGCATGTTGAAAATTCTCGAACTAAGAGAAATGGCCCGTGAGACATTGGGTGAGAAATTCGACATCCGTGAGTTCCATGATGTGGTGTTGAAAAATGGTCCGGTTCCACTCAATGTGTTGGAAGAGTTTGTTAATCAATGGGTAGCATCAAAACAAGCATAGATTGCTGAATAATTAAAAAACGCGTCTCGGACGCGTTTTTTTTGGTCCGCTGTCACAGCGGCGGGTATTAGTTAAAGGTACTGGTTAAGGTGAATATAACCAGAGTGACACCGGCCAGTGTCGTGGTAAGTAATCCCATTTTTCGAGAGCGAAGCCAACCGGCAACACCAATGCAGGCAATTAGGCTGGCAAAGCCAACAATGTAAGCCAAAATCATGACGCGCCATAACATCAGGATGTCGCTTTGCGCCACATCTACCGGTAAGTCGGGGTGTAATGCGATGGTGAGTCGCCAAGCAGAAATCAAGCTGAGCAACAAGGCACATGCAGCTAATGTTGACGTAGCCACCAGAAAAGAGACACATTTTTTCGATGAGTTAACGATGACGATGGTGATCAAAATCGTCGCAGACACACCCCCCAGAAAGGTCGACACCAACGCCAGTTGGTCGGCCACCGCCAACATATATGCTTGGCTGAATTCCATTTTCATTGGTGAATATATCCCGAACCAGATTCACTGGTAATAAGGTTATCACCAGCGCGTTGGATTTGCATCAGCACTCACTGCAGGTCCATCGCGGGCAGCTCGGTGCTGCCCTCGGAGAGTTAGTTTTCGATAAATCGACTAAGGTGTTTTACCGCCTGGCTCAGTAAAGAGGTATTTAAATCGTCCGTAATGGCTTGTCCGGTTTTTACATCATAAAGGCTATAGTTTCCTTGGCGGTCCACATCGATTCGTTGCTTGTCGGAGAACAGCACAATTTTATCGTCTTGCGTGGTAACCAACCAATTGCGTTGCGGTGAAAAAACGTTCTGACCGGTACTGTGCTGGGCAGGGTTTGACTGACAGCCTGCCAATGCCAGCAGAGTGGGGGAAATATCCTCTAAACTGGTGTAGGGCGCTTTGTCACTGGAGGTAACATTACTGTATAGCAGGCCCTGACCGGAGGTGTTTGTACTGCTGAGTAAAAACAATGCTTGCGGGTTATCGGCGATTAACTCACGGGCTTGTTCTGGGTTACGTGTTAATAGGTAGATGGCTGATTGCTCATTGTCAGCCGTGTTGTGTCTGACCGGAAGGCCTAATTTGGCCGGTAAATCCAGCAATAGCGCTGGGCGATTTATGTTGCCTTGATATAAGCCGGGTAAACCATATGACAGACTGAACTGACGTTGTAATTCGCTGGTGCTGCTGTCGTAAAAAGGGGCAACGGGTGCCAGTACATCACTAAAATCGTTGGCCTGTTCAGCACTGACCGCAATATAGTACAGCGACACATCTTGCTTTACGGAACAATAAACCGGGCTAAGCGGATAGTTAACCCTGTGCACATTGCGGTCGAGCTGTAATGCCTTACGCTGGGCATAATGGGTTAAATCCAACATGCCGTATTTTGACATCAGGGTTTTTGCTGTGGCCGGATAGGACAAGGGAAACATATCATCTTGCTTGACTATCGGTTGATACAAATTGGCATCTGCCCAGATATGTGTGGCATGGCTGATAAAGAAACAGGCCACGAAAAACAAACTGATAGGCTGTGCATAGCGGTGCAACATAAAACGCTCGATACGCTTCCATAAGGCATTTGCCAGCAATAACTGAAAAGACAGCCAAACAAAGAACAATAAAACCAACATGCCCCACTGCAACCAGCCTAACTGTTGCATAACATCAACAGTTTCTGACTTCACTAGCTCTGCCGCATTAAAACTCATGTGCACGCCATGACGGGTATAGAGCAAGGCATCAAATCCCAAAAAGGCCAATCCGAACGCGGCAATCAAGGCAGCGTAGGCCTTTACGACTTTCACGTTACTGACCAAATAACACAGAGGTAAAATCAGCAGAACAAAGCCTATAAAGGTTAAAAAGGCGATATGACCAATCCAGTTACTAAACAGGTAAGCCACGCCTACACCGGTTGATGGCGTGGGCGAGCTAAATACGTAAAGCGATGCGATGGTTAGCGCGATAAGGATATTAAAAAAGGTAAACCAATGGCCCCAGCGCACCAATTTGGTTACGCGTTGTCGCCTCGGTGTTTCAGTCAGTATCATATGCGTGCTTTTTTCTAATTATTGGTGACACTTTTGAGTAAAATTTCGGTAAACTTCTCAGCCATTTGTCGACGATGGGCAGCGTCGGTCTGATGGTGGAAGATATTAGTGATAATATTGCCTAGTGCCATTAAGCTCAAGTCACGACCCGCCTGATGTTTTTCAAGCACGGCAATCAGGTCGTTGCTAAGTTGTTCAAAT